>JAFGML010000004.1 GCA_016927555.1 Thermoplasmatota archaeon
GACTTGAAATCGTCTCGAGATGACATAGGATATCAATATGATAAATATATTTCAGTGTTTATAAAACCATCGGTTTAAAAATCATGGTGTTTTCCAGGAGAAAACTCCGTCCTTAGATATCAATAGGGTAGCGGAGAATCCCCGCCATACCATTGAACGCGGTGTACAACGACTCACCTTCCTCACTGTTCCGGGAGATCAACTTCACGGTCGCACTGGTTTTCTCAGCCAGATCAGACAGCTCATCGATCACATCCACTTTCTGTGTAATCTCCATAGGCAGCGTTGTCTTACACGTAGGGCACGCTGGTGGCGTAAACCCCTCGAGGTCCTCTTCTGTCATGGTTTTCTCCTGGGTGTACGCGCAGGACTGGCACTTCATGGTCACCCGGTACTTTCTGATGTCTTCTGACAGCAGCAGGGTGTCGACGACCCCCATCTCCAAGGCTTTGCGCACCTGATGCTCCCCGTACACCGCCATGTTCTTCTCTGATTTCATCACCTCAGACAGGAACCGTTTCATGATCTTCTTCTCCTGGGAGACCTTTAAATCAGACATCTTCTCAGCAGCGTTGGCAACCAGCTCACGTAGCCCGTACTCATCGGTGTACCCGGTGTCAAACGTGTCAATGATTTTATTCTGTATCTCGTAGTGGAGGTAGCCTTCGTCGATGAAGTAGTTCTTGGTTGGGCCGGAGCCACCGACGAGGATGCCTTTGATCTTTGGTTCTGCCCGAAAGATTTCACTGGCGCGCTCCCCGCACTTCACGAACCACTCATGCGCAGCGACCTCAGTGAGACGCTCAAACCTCCGCTGCGATTGGCCTCCTCGCCCATGCTTCCCAGGCACCTGCGAGGTCATGTACCGGACCATCTCAACGCGACTGCCCCGCAGCATCCCAATGGTACACTCACGTCGGTCGAGCAGCAGCAACCCATAGATTTCCTTCTCCGTCAGCATCTCTTCCAGAGGCTGGGTGTAGAACTCAGAGTCACACCGGTACAGGAAGGTGACAATGGGGAGGGGCGGCTCAATGATGTACGCCACCATGTCGGTCTTATCCGCACCGACGCTCTTATGGCCGACGAACATGACCAGACCGTTGGGTGGCGGCTGCTTGAACGTCTTCAACCGGCTCATGATGGATTCAATGGCAGACAGCACGTTCTTCATCGTGGTCTTTGATTTTATGTTCTGTGACTGTGAGTACTCGTTACGCAGGTACGCAATGACATCGAAGATTTGTTTGGATGGCGGCACGTACAACGAGATGAGCTCGGTATGTTTACCTCTGCATTTCTTCAGCTCTTCCAGCTGTCGCTTCAGATCGTAGATCTGCCGTTGTGTCATCTCTTCATCGGCCATTGGTTGTTTTCTCCTGTTGTATGAAACACACTTATGTCCTTGTATACACTCATTCTTCTAAGCATCCTAAGAAGCGATGCGTCACAAGGCGAAGCGTTCCCCTTTCATCGGGGTGAAGACCTCTGCAGCATCCTTCAAGGACTCTGCGAGGGGTGCTCGGTTCGCACTGTGGAACAAGACGATTTTCTCAGGGCCGCACTGCTTGGCGAACGCCACCAGCTCGCTGTGGCCAGCATGAGCTGAGAAATCATAGTACTGCACTTCGCAGTCCACGTTTTCCACGACACCGTAGAAGTTCAACTTCTTTTTTTCGATAAGCAGCCGGCTGTTGGTACCCTCGATCTGGTACCCGGTGAGCAGCACCGCGCTTTTCCTATCGTTCTTCAGCTTGTTCATGTACGACAGGACCGGGCCGCCGTCCATCATGCCGCTGGAGGTGATGATCACCTCACCGTTCATCGCTGATTTCCTGCTGTGCTCTGAGTGGACGACATTGACGTGCTTGAATGCTTTTTTAAACTCCTCAGCGGAGCGGAGGTGCTTGTGGTATTTCAGGTAGATTTTGGAGATCTTTTTCCCCATGCCATCAAGCCAGATGTCGTAGCCTGCTTTTTTGAGGACCATGAGGAGCTCCTGTGATCGGGCGACCGCAAACGCAGGGATGATCACCGTGCCTCCACGGTTGTTGACTTCTTTGATTTTATCAAGGAACTCATGTTCTAGGCGATCACGGTTTTCATGCTCCCGTCCTGCGTAGGTTCCCTCCATGAAGAGGATGTCGCAGGCGACCGGTTTTGTGCCTTTGACAAGTCTGGTGTCAATGACGTTGAGATCACCAGTAAACAACAACCGTTTCTCACCTGAGAGTTCAAACATCAGGGATCCTGGGATGTGGCCCGCTGAATGGAACCGCATCGTGTAGTCATCGCCAAGGTCGCGTTGCTTGCCTACGTCAACGGGGACGTAACTGTGCTCGACTTCTTTAATATCCGCGTTGGTGAAGGGGACAGAGTACCCATCCATCTGTGCGATGCGCACCGTGTCTTTCTGCAGGATGCTGCTGATGGTCGCCGTCAGATCCGTGGTCACAATCCGATGGTCTGCCTGTGAGCACAACCAGGGGACCATGCCGCAGTGGTCAAGGTGAGAGTGTGACAGGAACGTCATGTCAACAGGGGGTGGAGGGAGAGGGAACGACGGTGGTTTTCCTGGTGACATCCCGTAGTCGAAGAGCAACCGCATGTCCTCTAGCTCTAGCACCATGGCAAGGTTGCCGACTTCGTCGCTGCCACCAAGGAATTGGCAGTGTATGTGAGAATTCATTGCTATCAAACCTTTTATCTAGTCAGAGCCCCCTAAAGAAAAAAGAGGTTGATTAATCCTTTGGTCATCTCTTCAGAGGCCGCACAACGAGCGTGGTGTCTTCCTTATCGACGATTTCCACTTTGGTGTTTTGTTCAATCACCGTGTCTGCTTTCGCCTGCCAGTACTCACCTTTGAATCGTACGAACCCTGGTTTCTCTGGGCTGATGCGTTCAATGGCGACTGCTTTTTCACCGATGAACGTGCCCATGATTGTTTTTTTCTTACGAATCTGAATGATTTTGTACAAGAGGAAGAGGAAGAAGAGTGCGAAGAGCACGATGACCAGCACCGTGATGAGGAGCGCGTCTATCATATACTCACTTGAGATGAGCCACTGTCGTGTCGGGTAGCTGGGGACCAGGAAGATGGATCCAATGATGAGGCAGATGATTCCACCGATGCCAACCACCCCGAATCCTGGGGTAACGAAGAGTTCGACAGCAAGCAGTAAACATCCTATTATTATAAAAATTATGCTGAGGGTAGGAACACTGAATCCAGAGCCGATGAGGGCGAGCAGAATAGCGATGATGCCGACCACCTCAGCTCCGTAACCGGGAGCGGACAGCCCGCCGAGGAGCGCCAGGATCCCCAGGATGAGGAGCAGTGAACTGAGAATCGGGTTGGAGAGAAATTTCATGATCTGGATTTTCAACGAGGGTGCATACGTAGTGTACTGTGCACCTGCGGTCTGCAGGGTCACGACACCAGCGGCCGTGGTGATGTTTCTGCCGTCGATTGCTTCAAGCAGCTCATCAACGGTTGAGGCGACAACTTCCACGACGTCAGCGGTGTATGCCTCGGTGGCATTGACATTTCTGTTCTGCGTAATGAACAACTCAGCGAGGGTTTCATTGCGCCCGTACATTGCTGCTCGCTGCACCAGCCACTCAACGAGTGCGTTGATGATTTTTGAGTCGTTAATGTATCGTGTTCCTTCAAGGCTTGCTTCGATTGGCTGGCATGACCCGATGATGCTGTACTCTGCCATGGCTGCCAGTGGTGTACTTAATAAAATAAAGGTTCCGGCGGACCAGGCGGTCGCCCCCGTGGGGTACACGTACCCAATGATCGGGATGTCGCTCTGCTGGATGAGGTCAGCGATTTGAAACGTCTGATCCAGCCCACCACCTGGCGTATCAATCAACAAAACAATGGCGTGTGCTCCCTCTGCCCCTGCTTGGGTGAAACAATCGGTGATGAGTTCTACCGTACTCTGATCAATAGTATCGGTGATTTCGACAAGAACAACCTGTGATGATTGTGCGTGCACACTACTAGACACTGCGATACACAGAAATAAAAAAGAAAGGAGAAGAGAGGTTTTTTGTCTCATCATTCGACTTTTTTATTGATTGCTTTTGCTAGTCCTGCCATCGTCCCTATTTCCCCACCAGGAACAATAATAAGATTTTTCTCTCGCGCTATCTCGGTGAGTGTCTGCAGTTCTCTGAGTCGTAAAGCGATAGGTGTTTGTTCGTACAGTTTTGCTGCTTCTGTCATCTTCGCTGATGCGAGCATCTCTCCTTCAGCCATGATGATCCGTGATCGTTTCTCTCGTTCCGCTTCTGCTTGTTTGGCGATAGCTCGAAGCATTTCCTCGGGCAAGGAGACGTCCCGGAGGGTGACTGCTGATACCTTGATGCCCCAAGGGTCGGTGCCGGTGTCAAGGATGGACTGCAGGCTCTTGTTGAGTTCTTCTCGCTGCGAGAGGAGTTCATCAAGGTTCTTCTGGCCAAGGATGTCCCGCAGTGTGGTCTGTGCCAGGAGGCTGGTCGCGGCGTCGTACCGTTGGACTTCCACAATGGCTTTCTGTGGGTCGGTGATTCTGAAGTAGACCACGGCGTCCACGTCGACGGTGACGTTATCATTGGTGATAATGCGTTGTTTTGGGACGTCGATGACACGTGTTCGTAAATCCATCCGAATCGGTTTATCAATGATAGGGATGATGAACACAAGCCCTGGTCCTTTGATGCCAAGCAGTCGTCCTAATCGAAAGATGACGATGCGTTGGTACTCCGGCATGATCTTTATCGCTGATGCAAGCACCATCACAATGAAGATGATCAGAATGAACAGTGCTGCAAGCAAGGTACTGAACTCCATACCATATCCTCCACAGGGTTAAAGTAAAAGTGTGTTCTTAAGCGTTTCTGTAGTGATACTATCAAAACGATATTTTTAAAAACTACGCGACCTTATGAGGTTTCCTTGATGGGGAGCGACGGTATGTCTGAAATCAAACAGATTAAAGCGCGTGAGGTCTTGGATTCTCGTGGCAACCCGACCGTTGAAGTCGATGTGGTCACTGAGCAGGGTGTGTTTCGAGCCATGACACCGAGTGGTGCGAGCGCAGGACAGCATGAAGCCTTGGAGCTTCGTGATGGTGACAACACACGGTATCTTGGGAAAGGGACGCTGAAGGCTGTTGAGCATGTGAATAAAAAGATTGCTCCAAAGCTCATCGGTTTAGATTGCCGGCATCAAGAGACCATTGATGCCATCATGCTGAAGATTGATGGAACCGACAATAAGGGATCCCTTGGCGCAAATGCCGTGCTCCCGGTGTCTATGGCGGTGACGAAGGCAGGTGCCTCAGCAGCTGGTATCCCCGTGTACATGTTCATTGGTGAGTTGTTCGGGGTACTCCCGCATCGTCTCCCTGTCCCCATGTGCAATGTGATTAATGGTGGGAAGCACGCGGGTCAGGAGAACTCTATTCAGGAGCACATGTTGATGCCGACTGGTGCGAAAAATTTCACGGAAGGCATCAGGATAATCTCTGAGACGTACCACCATTTGGCGAAGCTGTTGAAAAAGAAGTGTGGTGCAGGTGGGGTGTTGATTGGTGATGAGGGCGGGTTTGCTCCAGCGCAGATTGTTGACATTCACGAGCGACTCGACCTGATGCTTCAGGCAGTGGAGAACGCTGGCTACACGGGGAAGATGAAGATAGCCTTGGATCCCGCCTCCAGTGAGTTCTTCTACGATGGCGTGTACAAGATTGGGGAGCAGACCTACTCCGGTGGGGAGATGGTTGATTTCTACGTAGCTCTCTGTCAGGCGTACCCGATTGTGAGTATCGAGGACGGGCTGGCAGAGGATGACTGGGACTCCTGGGTGGAGATGACCAAGAAGCTCGGTCGCACGGTGCAGATCGTCGGTGATGACCTGTTTGTGACCAATACGAAGCGCATTCAGAGAGGCATTCAGCTGCAGGCAGCAAACTCTGTTCTCATCAAGTTGAATCAAATTGGGACGGTCACGGAGACGTTGAATGCGATTAAGATGGCCCAGGATGAGGGATGGACTGCGGTGGTGAGTCATCGGAGCGGGGAGACCGAGGATGCCTTCATCGCGGATCTCGTCGTCGGGACGAGTGCAGGACAGATTAAAACAGGGGCGCCAGCGCGCAGCGATCGCAACGCCAAGTACAATCAATTGATTCGTATTGAAGAGGAGCTGGGGGAGAAAGCAGAGTACCCCGGTGTTGATTTCCGGGAGATCTACCTGGGAGCGTAAACATTTTTATCTCAGTGACGTTACCCCTCATGGAGGCATAGTGATGAATATCTTGATTACTGATAAGACCGAACAAGCAGTTATTACGCAACTGCAGGACGCTGGTCATCAGGTGACGTTTCATGAGATGGATGCAGCAACCCTCGTCAAAGAGATAGCGAAGTACGATGGGTTGATGGTGCGGAGTCGTACGAAAGTGACCGCAGACGTCATTGATGCAGGTGCGAAAGGCAACTTGAAGGTGATTGGCCGTGCTGGGATTGGTGTGGATAACATTGATCTTCCCACGGCATCGAAACACAAAATCAAAGTAGTCAATGCTCCTACGGGGACGACGGAGAGCGTCGCAGAGCTTGCGTTTGGGTTGATGCTTGCGACCGCACGGTCCATTGCTCAGGCAGATCACTCCATGAAGCAAGGGCTGTGGGAGAAGAAATCATTCAAGGGTGTTGAGCTCTGTGGGAAGACACTCGGCATCATTGGCATCGGACGTATCGGCACGGAGCTAGGGAGACGCGCCGTAGCGTTCCACATGAAGGTCCTTGCCTACGATAAGTACATCCAGAAGTCACCGGATGCCAAGATTACGATGGTGCCACTGGAGAAACTGCTCAAGGAATCTGATTACATCTCCCTGCACATCCCATTTGTGAAAACCGAGGGATCAACACTCAAGGATGCTGAGTTTGAGACGATGAAGGATGGTGTCACCCTGGTGAACTGCGCACGAGGCGGTGTGGTTGATGAACAAGCATTGCTAAAACATTTAAACGGTGGGAAGGTGCGTGCTGCTGCGCTTGATGTGTACGCTGCTGAGCCTCCCACATTCAAAGAATTGGTGAACCACCCCAAGGTGATCTGTACGCCTCACATTGGTGCGTCAACCAAGGAAGGACAGCTGCGCGCAGGAAAGATTTGCGCGGAGCAGATGATGATGGTCCTGTCTGGGAAGACCCCTGACTTCTGGGTGAATAAAAAAATGATGGAAGCAGCATGAGCGAAACAGAAGAACCGCGTACGCCGATGAAGAACCTCAACGACATCATTGGCAAGATTGATCACCACATCAGTGAGAAAGAAAAAGTACGGGAGGACGCATTGAGGAACTCCCGTGATATCATCATCAGTTGTCGACGGGGGATTCAGCAGTTACATCAGAATCACCTGCAGGATGCAGAGCAGTACATCCACCAGGCCTCAGAGAAGATGAAGCAGTTGAACGCAGGAGTCAAGAATCACCCTGATCTGCAGCACACTGGGTTTGTGGAGAACGCAGCCCAGGAGTTCGTCGAGATTCACTGTCTGTACAACATCATGAGTGACCAGGAGCTGCCTGACCCGGATGCGTTGCAGACGACGTACAGTGCGTACCTGCTGGGGCTGTGCGATGTCGTTGGTGAGCTGCGACGTGGTGCGTTGGATTTCATGCTGCAGGGCAACGCGTCCAAGGCCCATGAGTACCTCCATCACATGGACCGTATTTTCGATGCGATCATGAGCTTTGATTACCCCTCAGCCCTCGTACCTATTAAGAAGAAGCAGGATATGATCCGGGGGCTGATTGAGAAAACCCGGGGTGAGCTGGTGGTGTCGAGCTGCGAGCAGCGGATTCATGAGAAAACCCATGAGTTCCATGGCATCCTGGACCAGGTGAACCAGGAGAAGACCACCAAGGAGAAGAAACCAGAGAGAAGCGACGACGACATTGACATTGACAAAGTGTGGTAAACTACAGGTTTTTTCCCCTTTCTTTTTTTTACGAAACGTTTATAAAAAGCCTTTATATACTCTAAGGAGAGAACTCTTCTTATGACCGACGTCCAAGTAGAAAACCTGGTTGTTTCATTTTGCTTGCCGTCAGCGGTAGATTTACCCGCACTAGCCGGCATCATGGCTGATGCGAAGTACAATCCTGAGGAACTCCCTGCTATTGTCATACAGCTCAGTAAACCACGCTGCATGGTGACGGTGTTTGCCACAGGCAACACCGTGATCACGGGTCCGAAGAGCATGGAAGATGTTGACAGCATTGTGAAGATGGTACTGGATCGTCTCACAGTTGTCGGCATGCAGGTGCAACAACCTCCGACGGTTGTTGTTCAGAACGTGACCGTCTCAACACATCTGCATCGTCCTTTGGATTTGTCGTTTCTTGCGACATCCCTGCACACCGAGCCGTTTGACCCTGCGTCATTCCCCGGGCTGGTGTACAGGGGAGAGAACCCAAACACGGTTCTGCTCTTGTTTGATTCTGGGAAGATTATCTGCAACAGTGGCAGCCTCTCAGAGGCAACCGTTGCGGTGGAGAAGGTAGTGGAGAAGCTTGTAACGTTTGGAATACGAAAGGAGGAAGATGTATGCCGGAAGTAATCGTAGAAAATATTGTTGCGTCAACGTCATTTTCCGATAAGTTAGACTTAGACGTCATCGCGCAATCATTAGAAGAAGCAGAGTATGAGCCTGAGCAGTTCCCTGGGCTGGTGTACCGCTTGAGCAGCCCGAAGACCGCCACCTTGTTGTTCCGCAGTGGCAAGGCGAACTGCACGGGTGCAAAAAACATCGAGGACGTTCGCACCACGATTAACATCATCACGGAGAAGCTCAAGAAACTGGGTGTCGAGGTCTACAAGGACCCTGAGATCGTCATCCAGAACATCGTCGCCATCTCTGACCTGGGTGGTGAGCTGAACCTCAATGAGGTCGCCATGGCCCTGGGCTTAGAGAACGTGGAGTACGAACCCGAGCAGTTCCCTGGCCTGGTGTACCGCATCAAAGAGCCACGGGTGGCGATGCTGCTGTTCGGCTCAGGGAAGATCGTCTGCACCGGGGCACGCAAGATCTCCGATGTGTCTTTGGCGGTGGAGAAGCTCTCCCAGGAGTTAACCTCACTGGGTCTCATCCATCATTAGAGTCGTACGCGTGTCATCGATGATGGCTCTCATCAGAGACATCCTCTTCGTATGTACATATGATACAATGCATGTTGTCTGCATTCCACTTCGAGGTGCTGTGAGGCGTACACCATGAAGGATGTCTGGATTCTTGCTGGTGTCATCTTGCTGTGTGTCCTCATCCTGGGTGCGTGGTTGTTCATCGGTGAGATGGGTGGTTTTTCTCTGTTCCTTGGTGAGAAATCCGAGGAGGCGACATCAGATGAGTTCCTCAGGTTTGTCGGCAGCTGGTACAACGAAGAGTACGGGAGTATTACGTTTTTTGGTACCAAAACCTATCGGAGAGGAGCTGAGGAGGGGACCTGGCGAGTACAGAATACCACGTTATCCCTGTATACGTTGGATGGTGCTTCTCTTGTCGCAGCCTACCAGTATCACTTTGTCGATCAGGATGCCAGCTTACAGTTGAGCACTGCTGGGAGTATAGACATCGTGACCCTCACCAGACAATCCTGATGCACTGCTGGCGGGGGGAGTACTGCTGAGGCAGCATCAATGAGTAACTTTTATGTACTCGTAGTGTATTCAGGACCATGCGAGGGGGTCTAAAGAATTGAATTGAAATTTTCTTTTTCATTCTTTTCCTCCCAGACTTTTTAGACCCCCCTCTCATACTTACTATATATCCAAACAACTGTTTCAAAAACAAGCATCACTTCAATGAAAAATAAAAAAAAAAAGGTGAGGGCGATGCCCTCTCATCTTGGTACGGTTTTACACTTTGAAGAATTCTTTCAAGTCTTCTATCTTCGGGTTGATCATCCCGCTGATTTTCACTGAGAAGATGTCTTCCAGCAGCATGATTTCACGGATGAACACCGAGTATTTTTTGTTGATGAACTCAATGAATCGCTTTGCGACACTGATGTCTTTTGCAGTAAAGCAAATCAACACATCGTACTCACCATGCAGGATGCAGACAGTGCTTGCGAAGACACCAAGGCTCTTTGCCGCGGATTTCTTGAACCCATCGATGAGGTCACCAATGACTTCTCCGGCTGGTTGATTCGACCGCTTGATTAGCAGAATGTAGTGGTGTACGCCTTGCTTCTCCTTATCTGGCACTGCGGTGTACCCCCAGATGGTCTTGTTGCTCTCCAGTCGTTTGATGATGCGCCAGACCTTCTGCCTGGAGAACCCACAGGTTTTTGCGATTTTATCGATACTCTCATTGGAGTTCCGCTGCAGTTGTTCAATGACTCGCTTCTCATCTTGGTCTATCTGTTTTTTGCTACTTTTCGCCATAATTATTTTTCCCCCGTGATGTAATCCTTCTATAAGAGCTACATTATTAGCTCTTTTATTACCATTGTTGTCTAGGAGACTAAGAAAACGCTATCCCTTTTAATGTTATAAACGTTTCGCTAAAGAGTTTCATGCTAGGGGTATAAAGACCTTTTGAGAAACATTTATATTATCAATAGAGATTTTGTCTTGGGGGTTGCAGAGTGAGTATCATACAACTCTTTTTTATACTCTTCAACTTCCCCTTTCCTCCCCTCCCGTAAGAAGGAGAGGTTTTTGGGTGTAAAATGAGAATGAACGTATCCTTCTTAAATGTATTGGCTATTTGAGGTGATACGGTATGTCAAACTGCTGTCTGGACACACACTGTCTCAAATGCTGCACTGAAACCAACATGGTGTTATCCAACCATGATATTGGCACACTCCAGCAGCAAGGGTACGACCCTACGTTTTTTATTGAAGAACATGACGGTTGGCTGCAGCTCAAGAACAGGCACGGCCGCTGCGTGTTCCATGATGGGGATCGATGCACCGTGTACGAACACCGCCCGCAAGGATGCACCCTGTACCCCGTCGTGTATGACAAGGATCGTCGATGTGCTATCCTGGACAAGGACTGTCCGCAGAGGCAGTGCTTCTCCCTCACCACAGCAACTACACAGCAGCTGTATCGACTCGTGGGTGTTTTAGAAAAAGAGCGAGCTGCACGTCACCACTCAAAAAACATGCATGCTGACCCGTGAATCAACGACTGAAACATTTATAAAGCAAGACTTGTTATAAAAAATAGAATTGGGGAGTGAAAAGATATGGTATCAAAACAATATATAATTTTAATAGGCTGTATCATCCTTCTTGTAGTACCAACAACCTCAGGACACCGCGTACTGAACGCTGAATCAACTGCACTGCAGACGTCATCACCGTTTCTTCCAAATGCGTCTCTCTCAGGGTACGTCACCGACCCACGTCAACAACCAATTGCTGATGCCTTAGTACGGGTGTACTACCATGAGACCTATCAGGAAAATTACAGTGATGAGACCGGCTACTACCATGTGACCAACATCCCGCTGTGCTGGTGTATGAAGAATGCGACCTGCTCAAAGGAAGGGTATTACCCTGAGTGGATTCTCCTTGCCATCGGGGAGAACACCACCCACGATTTCGTCCTCACCCCGCAGAACATCACCTGCTACCCCGTCTTCAACGGCACCACAGGCACCCAGAGCTGGTACCGCAGCAACGTCAGTGTCTCGTTTTATGTCAACGGCATGGTTGATGCGATTTACTATAGACTGGATGATGCAGACTGGGAGGAGTACCTCACAGCATTCTCGGTTACTGAGGAAGGATCACACACGTTACACTGGTACTTCATCGAGCAGGGGAACACCTCAGACGAGTACCAGACCCCCTTGAATATCGATTACAGCCCCCCTGCACTTGAACTGACTACCGAGCGGATCAGTATCAGCACACTCAAAGTCATCGCCAACGTCACTGATGCCGTTAGCGGTGTGAACCGGGTGACATTCACGCTTGACGGCGTACATCATTACACCGATGACACACCCCCCTATGAAGTCTACATCACGGGCATCGGCATCCATCTCGTCAAAGCAACAGTCTACGACCATGCCGGTAACCACAAGAGTAGCACCATCATCACCTCGTATGCTCAGAATCACTGGTTTCTCCAGTTTACGAAAGACCATCAGCAGGCTGTGATCATGACACTACGGTCCTTCTTCCATCCCTTCTCTCGATGAATACGTTTAAATAATTTTCATAGATAAAAAATCTTGGAGAAGACGTATATTGTACACGGGGGGCGAAAATAAAATGATGAGAAAAATAAGTACAATTAGTATTATCCTGCTAGTGTGTCTTTCAACTTCATCCATACCAGCGACAGTAGTGACTGATCAAGACAACATTGATAGAATAAACACGTTCCAAGCACGGACTTCTGCTGGTCGTGGCTGGTCGTTACAATGGACTCATGCGTACGGAGGCAACGGCCATGCGCAGATGGCACAACCAGTCGGAGATATAGACGACGATGGCATCAATGAAATCATTCTTGGTGGCTATGAAACCTCTGGTATCTGTCGGATTTACTCATACGACAGTGGGCTAGAAACCTACATCGAAGAGTACTCGTGGACGGTCCCTGGTGGGTCGTACCACTCTCCCTCAGGTGCCGCGGTCGTCGACCTTGATGAAGATGGTGACCTGGAGTTCTGCGTTTCCTGGGGGTACTCCAGTGCTGATGGCGTCTATGCCTACGAATGGGATGGCACCACCCTCACCCAACTCGATTGGTACTATGGCACTGGTGTTGATTTCGTCTTCGACATCTACGCCTGCGATTACGATGACGATACACACCCAGAGATCCTGATTGCGAATGCGCCGAACATGGGCTCAGGTGATAAACACGTGACTGCGCTTGGCTGGGACACAGATCACTTCGTGATGGAGACGAGCTGGAGCTGCCCTGGTGGATCATCGATGGAGTGTCCGATGGTGTGGAGCGGTGATGTGGACAACGATGGAAAGACCGAGGTCATCGCTGATGTCTCGGTTGGAACCAGTGCGACCGCAGGCACCTGGGCGCTGAACTGGAATGACGTCACAGAGATCTGGGAGGGAGTCCCAGTGTGTACCAACTACGGAGGATCAACAGTCTACGGCGATGGTGTCGGTGACATTGATGGTGACGGCACCCCAGAGATCGGCATCGGCAGCTATGGGGGAACCCCCTCAGGGTGGCTGTTTGAATGGGATGGTTCTACGTTCCAGCAAGTCTGGCATGCCCAGTATCCCTCTGGTGAACCAGTGATTGAGGCGATAGCGATTGGTGATGCCGATAACGATGGGCAGAACGAGTTCTGCATCGGTGCAGGCTACGTGCATGTGATCGGGTGGGACGGCAGCACCTACGTCGAAGAGGCGGTGCTCACTGAGCCAACCGGGATGCTTGCTGGTCTGATCATCGGTGACTGTGACTCAGACACACACAATGAGATCAAAGCCTGTGAGATCCTCAGCGGCACGGGCAGTGAGTTCATCTGGACATTCGCGGATCTCACCCCGCCAGTGACGACCTGTCATCTAAATGGTACGATGAACGGCAGCATCTACGTCAGTGATGTGACCGTCAGCTTCACGGTTGTTGATGAATCACCTATTATCGGCACGTACTACAGCTTCGATAACGTCTCCTTCCAGCTCTATACAACCCCTTTTATTGTTACAGATGATGGGACACACACACTGTACTTCTACTCCGTCGACAGCCCAGGCAACATTGAAAATACCAAGAGCTGCACGTTTACGATACAGCACCCGGTCATCATTGACATCACAGACATCAAAGGAGGCATTGGAGTGACAGCTACCTTCACAAACACCGGTACGGAAACCTACGAGCACATCCCATGGAGCATCACCGTCAATGGAGGGTTCATCCTTGGGGCAAACACCACCTCGGGGACCATCTTGCAGCTTCAACCAGGGGCAACGACAACCAAACATCTCATCGTTCTTGGTATTGGGAAGATAACCATCATGGTCACCGCGGCAACTGCTGGAAAAAACGCAACAGGCTTCGTCCTCCTCGTGTTCGTTGTGGGAGTCACGTAACACCACTGCCTTCTTCTGTCTCTCTATCCCTTCGTTTCTAAGAGAGAGTTTTTCAGAGCAGAGAAAAACCGTGGAAAACAACGTGGAAAGGGGACGTCATCGAATTGGTTGAAGGGACGAAACTCATCCTCCCAGTTGTCCGCCTCGATTCTGTCCGTGGTGACATTATTCAGTTCGAAGACCGATGTTCCATTCCACTCATCGATGATTATCTGGACGTGGGATCGATACGGTAGAATTGGTTCGTGGAGATCTGCGCTACGCCAGATCTCAAGGGAGAAGTCACTGCAGCCCGCGTTCAGCACGTACCTGTTGGTCTGCTCGTCATAGGTGCTGAACATCGCCTTGACACCAGCAGCAAAGATAAACGCCTGATGGTGACAGAACAAGAACACGGTGTCGTTGCTCAGCAGGGTGTCGACGATTACTGGTAGGCTCCTCATGTTCATGTCAAGGTCCGTGTAGATGATCTCGCGAAAGGAATCACGCACGTGCTGCTGAATCCGATCATAGAAGTCACGTGGCGTCTGACACCCGGTAAAGAACCCCCGAAGCTTCTCATCCGTCTGGTTGGTGTGAAGCTCGCTATCACGAACGTACCACATCCAACAGCAGGGGAACAAACAATGATCGCGATACTTGATTCGCCACGTCTTCTCTGCACCAGCACCCTGTGTGACAAGAGGAACCGTGAGAAGCAGGAAGATACACGCAAGAATCAGTGTTCGTCGGGTGTCTCTCCAGCTGTTCATACTATATCTATTGCTGTCTTCTGATATAAATAAGTACTCCTGTGAAAGAAAGAGCCGCCGAAGGGATTTGAACCCCTGACCTGCTGATTACGAATCAGCCGCTCCACCAGCTAAGCTACGGCGGCATCACCAGGGCCAGAATAAGGTCTGGTATTAAAAAATTGCCTATCACGGCTCTCCGTAACATCTTTTTACTTCCATCTGTTACACACCGTTCATGATTTGTGGAGCCGATGAGGCGGGTCGAGGCCCGTGCGTTGGGCCGCTCGTGGTTGCAGGGGTGCTTGTTGAGAATGACATGGAGATCGTCCGTATCGGTGCCTGTGACTCCAAGCAGCTCACCCCACGCAAGCGAGAGCACCTGGCACAGCAGATCCAGCAGACCGTTCACCGCTCTGAACTCATTGTGCTTCCAGCCTCTGACATCGATGATCTGCGAAAGACCATGACCTTAAACGAACTGGAAGTCTACATGTTCAGCAAGATCATTGAGAAACTCAAACCAGAGATCTGTTACGTGGATGCTGCTGATGTCAACGAGGAGCGCTTCGGACGAGACATCCTCTCCCGGTTGTCCTTCAAACCACAGATGATCTCCAAGCACAAGGCAGATGAGCAGTATCCAATCGTCGGAGCAGCAAGCATCCTGGCAAAGGTAACACGGGATGAACATGTTCGAAAAATTGCTCAGGAACTCGAACCCCAGCTTGATCTGCCCCTGGGGAGTGGGTATCCTGCTGACCCGGTGACACGACAGTTCCTAGAAGCCTGGGTATCGAAATTTGGTTCCTTGCCACCGCATGTACGTCAGTCATGGGACACCTGTCAGAAACTGATGAGAAACCACAAGACAAAAAAACTAGATGAGTTCTAAGGAAAAATGTGGCAGAAATGCCAGCACCACATGGCTGGCATGTCCCCCGCAACGTCAGTCAATTGATACCAGCAGGGCCTTTTATGCTTATATATCTATAATAGAGATGAGTGAAAGTATTCACTACCTTTGAATTAAAAGAAAAAGAGGGAAGAAAAACCAGGGTACTACTGGTTTTGCTCCTGGAACTCCTGTAGGAACGCACAGAGCTTTTCAACACCTTCCAGGGACATCGCATTGTAAATCGAGGCGCGCATGCCACCGACGTCACGGTGTCCTTTCAAGCCGATGAGGCCATTCTTCTTTGCTTCTTCAACGCACTTTGCCTCCAGCTCTGGTGTCGCCAGGTTAAATGTCACATTCATCAACGACCGGGAGTCAGGCTGTGCCACTCCTCTGTAGAACCCGTTGGAGTGATCAATGACATCGTACACCAGTTGTGCTTTCTTGCGGTTCTGCTTCTCCATCGCAGAAACCCCGCCAAGTGCCTTCAAATGCTCCAAGACCAGCTCACAGAGGTAAATAGAGAAACACGGGCAGGTGTTGTACAAGGAGTCCTTCTCCACATGGGTCTTGTACTTCAACATGGTTGGAACGGTCTCTGTAACCCTGTTGATTAAATCTTCTCGTACGATAACAACTGTGACACCAGCAGGACCCAGGTTCTTCTGCGCACCCGCATAAATCAAACCGAATTTCTTGACATCAATGACCTTGTCCATGAGATTGCTGGACATGTCACAGACCAAGGGTACGCCACTGGGGACAGTTGGCCACTGCTGCCATTCGACACCACCAATGGTTTCATTCCCGGTGATGTGTGCAAAGGCTGCGTTGCCACTGAAGGTGACGTTCTTGGGGATGTACGTGAACTTCTTGTCCTCCGAAGACGCGACAATCTTGACCTCACCGTACAGCTTGGCTTCTTTGATGGCTTTCTTCGCCCATGCACCTGTATGCACGTACTCCATGGGTTTACCTGCCTGCTGCAGGTTCAACGGAGCCATGAAAAACTGGGTCGAGGCACCACCCTGTAACCACAACACTTTGTACTCACTGGGGATCCCCATGAGGTCTCTGAGCAGCTCAGAGGCTTTCTTATGCACCGCGTCGTACTCCTTTGACCGGTGGGAAATCTCAAGGATGGACATCCCTGTTCCATGGAAATCAAGCAATTCTTCCTGCGCTTTTTTGAGCACCGGCAGTGGTAATGTTGCTGGCCCTGCGTAGAAATTGTACACACGTTTCGTCATAACAAGTTCCTCCAATGAAATACCTCCATATCGGTGAAGCAGAGAATACACAATTGGAATTTAAAGCATTCGCAGCCTGTCTCCTCCTGAGTCGTCTCCTTAAACTATTTATATCCAGGACGCCTATAAATCAATAAGAAACGCTATGAACCACCCTGCTGTCTCTCTCCTCGTTGCTCTCAGTCTTCTGTGTACTGTAATTACTGTACCCGGAGGTAGCGCCTCTACTCTGAGTTCAGGACCCAACACGAGTAGGACGATCATCTACGTTGACGACAGCAACATCCATGGCCCCTGGGATGGCTCCCTGCAGCACCCGTTCCAACGCATCCAAGATGGCATCAACGTCTCCACAAATGAGGACCTCGTCTACATTTTCACTGGAAGCTACAATGAATCACTGGCTATCCACACCGGAATTACCCTCTTTGGAGAACCCAACACGGTTCTTGAAGGGAAGTACGGCTCCTCTCTGATCACCCTCTGGTCAGAGCACGTGACCGTACAGAACCTCATCCTCCAGCACTCTGGAGGAGCACCAGATGATGCTGGACTACACCTCTATGCCAATGAGACAACGCTTTCCCATTGTACCTTCTCTGCTCTTAGAACAGGAATTGACGCCCAGGGTACGTCAGGACACCACATCGACAACTGCACGTTTTCTCATAACGGCATTGGCCTGCAGCTGTCCTCTGCCCATGGTATTATCGTCAGGGGATGTACGTTTACTCAAAACGCTATTGGTTTGTACTGTACCCAGTCATCTGACATCCTCGTACTGAAGAATTTGTTTCAGACGAACGGACGAGCCTGCTTTCTCACCGACTGCCACAACCTTACACTTAATCACTGTAACATCAGTGACAACAGTGTGAACCACGGTGGCGTATTCCTAGGGCGGTCCTCAGCCATCAGTATCACCCAAACACATGTCCATCACAACGGCATCGGCGTTCGCATCACCAACGCTGATGCAGTGGACATCCAGCACTGCTCGTTCGAACGCAACACCCACTACGCTGTGTTGATAGACACCGGAAGTACCAAGATTAACGTGACATCCTGTGCTATCACCCAGGGCTTGCGCTTCGGCGGTTACATCGTAGACCACAGCCACTGCACCTTCTTGCAGAACAACATCCAGGGAAACATGTTGTACGGGGTGTACACCTTACAGTCCACCTGTGCCCTTCAAGGAAATTATTGGGGAGCACGACGTGGACCTTCAATAACAGACCTTGGGTGTGGTGATCGCATCCACCCTGTGTATGGTACACTGAGAAGCTTCCCCTGGATGACCCATCCCTTCCCTGATGCAGGTGCCCTGTGGACTGAGAATGAGCCGTATTGGAATTTCACCAGTGAGGACCTCGTGCGTAGTCCAATAACGTTTCCTGAGACTGATACAGATGGGGATGGAGCACCAGACTGGTGGGAACAGAAATGGGGGTACAACCAGTTGGTCTGGGACGACCATGAGCACCTGGACCCTGATGCTGATGCCCTGACGAACCTCGAGGAATGTTACACTGATGCGTACGGATCCAATCCGTTCCACCAAGATATTTTCGTTGAGCTTGACTGGATGACCTCAGCAGACCCCTCGTACACCAACAAACCCTGCGACGCGTTGCTCACTGAGGCTATCGATGTGTTTGCAGAGCACAACATCACCCTGCACCTTGACGTAGGAAACCTCGGTGGTGGACAAGAACTCCCGCTGCTCACAGAGTTTTCATTCCTCGATCTTGTTGATCTCTACTGGCACTCTTTCCTCAACGATGATCCTCTGAACCCACGGAAAGGCATCTTCCGCTACGGGATCATCTGTGACGCAGGCCCTGACGTGAACTTCCCGTTCATGGGCTGGGATCAGTTCGACTCCTTTCTGGTGTCCACCCAGCTGCTCGCTGAGCAGTTCCCGTTGATGAACCGATGTCGACTTGGCATGTATGCTGCGGTTCACCATCTCGGTCACACCCTTGGTCTTGTCGCTGATACGTACGACGGCATCGATAACATCGGCACACTCCGTCCTCTCAGCAGGCAGTGGTTCCTATACAGGAATTATCAGAGCTGTATGAACTACTGGTACAAGTTCCGGACGTTCTCCTACTCTGACGGGACCCATGGTCCTGGTGATTTCGATGACTACGCTCACCTGGATTTCTGGTTTTTTAAACACACGGATTTCCACTCTCCGTCATAAAAAAAAAAGAGACATTGATGGTTACTGCTGGAGTACTTTTCGTGCGAATGTGAGATATCCGGTGTGGCCGAGCATCTCAAAACTCGGTCGTGTCCCATGCGCTGACACAATCATCTCCCGCTGGATATTCTCAAACGTCTTGCATTCGATGAACGGATGGGTGATAATAGTACGAACGGTCTGCTCCACCTGTGAGATCAATGGTGAGTAGGTGCAGAGGTAGCCTCCGACTTTGAGTGCCGTCCAGCTGTGTCCTACTGCTGCCCAGGGGGTGGGGATGTCCAGGATGATGGCATCCAGGTCGTGTTCGTCGATTCCCTCGGTGACATCCTTGACCTTGGTCGTCACATACTTGGTGAGCTGTGCCACGGTGAGGTTCTTCATCGCATGCTCAATGAACTCTTCTCTGAGGTCGTAGGAGAAAACCGTCCCTGTGGGTGAGACTGCTGAGGCAAGCGCGATGGTCAGTGACCCTGATCCGATGCCTGCTTCCAGCACCCGGTGCCCTGGTTCTATGGCGCAGTGCATGAGAATCTGTGCTGCATCCCGTGGGAGGATAATCTGTGCTTTTCGTTTGAGGCCCTGGAGTTTATCCTGCACGGAGGGGACGAGCAACCAGAACTCTTTGCTGCCAATCGTGAGTTTCTCCCCATAGGTTTTACCGACTAACGAGGCAGGGTCGATGACGCCGACACCTCCGATTTTATCGGTTTTTCCACTGGTGTCGATGAGGATTTTGCGGAGGTTTGCATCGATGAGCACCACAGTGTCATGTGGTTGTACTTGCTTGTTCATGGGCGCCACCGTTGGAAATCAACACAGGAGCCAATGCTGAGGTGCTCTAGGTCGAGTTGGTCTCGCCAGGTTTCTTGACAGCCGCAGGTCAACCCCTTCAAACTCTTTTTATGTTGGGTGAGTGAGAACTGTTGGATCGCTTGCAGTATTTTGGCGTCACAGGTGCCGCAGTTGTGCGCACCGCGTCTGCTCCCGCCGCCGACCACGTCGCATTTCACCTCAGCATCTGTGAGCGTTTGACTCTGCTTGAGGTACTCCACAACACTCCAGAGCCATGCTGGTCTGTACTGGTCTCGTTTCCAGAGGTACTCCACCACGGTGTGACGCTGCACATTCGTCGGGTTCAATGAAATCAAATCTGTGTACGGTGCAATATCTTTTGTTGTCTGAAGACAGTCATCTAATGCTTCATGTTCGGTGAGAAACGGTGGTTTCATCAGCACGTAGGTTTTCAGGTTCATCTGATGTTTTTTTAAGAGTTGTGCTGCTTTGACGTACGCCTTGAAGGAAAATCCTTTGTTGATGGCTTTGTCTCGGATCAGATCGTTTGATGTCTCCAGGCCGATGCCGACTTCAAAGAGGGTTGATTGCACAGTATGTTGAATCATACTCAGTGCTTTTTCTGTGACGTACTCAGGGCGTGATTCCACAGAGACTTTCTCTGCTCGTTGGGCGAGCTGACCAAGGAACTCCTGCTGGAGGTGTACTGGGATTTCTGTTGGATCTAAGAAGCTGCCTGATGTGAAGACCTTGATGATTTTCTCTGCTTTATAACCGGCGAGGGCGTGTTCGAACTGCGCCTGAAAATCCTGCTGCGTGACCGGGGCCCAGTTGCTGTCATTGAAGTACCCGCACATCGTACAGCCTGAGGAGAGTGCCCAGGAGCACCCTCGGGTTCGGAGGATGATGACGTATGCATCAACTACCTTATGGTTGAGAATGTCTTGTTCTGACCAGCAGCGCACAGGCTGTCGTGGGTTTTGACACCGTGGTGAAAAATCCTGTTTGAGTGACTGGCAAAAGTCTGCTATCTGGCTCATGACTTAGGGTGTTTCTTGTTCTTCTTCACAAGGAGTACGACAATCACAAGAGCAAGGACTGCAAGCAGGAGTTCAAAGCCCGGTGTTGCGCCCTGTATCCGTGGGTACGGGAGCGGGTAGTTCAAAGTATTCTGCAGCTGTTTATCCGCTGGTAAGGAGTAGTTCCACTCCACGAGTGGGTCTTCGGTCCCAATGTTCGGATCATCACTGGTTGAGAACTGGTAGACGCGAGTGTCCTGGACGATGTTGGAGAACTCCTCAGGGTTGTTGAGGAAGTAGTATCGTGCCTCCGCGTACAGGTGCACCGTGTGATTGGCGTTCGGGCTCCACCCTTCGAACTCTGCTGAGGTTTCATACTCCTCTTTTTCGTTGGGATCCATTCGCTTGGCGTTGAGCTCTGTTCCGTTGTTCACCGTATAGTACACCCTGAAGTTATCTTTACTGATGCGCTCATCAGCCTTTATTGGGATGACATCCATGCTGGTGAGGTCGGTAAAACGAGATGCAGCTAAAATGATCTCCAGGGCATCGGTGCCATAGGTGAATGACCCTGTTGTGGTGGTTTTCATACCGTTGACGTCAGCTACGACGAGAGTGTAGTTGAACGTGCCGAGGAGACCATCAGGATTCGTATAGGTGTACCTCAGGATAGTATCCTCGTAGGTGAAGACCGGAGTGATGGTCGTACCGTTCGGATCAATGATCGTCAGGGTGATACCGTCGGTGTTGACGCCGACGTTGTCCAGGAGTTGGGCGACGAACAGGATGTCTCCGCCCGGCTCCTGCATCCCTGGTAAGACCACGACGTCAACGTGGGGTGCTTCCCCGTCGTAGAACGGGGGGTTCACCAGGACGATGAGGACGAGCAACCAGGTGAAGAAGTAGGTGACAAAGGAGCTCAGCCAGCCTTTCCTGCCGAAATCAGCCAGATCAATGTTCAGTTTTAAGAACAGGTATTTCAGCCAGATAGAGTTGACAACGCCTACTAAGAGGACGAGCTCCCAGCGTAGGAAGTTCTCCCCGATGAGCACCCAGAAGCCAAAGCAGATGACAGAGATGAGCAGTCCAAAGAGGAAGGACAGGAACAGTGTCTTGATGTTCCGTCGCTCTCGTTTGATGAAGGCTGCTTCATCGAACTTTGGAATCTGAAAGTCGAGTTGTTCTTTTTCTTCGTCTCCTTCTTTGCGTCTCTTCGCCATACAGGGCCAGGAAGAAGTACTTCTTTAAAAGGTTTGTTCCCTGC
>JAFGML010000023.1 GCA_016927555.1 Thermoplasmatota archaeon
GTCTGCATTCTCAACCCCGTTAACCCTCTGAGCATCGGCAGTCTGTGGTAAGGCTGCTCACTTCCGTGCCTCACCCGGTTCCCACAGTA
Organism: Thermoplasmatota archaeon; assembly: GCA_016927555.1. Lineage (GTDB taxonomy): Archaea > Thermoplasmatota > E2 > DHVEG-1 > DHVEG-1 > SM1-50. The sequence continues at coordinate 90 of JAFGML010000023.1, forward strand.
AAGACACACACATGACCCTCCGGTCATATGCCCGCATCACCTCTGATCCCAAAGGACAAGGTGTCATAGGCAACAAACGGATCACGAGACACTCGTAACACCGCCTCTCACATTCGACCCCAGCGTATCGGCGATTTCTGGTGACAGGGAACGCCTAGCTCCCCGGTCTAGTCTACACCTTTCGCTATTGTTACCAGGCACGACGGCTAAGTTTCCGGTAATTTAAATACATTTGCACAAACAGAATGACGAGCCCTACTGATAGAAACGCTATGTCACGAACCACCATAAACCATGCATTGGGGTCATTCAGAGACATCCCAACCGATATGGAATCCTTAATCAGCAGGTAGATAAAAATCGCGATGATGAAGAAAACCACGACATTGATGTAAAACGAATACTTGCTCCATGTTTTCTTATCCATTGGAAGAACTTGCGTCTCAGCCATACACACCAACCTACACACAGCATAAAACAATACATATATGAAGGTTATGCTCCAAGCAGGGTTAGAAGAAGTCAGTTAATTTCGCGTTTTTCACCTTATCGCTCACGAACAGCGAGTCAATGGATTTCTCCACCAAGGCTATCCGCTGCTGTGCGTACAACGGCAGGTGGTACTTCTCAGCTATCTCCTTGGAAATCGTCAGGTACTTCTTCACAGACATCTCGTGCACGGTGAGGGTCAGCTTCCCATTGCACTTCGTGCACACTCCCTGGAGCGGTACACGTCTGTACGTGGTGTTACACAGAGGACAACGTACCGATTGCTTGCTGAACGCCCGCAGGTTCCCAATGATATCAGGAAGGAAGTGCCGCTCGATGACCTTGTAGGCGACATCAGCCTCATCCACCGCGCGGATCTTCGCAGCCAGGCTCAACTGTACATTCATCTTATCCATCATGCTCTTCAACGTCTTGTACAAGGACTCCTTGGGTCCCTCTGAGATGTTCGCGGTGTCATGGGTGAATCCGAACTGCTCGTACTGCAACTCAGTACCCAGCCGACTGGCCACCAGCCCCATCTTTGATTCCATGTTCTTGGAATGCTCATGACGCATCGTTGCTTCATAGAACTCCAGGGGATACCGCGCTAAGGTATCCAGGTTGTGTGCCTCTTTGTCCACCTCTGAAGGGTCCAGACGCGTCGTCAGAATCAACGGCAAATCCATTTTTCCTCCCCGTTTATCAGGGATGTACGAATGAGAAAAATTCAGCAGTGCGTCAAGGAGGAGCATGAGACCATCCTCGTCGCCGTCCGCATTTCGCCTTTTAGTCGCATGAAAATACGGATGACCATAGCACACCTGCGCGGTTGTAAACCCGATGATCCTGGCCAGGGCACCTGCTGAGGTGTGTGGTGCAAGCCCGACAACCAGATGCCCGATGAGGTCCTGGTCTCTTTTCACTTTGTAGAACCGTTCGACCCCGTAGAATTTCGAGAGGAGCTCATCGATGAACTTTGCGACTTGGATGAAGTACTCTGCGCAGGCGCTGGAGACGATGACGTCTTGCGCTTTCAGCTCACAGATCTGCTCGTCATTCTCAAGAGCCGCTCCAAGGTAGTCGTGGGTGTATCCCAGTTCCTGGAGTCTTTTCAGGGGGACGCCTATCTCTTTTGGTTTGAAATGTGTTAACGGGGCATCGGTCATGTCAAACCGAATCGTCCCGTCTTTGAACACGTGGACACCGTGTTTCGCCCGCAGGATGCCTTTCTCCAGTGGCTCAGGGGTCTTGTGCTTGGAGATGGTGCCGATCACACCTTTTATGTTGTCGGGAAGCAGATGCTCTTTGAGGTGCTTTTGGGCATGCTCAAGCTCCTCGGTGAGGTTGATGGAATGTTTCTCGAGTTTTCCTTCGATGACCTCGGTGTGGGTGCCACAGGCGCAGACGAGGTGGAAGGTCGTCCTGTTGCACTTCGGGCAGCGGCGGGTGCCTGCCTCGACGTCGATGGTGACGTTTTCTGCTGCGTTTTTCACGAGTCGTTGGTTCCCCCCGTAATCCCCTAAGGGGAAGAGGACGTGTGGTGGTGGTCGCATTTTCCGTGGGGACGCCTTCTCAGGTCTGCCCATGCGGGTGCCGATGCGGAAGGGCCCTCGGGCGCGCACGGTCACCCCTGCTAGTCGGGAGACGTAGGACAGGGTCGTGTCCTGTGGCTCTGGTGGTTGCAGTCGGTCTGTTACGACAATGTTTCCTTCTTGAAGCTCCAGGCCGCAGCACCGTATCAAGGAATACGCATAGCGATCTAGGTGGTAGGCTCCTTCTCGTTGGCTGTGCAGTGCTCCGAGTTCGATGAGGATGTTCTTTATGTCAGGGTTCTGTGGAAGCACCAGGGTGTCTGGATGGTCCTGCTGCAGGGTTCCTTGTTCTTTCACATACGTCGATAAGGTGATGATGTCCTGAAGGGTGAGATCGTGCCAGAAGAGGTTGTAGTCAGGGTGGAGGGGGACCTTGTATTGTTCTGCGAGAATGAATGCATCAGGGGGTGTAGGGTGGCGTAGGTCGATGTGTCTGCCAAGGTCGTCGTCCATGGTCTGCTGCAACTGCTGGTCTGCGGCGTTCACCTCTGGTGTTGTGTAGTTTTTTGGTAGGCATTTTCGTTGACGTTGGAGTTCTTGTACCCACCATTCATAGGAGTAGGAGGCGTCAGGGAGCAGGGCGTTGTTCTCGATGAACTCTCCGTAGGGGACCAGGAGTTCCCCCAGGTCAATGATTTTTTTCACATCGCTACGGAGGCTTTTCACATCGTTTATCTGGATGAGGTCACCATTCTGAAGCAGGACAATGGGTCCTTCGATCTGGTCGCAGGGGGTGCCGATGGTTCCTTTGCCTGGTCGTTCGGTTTTCATCTGCGTGCCGACCGTGATGAAGTTGTCAAGCAGGAACATGGTGGCAGGGTTGATGGCAGTGGATGCCAGTCCCGCGGTGCGTGCTCGTCCGTAGCGGAGGCGGAAGCCTCCTTTTCGTGAGGGATGCGACAGCACAGGTCGTCCTGCGATGACCTCACCAATGTACTTTGAGGAGGGAGGGATGGTGGGGATGTCGCCGCTCTCTTTGGTCGGCTCTGTTCCTCTGTTGACGAAGGTTTCGAGGAACTCCCACCCGGGGAGCTTGAGTTTTTTGATGTGTTTGTAGATTTTTGGTGCTTTGAGGCAGAGTCCCTCAGCGATGACCAGGCAGGCTCCTCCTCGGAGTCTGTTGGTGCCAACACGGGGGAGGTCGCGGTACCCGGTGACTTCTTCGTCTTCGGTTCCTTCTCCGTTGATGCAGATGGGGCAGTTCCGCACGATGAGGTCGATTTCGTCGACCGTGGGGACGTACTGGAGGTGTTGCACTCGTTTATACAGCGGGATTTCTTCTTTGAGCCGCTCGATTTCTCCTTGAGTCGCCTTGAATGTTCCTACGCCGAGTTCCCGTCGCACGACATCAGCGATCAGTACGCTCATGGCTTGTCCGGTTCCCCCAGCGCTGCGGATAGGCCCTGAGAAGTACACATCCACGTAGGTGGTGCCGTCGTTGTTTCGTCCGAGTCGTACCTCAGCAATACCTTCGAGGGGTGCGACCAGGACGCCTTCGGTGAGGATGGCTAGACCAGTTCGTATCGCCTGGTCCAGTGCTTGTTCTGCGCTGCCGGATGCCCTGTTTTTTTCTCTGGCGACCTGTCTGGCGATTTCAAGGGAAACCAGTTCTCTGTTGCCGATTTTTTTTGTCGCCTGGCGGATTTGTGGTGCGATGCCTGGTGGGCCGACGAGCTGTTCGACGCGGGCGGCAAGATCGAGCGCCTGTGGTATTTCCACGGAAAGCTCAGGGTCGTATCCTTTTTCTCTTGCCGTTTGTGCAAGGGTGTAGCAGGCGTCGATGTCGTGTTGCAGCTGGTCAAAATACAGACGCATGTCTTTGCTTGCAGCGATATTTCTGGATAACTCCCCATCCATGGCTCTCATGCTCACAAAATAGACATAGTCTACATGGTGGTTTTTGTCTTAAATGTTTGTATTTTCTGTTGAAAAAAAAACAGGGAGATGAACTCTCTTCTGTTATGTTGATGTCTTGCTGAAGTCCATGGTGGTGGCGTTGCCTGTCTTCAGGTCGACAATAGGGAGCTTCGCTGAGTCTGGGGTAAAATTCATCATCTTCTGGTAGGAGGTCTGTGCTTGCCAGCTGGAGGCGTTGATCAGGGTGACGCCGCGGTAGTTGTCAATAGCGGAGACGTGGACGTGTCCGGTGACGAAGATGTCGGGGACCTGGGTGATGATCATGTAGTCCTCTTGCTCTGGGGCGAGTGGTGTGTAGCCGCCGTAGGTGGGTGCGAGGTGTCGTTTCTTGAGCATGAGTTTCATGACCTCGGTGGGTGCGTTGTAGCTGAGGGCTTGGATGTTGGTGGAGTAGTCCAGGAGGCTTTGGCCGTGGTAGGAGAGGATTTCGACGCCGTGTAAGGTGAAGGTGCTAGGGTTGCCAAGGAAGATGAATTCTTTTCCTTGGAAGAGGTCGCGTATCTCTTGTTCGAAGGCTGGTTGTGGCTCTGCTGGTCTGACCGCGTCGTGGTTGCCTGGTTGAAGGAGGACGGTGATGTGGTCGGGGATGGCGGTGAGTTGTGTAGCGAGTGCCTCGTACTGGTGGTAGATGTTGGGGATGGAGAGTTCTTTTTCCTGGTTGGGGTAGATGCCGATGCCGTCGACCAGGTCGCCGGGGAGTACGAGGTACTTGAGTTTGCTGGCGACGTCTCGTTGTCGTGAGTTGCCAAGGTCGCCGTTGATCCAGCGGAGGAACGCGTTCCACTCTGGTTGCATAAACATTTTGCTGCCGATGTGGATGTCTGAGAGGAAGGCAGCGCACAGGGGTGAATCGGTGCGTTTTCGTTCATGGTGGAGCTTGATGTCTGGGTAGATGATGTTGTTGATGATGATGAGGTCGCTGTTTATGCTGATGCGGCCGACGATGCCGATGACTTCGTCGGCCATGACCTCGCTGGCTAGGGGGAAGATGTCGGTGTTTCCTTTGAGTGCCATGAGGGGTACAGTGCCGGTCTCGTCTTCTATTTCGATGAGGCGGTGTCCGTTGTGCGTGGTTTTCACGGTTTTGACGATGCCGATGAGCTGCACGTCCGTCATGCTTTTCTTGATGCGGTTGATGGGGATGAACTGGGCGATTTCTCGTCGTTGGTTGCACAGGATGGTGCGGATGCCTTGGTAGCGGCTGCGGAAGAGGTTGACGAAATCCTGGGTGGTGCCATGGCTGGAGCGTTTCCCGGTGACGTCCTGGGTGATGCGTACCTCTGCGTCGTAGTCTCGAGCCAGTGGTTTCCATCCTTTGGCTGTTTTGATGTCGAGGGGTTGGAGAGGTGGTTGTTCCTCGGTGTCGTCTCGTGATTTGTCGTCATCCTCGGTGTCTTCGCTGTCCTCGTCATCCGTGACCTCAGTGGTGAATTTCGGTTTGTCGTAGAGGGTGGAGAGAATCTTCTTCTGGAGTTCTTTCTCCATGGTTTTATCCAAGGGGTGTGTTGGTGGTGCAGGTGGTTCAGTGGGAGGTGGTGATGGTGGTTGTTCTGAAATCTGCTGGGATGTTTCTTCAATGGTTTTGATGGTCTCCATGGTGAGGAATAAGGGGTACTCTCTGAGGCTGTGGATGAGGAAGCTGGCGAAGGTGTCCGGGTTGTCTTTGGAGGCGATGTACTTGAGTGCCTCAGGTTGGACGAACGTCCCATGGTCAGAGAAGAGTTGCAGAATGGATTTCATTGCCTCGCCATGAAAAATGTTTTTGTCTGCATCCGGTATAGGTGTTGTTGTTTTTAGTGTTATGGTTTCCCAAGCACGCATGGTGCTGCTCATTATATATCTGTACTATTGAAAGCTTTAATAGGATGAAGTGATTTGGTTGTTTTGTATGACGCAGATTTCACTGGCGAGACAGGGGAAGACCACCGCGCAGATGAGGCAGGCTGCTGCCTCTGAGACGATTCCGGTTGATGTCCTTCGTCGACGGGTTGCATCTGGCTCGGTGGTGCTGCCGTGGAACCCAGTACATGCACCGACCGTAGTTGGTATTGGACAAGGGTTACGCGTCAAGGTGAATGCAAACATTGGCACCTCGCGTGAGCACTGTCGTCTCCAGGAGGAAGTAGAGAAGGCTACGGTAGCGGTGGCAGCAGGTGCCCATGCGGTCATGGATTTGTCGACCGGGGGGAACCTGGATCACATCAGGAAAGCGTTGTTGAAGACGGTGCACGTCCCGTTTGGTACCGTGCCGATTTATCAGACCGGTATCGAGGCGATTACCAAGCGTGGTGCACTCGTGGATATGACCGCGGATGACATGTTTCGGGTGTTTGAGAAGCAGGCGAAGCAGGGTGTTGATTTCGCAGTGGTCCATGTGGGGGTGACCCGGGAGAGTGTGGCACGGTTACAGAAGCAGAAACGGTTGATTCCCATGGTCTCACGCGGTGGGGCGTTCCACATGGCCTGGATTCTGCACCATGGGCAGGAGAACCCGTTGTATCAGGAGTTCGGGTACCTCCTGGAGCTGGCGAAGCAGTACGATGTGACGCTGTCGCTGGGTGATGGCATGCGGTCTGGGGCTCTTGCGGATTCGAATGATAGGGCGAAGTTTCAGGAGTTGTTGATCATCGGTGAGCTGGTGGAGGAGGCGCGGCGTGCTGGGGTGCAGACCATGGTCGAAGGACCAGGTCACATGCCGCTGAATGATATTGCAGCAAACATTCAGGTGATGAAGACGGTGACGCGGGACGCCCCGTACTTTGTGCTTGGGCCGCTGGTCACGGATATCGCCCCGGGGTACGACCACTTCGTAGGCGGCATCGGGGGTGCCCTGGCTGGGTGTGCTGGTGCTGATTTCCTGTGCTATCTGACGCCTGCGGAGCACCTGTGCCTGCCTGATGCAGATGATGTCCGTGAGGGGGTGATTGCCACGCGGATTGCGGCGCATGCTGCTGATCTCGCACGAGGTGTGGACCGTGAGGTTGATCGACGGTTTAGTGTGGCGCGGGAAGCCCTGGACTGGAAGCAGATGTTTGCGTTGTGTGTTGATCCGGCGACGGCGAAGAGGTACCGGGCGAAGCGTCAGCCACTAGAAGATACCCATGCGTGCTCGATGTGTGGGAAGCTGTGTGCTATTGAGCTGGTGCAACGGCACTTACGCGGGCAGAAAACACCCCAAAAAAAGATATATAAAAAGAAATATTAAAGAATATTCATAGAAATATATAACTATTGCTTTTTTTCACATAGGCGCGTCAACCAAACAACAGTCTATAAATAAACCAAAGGCATTCACCGGAGCACATGGCTGAAACATCCACCCCAACAAAGCATGAACTACTCCCCATTGTCTTCATGGGCTGCTTCTTCATTCTCATCAATGGGTTTGCCTTGATCCTTTCTCATATTTTCGCTGGCGCAGGCATGGAGGTCTTCGAAGAGGCAGACAACCCGGTCAACCTCCTCTGGCTGTTCCTCACCATCCTAGGCATGACCATTCTCATCCTCATCATCGCAAAGTTCTGGAAGAAACGCCTCATCCAACTCATCATCCTGTTCGCTGTGGGGTACACGTCTTTTTACATCTTCATTCCTCTGCTATCGCTAGTCACCTCTGATGACCTCCTGATTCTCCTTGTGTCAATTCTCCTTGCGGTCTGCTTGGTGGTTCTCCTGGTGAAGTACCCTGAGTGGTACGTCATCGACCTCTGCGGCATCATCATCGGAGCAGGAGCAGTCGCCCTCTTTGGCATCTCACTGAGCATCCTGCTCGTCCTGCTTCTGCTGATTGGTCTGGCAGTCTACGACGCTATCTCTGTGTACAAAACAAAGCACATGATCGATCTGGCTGACACCGTCATGGACCTCAAACTCCCTGTGCTGCTCGTCGTCCCAAAGATCAGACACTACTCCCTTCTCAAAGAGACCAAGCGACTCAAGGAGCAACTCAAAGACGGAGAAGAACGCGAGGCGTTCTTCATGGGGCTCGGGGATGTCGTCATGCCAGGCATCCTGGTCACCGCAGCCTACATCAACATCCAGAACGGTCTGCCTGTTGCGCTGTGCACGCTTCTGGGAACCCTGATTGGTTTTCTGGTCCTGATGACCTTTGTGCTGAAAGGAAAACCACAGGCAGGGTTACCACTCCTCTGCGGCGGTGCTATTCTTGGGTACGTGCTCTCCAGCATTGTGTTGTATGGCACGGTAGTCGGCCTGGGGTTCTAGTAGTCAGTGCTGAAATGCTGCGCCTCGCACCAGATCTTCCTGTTCAGATGGTGCAGCGGTTTGTTGCACACCGGGCAGGTGATCTTTTCTAAAAAATGATCCAGCCACATGTCCCTGACTTGTCGCACGTTCTCATGTTCAATGCGTTGAAAGATAGTGTCAAGCTCCGGGGTTCGCACCAGCTGTCGGAGGTGAGAAAAATTCAGTTGATCTGAATCTCCAATGCGCATGTAGTCAGGTGCTCGTGCGACGTTTGGGTGTCGTGTTGTCCGTACTGTGTTCCGTAGTAGCAGCGCGGCGATAATCACACCACTGGCAAGCCCACCAAGGTGCGCAAAGTGAGCAACGTTATCCTGTCCTGAGAAGATCACAATCACTGTCTCTAGAATAGCAAATAGGATGGTTGCGTAGATGACCTTGATACGCATGATTACCATAATGCCGAGTGGTACAGGCATGACGACTTCGTCTCGTGGGTACGCATACGCAAACGCTCCCAGGATCCCAAAGATAGCTCCCGAGGCACCAACAAGCACGATTGTATCCTCTAGATGGAGCACCGTATGGGTGAGCGCGCCACACACCCCGCTGATCAGGTAGATCGCCAAGAATTTCTTTCGGCCAACCCGTTGTTCAAACGCAACGCCCATGAAGAAAAACACAAACATGTTCCCCAGAATGTGGAGAAAATCGCTGTGGACAAACATAGAGGTGAACAAGGTGTAGAGATTCGGAGACAGCTCAACTGTAAGAAAGACAGGTTGAAACCCTAACTCTTTGAGAATCTGCGCCTCTGAGAAGAGTGTTACTAGGAACACAAAGAAATTGGCGACAATGAGCCCGTACGTCATCATGATTTTTTTAAAGTACGCTACGAGAAGCGTGCCAATCATGATGGCAATGGCAACCAGGGACACAGCGGATGGTTGAAGAAACACTATCTCCATTTTCGTTTTCTCCAGTCCCGTAGAATAAAGACAAACGTCAGACAGAACACTATGGCAACAAGCACATAGTATTTATAGTCTGCCCACGAGACATCACTTGTTTTGGGATTCTGTGTCGCCAGAGTCCAATCATGGCAGAACACTGAGGCGTAGTAGCTGGCGATGTCCTCGTTGTGGAGTAGCAGACCTGCCTCTCGGTTTTTCCGCACTGATTGCTCGTTCCAGTTAATACTAGAGATGAGCACGGTGTGGTTATCGATGATCATCCCCTTGTTGTGGACGGTGGAGAATGGTGACCAGTCGCTGGAGATGAAGACCACGGCAACCCCGTATGATTCGAGGAGTTGCTGTGTTTCATGCAGCTTTATAATGGTGTCGTCGTACTCAAGGTTGTAGTCCAGGAGCACTCGCACAGTGACGCCTTGCAGGCTTTTATTGATGAGGTGCTCTACCAGGGGGCTGAGGGTGTCCGCCCAGTCTTTGTAGATGTAGAGTTGCTGGATGTAGATGGTGCTTGTTGCGGCATCGATGGTATCGAGTAGTGCCTGTTCACTGGTGTCTGGGGAAAACACAGGTGTGATGATGCAGGAGTCTGTGATGGTTTTTGGTTGGAAACATGGAGTATATGTTCCAGTGGGTGTCTCCTCGTTCAGGGTGAACTCTGAGGGTATGGAGAGATTCATGGCCTCAATCGGGTAGCTGTCAGGGTGCTGTGGGTTCCAGTCATCATCGAACACGTGTTGGAAGAGGGATGCGACGTCTTGGTTGCGGACGACGATGCCCCATTCTCTGTTTCCGAAGCTGGGGTCCTTGGGTACCCCGGTTTTCGCCCAGTTGCAGCTCTCCACGATCACCGTGGTGTTGTCGATGATGAGGTACTTGGCGTGGTTGAACTGGTAGCGTGCGTGCACTTGGTGGTCTGCGTCGCTGACGATGAATCTGACCCAAGCACCGTGTTCTGCAAGTGTTTGTAAAATGTATTGTTCTCGTTCGTCGAGGCCACCTATCGGTGAGCCTTCCATGAACATCCGAAGAGTGATGCCTCGGTGTAATGCGTTCAGGAGTTCGTTGTAGAGGAACGGGTTGGTGAATTCGTACAGGTTGATGTCGATTCTGCTGTGTGCGTTGCGGAGTTCCTGGGTGATGGTCTCGTAGCTATTATCTGGTGAGACGAACGCGGTGACTTCGCATCGAGCAGAGATGGCTTCGAGGGGGAATGCTGATTGTCCGATGCGGTAGATGCGGTGGTGCATCCAGTCTGAGGCACTATTGGTGTCCAGGGGTGTGCCGTTGATACAGTTGCGTTTCAGGATGACTCCTTGTCCTGAGGAGGGGATGGAGGGTCCTTCCCAGCAGGAGATGTAGTGGTCTGCCTCCCCGTAGATGACCAGGTCCACGAGGGTAGAGGAGGCGGTGTATAATCCCACGAGACCACCGGTGTTGCTGTAGGTGACGGTGCGGTCGGTGAGCAGTTGGGGGATGACAGGAAGGGAGTCGACTGCATATTCGTACTGCGGGAGCATGGTGGTCTCCCAGAGGTACGCGGTTGCGTTTGCGGTGAGGACCCATGTGGTCTGTGGTGGGAGTAAGGTGTGGTCCGGGAAGATGATTTTTGCTTGGTCATCTGGTTCGCTCCATGGCTCATCAGTGAGGTACCACCCTGAGACATCCATAGGATCTGTTGTTGGGTTGTAGAGTGCGGCAAACTCGTTTTTTATCTTTGGGTAGGTATGGTAGTAGAGTTCTGTGATGAGGACCTGTGCTGCTGAGCATCCTGAAGCTTCCTCCTCGTCTAGGGTGCTGGACTCGTCAACGGTCTCATCGATATTTACTGATCCCGGAGTTGGAGTTACACCGTCGAAGAAATCAAAGGCGGAGTCATCGGTATCGGTTTCACCATAGCGGGCGAGGGTATGACCTTCGTCCACAGCAGTTACTGGTGAACCTGGGACTTCGTCATAGTCTTCTCCCCATTCGATTGCGTCGATGACTGTCCCCTCTGCATCGTACAAGATCAGATATTCTTGTTGGTTATTCAGTCCATATCCACAGAGGGTGCTGTCGTCAACCAGCAGTCGTACCGCGGTGTCCGCAATAGTAAAACTTTCATCAATGGTGGTTTCTTTATCTGTGATTACTGCATAGCCGCCTGGTGCAATGATTGTACTACCATCGCCATACTGTGTGTCCCCTTCTAATGTATCTGTTTCTTTTTCATCTGCTATCATCCAACCTACGACGTCAAGAGACTCTGAGGTGGGGTTGTACAGTTCAATCCATTCGTTGGTGTTTTCGTTTTCACTAGGATGGTACATCACTTCGTTGATGAGCAGTGTCGAAGATGGTTCTGCTCTGAGTGGTTGGTTGCTTACCTGGAGCATTTGGCTTCCTAGAATACACAGGATGAGTACAGCGTCTATAACTTGTTTTTTTCTTTTCATAATATCTTTTCTCCCAGACTTTTTTTGTATGCAGAGGGCGGGCTGGGATTTGAACCCAGGTAGGCGGATCTGCAGTCCGCCACATAGCCACTTTGTTACCCGCCCAAGGTCGCCTGTTATGTGGCCAAAAACAGTTATGTGGCCAATGTAGTATCCCGAATATTAAGTGGGCTGTTTTAATTCTTTTGGTCATTCAATATATCTAGTTTGATACCTATGATTGCAAAGATATAAATATTATAAATGATATAAGTAATATAGTAGATATAGAGGTAATGTTATGACAAATACTACAATTGCAGTTACGCAAGAAACTAAAAAGGCATTACAACAATTAGGAACCAAAGGAGAAACATACGACTCAATCATTAAAAAATTACTTCAACAATTCGCCTGGAAAAAACTGGATGAGAAATGGAATAAAATCCTTTCTGAAGACGAATTTATTCCCCTTAACGAGCTGTGAGTGGGATGCCATTTACTGTTATAGTCTCAAAAACATTTCAAAAGGATTTTCAGCATTTACCAAATGAACTACAAAAACTGATACGAAGTGGATTAAAAGAATTGCAGAACGATCCATATTCCGCTCGTCCTCATTGCGATATAAAGGTGTTAAAAAACACAAAACCAAAGAAACATCGTCTACGAGTTGGCGAGTATCGTATCATATACACGATAGAAAAAAATGAAGTAAGAGTCATCTATCTGATGAAACGAGAAATCGGATATGGATGATTGGAATAAATCGATAAATAAAAAGAGAATATTATTACCACTTTGTTACCCGCCCAAAGAGTAACCCGATTAATTCATGTTCCATTTAAATTCTTTTGGTTGAAAACGAGTTTAAAACAGTGATATGTTCGGGATGGCTTGGAAATGTTTTTTATTGAAGGTAAACAACTGTGCTTTTCTATTGATAACGATAGCAGTAATCATAGCATCGATACGGGATACCATACATCCTTTCTGTTCTGCATCAAGTTCAATTTTTGCTGAAAGAAGAGCATCTTCTTTAGAAAACTCTATGGTCTCTAATTTTTCAATGGAAGGTGTTTTCTTTTTTCCATATTTGTACAGTCCATAGAGGATTTCATGAAGCGACAACGAGGTGATCGCAATTTCTTCTCCGGAGGATTCTATTTTTTCTAACGCATCGGTTCCTTTTTTAGAGCCTTTGTTAAAAATTTCTATGAGGACATCGGTATCTAAAATGATCATGGTTTACACGTACCTTTGTTCTTTGCGTTTCTTTTCGATTTCTCTTAGCATCTGGTCTTTCTTTTCAAATTTTGTACATCCGTGAAGTTTTCGTAACGTTTCGATATTGTTTTTACTGAGTCGTTCAAAAAGATCGCTGAAGCTTTCGTTTTCCCGTTTCATAGCCAGTAGTTTTTCATAGACGGATACTTTCACGGTTAACGTTTTAAAACTCATAATTAAACATATGTTTAAACATATATAAATATCTTTCGTTTATATGGAAGAAACCATGCTAGCTTAGCTAATATCTAATGTGTAAAAAAGCCACTTTGTTACCCGCCCTTACTCCTGTTCAGGTACGTCGTGAATTCAGTAGTTGGGTTTAGTGGTTTTGGTTCTTGGACCTTTGTGAAAAACATCTCTGATCTTCATCACTATTTTAGCTAGATTCTATCTATCAGTATTCGAATGATTACAGCGTAAGCAAATAGAATTATTGCGAAAAAAATTGAAAGTATATAATTAGTATTTATAAAAAATGAAAACAGGAAAAGAAGTATCAATGCTAGGGGGAGAACGAAGATGATTTTAATGACTCCTTTACTCCATTTATCCATAGGCGTCTCCTAACCTTTTCGAGTATGTCATGAATTCAGTGGTTGGTTGTAATGGTTTCGGTCTGTCGCTTCCTTATTATCTGTAATCCAGTACACGTGGTTTTCCCTGTTATTCTCATAGTCTTCCTTTAAACGTATCAATCGAGATAATATTAAATACAACTACACTTATAGTTATCGAATACAGGGGAAGGAAGATGAAAAGGATCTACGGTCTGTTTCTTGTGGTGCTGTTTCTCTCACCAGTACTCAGAGGTGTAACCGTTGATGACGGACAACCTGAATTCGAAGTCACATTTCTCGATAGACGCGCAAGAGAACTCAGAATCGCGATTACCAACAGTGGAGATGCTGATGCGTACAACGTATCGTGGCTCATGTACTACCCCCAGCCGCTTCCCCTTTGTATTCTACCGAATCCAAACATGATGGAAGGTACTATCGCTCATCTCCCCGTTGGATCAAGCTACATTGTCTCCACTGGTCCGATGTTCGGTTTTCACTTGCAGGGCGCCGTCCAAGTCTATGTTGGTGAGTACTGCCTGTTTCATGGTACAAAAAATATCATCGGATTCACCGTGGTTGACCCCTGGTTCATCCGCTATGAAAATGATTTTTTTACAACACCAGATGGTCTCTCCTTTGGGGTGACTGAAGGAACAAGAACTGAAATTCGGGCGTTCATACAAAATACTGCAACAGAATCAGCACACAATGTCCACTGGACGATAGAACTCTCCTTATTTCCTGGTAATAGCAGACCAATGACCTTCAATGGAACTATTGACAGACTCGACCCAGAAGAGCGTGTGTTCGTAAGCCCTGGCTCGCTCCATGGGTTTCACCTGTGGGCAGATGTCTTTGTGTATGTGAACAACTATGGTCCAGCGCATGGATATCAGCATATCATTGGACCGTATGTTATTTTTCCCCGATACATGCCGAATCACTAACCTCTTCTCGTGGTCAATACATGTGTCTGTAAGACAGTCTGCTGTGTTGTTTGTCTTCGATGAAGAACTCCTCATTTGACTCTCAACAAGAACACAGCTGGTTTTCCCCGTTGCTTGTGGCCGGTTTCCTTCTCTGCTGAGAGAGGGACCAGGGTGGATCCTCTGTGCACCTTCCACTCAAGAGTAAAGTAGAGGATATTGACCATGGCAACACTGAAGAGGAGTATGACGTACCTGTGCATGTGTAGCGAGAAGGAGTACTCGTTCCACTGTGTCGTGATGATCACACCACCACCAAGTAACCCCACCATCCAGACCATCGTTGCAATGGTAAACCCGATGTTGAGAAGGAATCGCTTCGTATCTCCTTTTGGGTACATACTGCTGAGCTGTGCAAGACTGATCACTAGTATTGCTGTGGGAATCACCCAGTAGATGCGTGTGTACAAGAGGTCTGTGGAGAGCTCTGGGTACGAGTGGAGAATGAACAGCAGGGCGCTGAGGGGGACGATGAGGTAGAAGACCGAAGTGAGGCAGGCTTTCAGCGAGATCCGATGGTTCTTAGGGGACATAGTTGATACTCACCCCCTGAACGATAAACACCGGGCTATCAGCTTCGTATCCGATGAGGAACGATGCCATGAATTCAAACGAACAGCTGGTTATCAAAAGTGGTGCGATGATATGGCAGGTGATGTTCTTCATGGTGTCTGAGGCCGGCGTCAAGGTGAGGGAAAATGAAAATCCATTCTCCGTGGTCAACGAGAGTTCCGGTAACAAGAGGAGCGACAGGATGTCAGATAGAGATGCGAGTGATGTGTTCTGTGCGATACATAGCAGGGACGACACCCCTTGTAACCCTTCGAGGACTGTCGTATTGGTCGAGATGTTGTGAAGTGGGGGCGACCAGGGGACATCCATGGCTTCATTTGCGGTGAATTCAATGAGACCAAACATGTACAGGGCGTCAATGTCAATGAGTAGTTGAAGCGTAGTGTTCCTGTACATGATGCTGAACCAGTCGAGTACTGACACAGTGTCAAGGTTGATAGGAATGAGTAAATCGAAGGTTGTGTTGCTGCCTCGTAAAACGGCCATGTCATGTTTTTCGAACGTTATGAGAGGTATCCCTGCGTCTTTTACCAGCTGAGCAGAAATGTCAATTCCTTTGATGTCGTACGCACCCTGATTGTTGACAGAAAACGTAGTGTGGAAGAGAATTTCTTTGTGTGTCGGGTCAACGGACCAATGGATATCCTCTTCTGTTGGTAGGTGTACAGAAATACCTTTTGTAGCAATAGTGAACAGATTACAAATGGTGAGGGTAGCAACCAGACCCGCCATCATCAGGGCAACGACTCTAACATAGGTGAGTTGTTGCCGGTTCATTACTGCTCTGCCACTCCCTTACTGTGTATGCTGGTATGACGACGGGTGCTGCGTGCGTGCGTTTCTGTAACAGTGCTCCTCTCATTTGTGAGCGTAATGGTTCTCTCTGTAGGGAGTTGGAAAAGCATGGTGATGGGGCTGATTTTGAGACGGAGGCTTTGGTCCATCTTGTTTCGATGAAAATCATCATGCCAAAAGCGCTGTATCGTCGATGACACGTACGGAAACCTCTTCCTCGTTATACTATTCTCACCTTGTCATTCTTTATCACTGCTTCTATATAGACGTGTCGAGGCATCTTGACAAAATGGTAAAATGGCACAGAAACACCTTGATGTACTCGTTTTCCTTGTGTTCCGACGGCAGCCATGTGCTTCTTTCGGAGAGCTTGGTGAATCACTCTGATCTCCAAAATTTCTAAACAGAAATCTGCGCTGACCAACGGTATATTTTTTGGAAAAAAAAAAAGAAGAAGAGGTTGTTTTTATATTACTCTGGAATGAAACAGAAGTACCAGACGTCCATAGTGGCAAACCCGATGTTGCCTGTGCTGTCCTCAGCCGTGATATTCATCGTAAAGACCCCAAGGTCAGGTCCAATCCATTTCCGTTCGAAGAGCTGGGTTTGGTTGTTCCACGTCATGTTCCCTTGCTCTTCGTCGTAGACGTACATGTAGACGGCAATGTCTTCTGGTGGATCGATATCATCAGTGACAGACACTTGGACGGGTCTGACCCGGAAGCCGCCGAATCCCATGGTGTCTGCAACCAGGTTCAGGACGGTGGGAAAGAGTTTGATGCCTGAGAAGTGGAAGTACCCTTCTGTGGGGTTGACAATGGTGATTTCTGGTGGTTCATCACCAAGAGCCGTAGTCGTCATCGATTCGTTTACTGGTGGTGTTGCCGAGAGTTGTGTTGCGCTGGCAATGGTCAACAGCATGGTAATTATTCCTATAATTTTTACTACGCTGAGTTTCATAATGTTTTCCTCCAGAGTTTTATAAAAAGACTCGTGTATATAAAGGTTTCATTGTTGCTCTTAGAGGTTCTTTAATTTTTTTTAGTCGGTGTCATGCTAGAACAGAGACTGAAACTGCAGTGTCTATAGTATCTCTCAAACCTGAAAAATAAGCGGTGGGCTTTTATACAGAACATCGATTTATTTTATGGTAATCACACCACGAAGATGGTTGGAGAGAGAATGGGATATCACACGAAATTCTGGTCTACTGTATTGGCTTGTGGCTGTGTACTAAGCGTTTTTTCTATTCTTTTGCTTGGTTTTGCTAATCACAATGGTACTATCTCATTCCAAAAACAGAGTACGCCAGTGGTGTCTCACACTACAGACCGTGCTGTCTGCTCTGAGGCTCCTTCGATTCACACCGTTCTGCAAGGATGTCCGTATATTCAAACAAGCAGTGTACAGACGTTGACTGTGGTGACCAGTTCTGCTGTGGACAACATTACATTGTATTATCGGTATTCACCCGATAATGTCAGCTTTGAAGTGACAAACGCAGCCCTTACACTCAGCGATTCCTATGGGTATGATGAGGACAGGGTCATTAGCTATCCCAATGTTGTTGAACTCAATGAGAATGAATCTGTGTTGTACGCAGCATGTATGCTCTCGGGAGTTCTTGTTCTGCTCGATGTCTCAGAACCTTGGAACATGCAGAAGCTGTCGACCTATAGCATGACGAAGATCCATGATGTGGTGTACTTTAATTACGCTGATGTCGGGGCGTCGTTTGGAGAGGTCGTGTTCCTGGTCTCCTACACTCCACACAATACGTTTCATGTGGTCAACGTCAGTGATCCACGGCACCCGGTGTACCTGGATGGATTTAGCGACAGCAGGTATCTCAGCACAGGGATGTACTCTGATGTCTACGTGAATCGTAGTGGCCATGTCATCGTTGCGACTGTCGGGCTTGAAGGTGATAACGGATCGGGCGCTGTCATTCTCACCGATGTCTCTGACCCTCATGCCATTCAGCGGGTTGCGAACTATTCACTGCGCCCGCACCCGGGGAACCATTCCCCGTGGTTTCCCTATTTCGACAAAAACGGTCGCGAGTATGTGTACCTCCCGAAAAACAATAACGCCGGAGGTACTAACTACTCGGTCACTCTCTTGAACATCAGTGACGCACGACATCCTCTCTATGTGGGGTACTATAACCGTCCAACCTACGACATTCTGTGTCCACGGTGGTGTCAGGTAGGGGATATGATGTATTCAGTCAATCAGAATGTCGTGGAGGGACAACCCTTGTACAGTGTTCACATCGCTAACTGCTCAGACCCGGCACAGTGGCGGTTCATTTCAGAGACTGATGTCGATATGAACGGTGCTATGGATGTCTCGTCTGATGGTCAGTTCATGATAGGGGATAGCTATGGGGGGAACAATCAGAATCTCAAAGCAGTCTTTGTTGGCAACCCGTACGCTGTTCGTGTCGCTGGGGTCACACCAGATAATCCTCTCTACTACGGGTCACACTCGTTTGTGCTCAACGCCAACAAATCCGTGCTCTACGGGTGCACCTACATTAATCCACAGGAGTACCAGTTTAATGTTCATTCCACAAACATCAGTTACTATACTGTGTCGCAGCCATGGGTCCCCTGGGATGATGCAACAAATCCAGATACCAGTGCACCATGGACATGGAAGTTTCCCTTTCCCAATGGCACTGGCTACTATGAGTTTTACAGCAGGGGAACACACCAGGGTGCTCTCGAGGATGAACCTGATACTCCAGAGCTTCGTCTCTACTACTACGAGACGACGCAACAACAGCATGAATATCCTTCCAATGGCTCACGGTTTGTGACAGTGCCTCCCTGCTTACAGGTGACGGTGAACGACACGCTTGCAGATACCGTCGATGTGTACTGGTTCAGCAACGCTTCTGGTGAGATGACGCTGTTTGCGAGAAATGAAAGCGTACAAGTTCCTCAAACGGTGACACAGATCAACACCAATATGAGTGAGCCAAAGACGATGTATTGGTGGAGGGTCTGTGTGCAGGGCAGCATCTGGGTGAATCGTACATATTACTATACCGCAGATTATGTGAATCATCCACCGGTTCTGCAACTTCTCAGCAGCCCAACCACCGGGCATCAACATGAGGCGGTGACGTTTCTGGTGAGTGGCATGGATGAAGATAGCGAGCCTCTCCAGTGCTTCGTAGATTGGGGCGATGGTACAACCAGCATGACTGATTTTTTTGCAGCAGGGACGCCTGTTGAACTCGTGCATACCTGGTCTTTTGCTGATTGCTACCCTGTTGTTATTCTTGCTTCAGATAGCCGAAGCTCCTCACCAGCAAGTGACTCGGTAATGCTCATTGATAGCATCTACGTTGGTCCCTATGGGTATCTGAGCGACTCAAACGGTAACTCCTGGTATGATATTTTCTTCAGTAATAGCTCAGGAAAACTGAAGGAAATCTCCCATGACGACACAACGTATTTTATTGATACCGATGGGGATGAAGTCGTCGACCTCATCTACGATGCAGTGACCAATGAGTACTTCCTTGCGGCGGCATCTCCGGGGATACTTCAAGATTACTACCCTCTGTTCATTACCCTGGGGATAGTGATTGTTTTTACTCTCTATGTGTATTCGAGGAAAAAATCTAAAAAAGATGATGACCGAAAGCATGTTGATGAACACAGAAGAAAAAGGAAAAAATGACTTATTTCTTTAATAATGAATTTAATCATTGGTTACAATGTCATAAGGAATTTATCGACTGATGATTTTTTAAAAAAAACAAAGTTGTTTTAATTTTTATTTTCCAAGATCCTTTTTCATCTCTTCAAATCGCTCTTTCGTAATCTCTCCTTTGGCGTAGCGTACTTCTAGTGTCTCAAGAGCAGCGGATTTTTTGATTCGTTCTTCATAGCGGAATTTATAGTTCCAATACATTAAAACAAGTACAAAAACAAAAAAGAGCAGGGGAGAAAGCATTCTTCCTATCTCTCCAAAGAAGAACCAAATGATTCCACTAATGATTAGTGTGACAATGCCAGCAATAACTCCAAAGATACACAAATCAACTACGTAAAAATTAAATCCGATTTTCATTACATTGTCCTTAGTCATAATCACCAGTTCTATTCTAATAAAGATGATCTTGTGGATATCTAGTGGTTTTTTGTAGTACCACTTAGTATACTATGGAATACAATGTCTAAATTGGTTTTATATGTTGTCTCTTGTTTTATCGTCTCGTTCCGATTGTGATGTATTTGATGAGCCGCTACCAGTGTTAACACCTAAGCTTAAGATGCTTATTATGTGTGATCGTGACCAATTACTTTCATCACTATAGATGTCTTTCGCCTTGACTCGTACTTGGTAAAGACCAGAGAGATTCCATGAGTGATTGGCATGTATTGTTTCACCTGAGACGAAGGGTCCAAGCCATCCACTGTTCATATTGTCACCCCAATCGAATAGATAGAATACTGAATGATTCTCTGGGTCTATTGTTGTAGTGGTAAAGGTGCATGTCCTTCCAGATATACTGAAGGGCAGTCCAGTTGGTGTATCTGGAATGTTCGGGGGGTTGTTCGGGTACAGAACTACAATTATTTTTACTGTTGTATCTTGTGCTCCATCGGAATCAGTGACGGTTAGACTCACGTTGTACATTCCTTCTTCGTCATAGCAGTGTTTTGGATGTTGTCGACTTGAATAGTAGTCATCTCCAAAGTCCCACCACCACGAAATAATCTCCCCATCAAAGTCAACCGATGTGTCCATGAAGAAGACTGTCTCATTTGGTGTTGGGATTGCTGGTGTAAATGAGAAATTAGCTAAAGGTGGCATGCCCACGACAAATATTGTCTTGTTAATAGTACCTGTCGCGTTTTCGTTATCCCACACTGTTAATACCACGAGGTATGCTCCGTTGTTATTGTATTGATGTGTTGGATTGGGTGAGTAGGAAATAGTGCCATCTCCAAACTCCCAATGCCAACCTGTGATGTTTCCATCCTGATCTATAGATAAGTCACTGAATTGTACGATATCTAGTATAGTGGGTTGTTCTGGTGAATAGGTGAAGTTGGCGACTGGTGGGTGGTTCAGCTTCCAGCCATTTGGTTGTATGAAGGGGTACAGATCTTGATTTCCTTCTATCATGGGGATGTGGTAGGGAGTATCCACTATTCCGTTACTGTCGTTGTCCCATGCTCCCTCAGCCGGTTCGTCAAAGTCACTCCAGTAGTTCCCCTCCTGGAGGGTGGTATCGTACCATGTGTTATTGTTGTTTACATCATATGCGCCGAAGTACATATTATCTATGAAGTTGTTATGGAAGATAGTGTTGTATTCACACCCTGAGGAGAGTATCAACCCTATTATATTATTGGTGAATGAGTTTTCACACATTGTGTTATGATGTGAGAAGCCTGCGAGGATTCCAATGACTGGGTCTGAGATATTGAGGTCTCGTATTGTCATGTTTGTACAATGTGCAAGTATGATTTGGCCAGAATCAGTTGGTACAATTATGTTGGTTGTATTGCTGTAGTATCGTATCAGTTTACCATTTACTGTGTTATTTAAGAGAATGTGTGTAGTCCACTGATCTAGAGAGTACCCGTCTATGTAGATGCTTGTTGCGATGAGTTGATTGTTTATTAGTTGGACGGAGGAAGAAGCTGCTAAACCTATTCCTATTGGGTATGATGCGATAGTATTGTCACGAATGATTATATTTGAGGTTCCCATGACCACTATTCCTTGATTATTGGATATGATTATGTTACCTTCTATTGTGTTGAATGGTTGTGTAACATAGATTCCACTGTAGTTGGCATGGATGATATTGTGAGAAAGGAGGTTGTGTGTGGATGCTATTTCGATTCCACGGTACGATGTGTCATCTATGATGGTGAACTTACTGATATTAATGTTATCTGCAGACAGAAGGAGCACAGGTTCCCATGAGTCTCCAATAATGATTGTATTGTTTTTATTTTCTCCAATGAGATTTACTGATTTATTGAGCAGTACACTGTCATTGTACACACCGTTGAAGACATAGATGGTACCATGGTTCGATACTGCATCTACGCCATCTTGTACGGTGTTAAAATGATCGATGCCCCACCCTAATGTGGTTTCGTTGAAGTCGTCATCAACCCATACGAGAGAAGGTATAGTACTTATTGTCACAAGAGCTGTATCATTCCTACGGGTATTGTGGCTATCCGTGACTGTTACGGTTACAAGGTAGGCACCTGTTTCGTTGTAGATGTGTTGTGGGTTTGGTGATGGAGAAAGGTTGGATCCATCTCCAAAGTCCCACGTCCAGTTGTATGGTGGGATTCCACCTTGTGCTGAGCTTGTAAATTGTATTGGTTCATTAACGTAGCCGGTGTATGGTCCGTTTGCTGATACTACCAGGGAATTGGGTTGTATGATGATAGCTATTGTCATGTCAGCTGCGGTGTTGTTCAAATGATCTGCGACTATGAGCGTTACTATGTAGCAACCAAGTGATGTGAAGGTGTGATTGGGATTCTGCGTCCATGATTCATTTCCGTCTCCAAAGTTCCAGTGCCAGCTGTACGGAGGCTGCCCTCCTGTTGCAATACCAGAGAATTGCACTGGGACATCAACGAATCCTGGATACGGTCCATTTGCGAATGCGTGCAGAGCTTCTGTATGATACAGACCGGTATGGTGGTTATCATGGTGGAATGTTGGCCATTCCATTGTCGTTATATTATAATAACCGTCCATCTCCCATACATAGAGACTTCCCCTACGTTTTGACTCTTGAGTCTCCCAATCATAATCCATGTCAGAACTAGCGATTATTTCTACTTTATTATCACCGTCAATGTCTGCGATTACAGCAGGAGCTTGTGCATCTACTTCAGTTACCTTTGGAAATCCGCTTATGCGGGTGCCGTTATACTCCCAAGCAAACACGCCTCCATGAGTAGCTATATTTGGGTAAAAACCGTCTCCGGCTGTTTCAACAATATCTGCGATACCATCTCCGTTTACATCACCAACAACAGGTGAATAGTACCCGGGCCATAGGATGGACTGTGGCCATCCTGCGCATAGGCTGCCATTATGATGTAATACGTACGTCTTGGCGTAACTCCCCATACAATCGCTAATTACTATTTCTAAATCGCCATCGTGATCAAAATCAGCGAGAGCTGGAGCGGACCAGAAACTCAAACCTTCTCCAAATGGCCAACCTGACATGGTGACTCCAGACTTATTAACAACGTAGAGGCCTCCATCTCCATGCATACATCCAACAATGATCTCCATTTCTCCGTCATTATTAATGTCGCCAACTGCTGGTGATGAAAAAATCATTCTGTTCTGAAGGTAGATGGGCCATCCGTCAACACAAGAACCATCTATATTGTACACGTATAGTGCGCTTTCATAGAAATATCCTACAGCATTCGCACTAGGACTTGCACACACAATTTCTAGCTCGGGGTCCTCATCGAAATTTCCTACGGCTGGGTTACTGTGGACTGAAGCACCCCAATGGGACTGTTCTAACTCCCATTGGTTGATTATCGATCCGTTACCACTAACAATAACTAATGTCTCATTCCAGGCGTCATTTCCTTGGATAATGATTTCATTCCTGCCATCAAGATTTACATCTGCCATAAGTAGTGTTGGATGAAAATCACATGGAACTAATGTGTGCCATAATACGTCACCAGAATACGTAAATGCATATAATACAGAATCTCCCAAGAGTGGATCAATGTAATTGAAATTATACGCAATAATCTCATTAAAACCGTCGTTATCGAGATCACCGACCAAAGGCATAGGCAAGTTGCCCCCAGCTGCATATAAATTTCCAACATTCCCAACCCAATACAAAGACCCATTCTCTCTAAAGACTTTTATCTTCGGTGGATCCCCGCCTGAATAGATTATTATCTCACTAAGACCATCGTTATCTAAATCGCTCACAACAGGTTCCAACAGACCTGGCCAATACCAATAATTTTCCTCTCCTGCTTCTAATTCAGCATTTATCCTCTTTGGCCAGCCTTTTTTTAATGTAGGATCAATGTAGATGTTTGTACTGTACGCAAAAACCTGCTCTCCGGTTCTATTGACTGTCAGACGAAGGATGTAGAAATCCCCATTTGTTATATGACTGGTATTCCAAGATGCTAACGTATCGTTATACACTGGGCAGGTTCCTCCATTGACAAGACTCACACCCTCTGTAGACCACCCAGAAGGCTCTAGAGACAGACAATAGTCTACAGTGTAAGATGTAAAATTACTATGATTTGGGGCTGTACCAATAATGTCTATTACCTCTCCTGCCCTAAAGATATCATTATTCAATGGGTAAAACAGCTCAGTTTTGTTCAGCAAATCTATATGTAATTCTGTCAGTTGTTCTTCGATGATAACTGCAGTTGTAACAACATCTTCATAGTGATTTTTGGTAATTTTCACTTCTCTGACCATGGGAGTTAAATTGGTTGTTACGGGTGTAGTACCACGATAAATATACTGTTGTGTTTCTAAATCTTTGATATACACCCGTGCGTTGGGTGGGTTTGATGTCACATGTAATGCTCCATAGTCAAAGTCCAGCATTCCGCAGCCTTCGAAAATTGAAGCATTTGAATCATTACAATCAGGTATGATATTGGTACAAGGACAGTACGCTGGTTTCTCTCCAATGCCCCAGTTGCAGTATCCGTCATTATCGTTATCGTTACAGAACACAATATGAGGAGTTGGTGGAACAGGAGCATCAAGTGCATGGACAAAAAAAGAATCAATGCAACACTCACCCATAACAATTCTAAAGTACCCCTCTTCTCCCCAGTCTGTCCCCCAACTGTTCTTACAAATCCAGTACTCTAAACCATCGTACGAACCAAAACCCACAATAACAATTGCATGGTACCCTGCAAGGTCTCCATAGACATGAGAGTAGACACCGCCCTCATAGTCAAAGAAATCATAGTACACTTCCATACCAGTGACTAGCGGTCCTTTTGTCATCAGAGCATTTTTTATATCATCAACTTGAAGAGGAACATCTTGCCACGATAGTATGCTCCATGCACCTTGCTCCCAGTTGGGGCATTTCACTGAACAATCATCGTTTAAAGCTGTATACAGAAAACAAGACTCATTGCACACCCCGTTTTGTTGGATATAATCTAAAGCCAGATCTGGCCATCCGCCACCGCAAGAACCTGCTCCGCTACAGGACACCAAATCCTGCTCAGAAAGATTTACTTGTACATAGGGATCATTGTAATACGCCTTGATATGACCCTCTAATGCACCAATGACTGCAAACGCCCAGCAGCTCCCGCAAGCCGCCTGATCTTTAACTGGTGTGATGTAACTTACTCCATGTTGCGTCATCCAATTAAAATAGTCAGGAAGGCACCCTCCTTCTGTGTTAAAAGTTCCAGGTAGTTTTCTTCTACTTTCCACTTTCTCAAAATCAAGTTCTAAACCAAGATAGCCATCGAATTCCTCCACCGGCATACCCGTGAATTTATTTTCAGCGGCTCTCCATAGAGCACCTTTTTCAGAAATCTCGTCATTTCTCTCAAGAGGCGTTTTTCTCTCTTCGATAGTACTTACATCAGTGAGTTCAAAAAAATCATCATCAAAAAAAGAATCATACATTTTTATAGATTTAATCTCATCGTCATTAGAGGCAGAAGTAGTACTCTCGCCTTGACGTACCTTCTCTTCACCGATATGAAAAATGTCATCCAACGTAAGCGTTGCTAAGACGGGGGTTATGGACGATAGAACTATAGATATGACAACAGCAATCATTAAGGATGTTTCTATAGTTCTCCTCATATTCTTTTTCATTCCTCATCACCACCTATTCTCTCTATATGGTTGGAATACTCCATACACTTTTCCAGGTAATGCCGATTCGTTTTCTCAATAGTTGTATATTAACCTATCATGTGAATCCTTCGAATTGGAATTTTAACTATCTGTAAAAATGATTTCAGTAAAGAGAAATCGATAGAAATAAAATGCAAACTGAATTCTCTCTTTGCTGTTACAAGTATGTAGCATCAGGCTGGACAACACAAGAAATCGCCTTAGACGTCTGTGTTCAGTGTTGGTCTGCCTTGATCGTGGAATCCATTGTTGGGCTCATAGGGGTTGAATGCAGGATCCCCATACAAGGTGCGGACGTAGAAGGTTGGTGGTTCTGTGTCAACCTGTTTTTCACCCCGGAGTGCTTCCCCGAGGCTCCAGTCATCAACAATTAAATGATTCTCTAGTGTTGTTAACCCTGCCTCTTGTCCTGTCTCCCGTGTAGCGCCGATGAACCCGTTGCACCCTGCGTGCAGCATGGTCAGACCGATGTTCATCTGCGGGGGCAGTCCATCGGTGCGTCCCATGAGGCAGGCAGATGACAGGAAGAGGCTTGGTTTTTCGAACACCCAGGTTTTTGCATGGGCGACATCCACTGCCTTGGAGTACATGTCAAACCCGTACAGTGATGCTGGGAACCAGAACCAGTCGCCATGGCCTAGGTACTCGATGTAGTTGGCACCTGTGTAGACGTCCAGGAGACCTGTGATCTGCCGACCGTTCCGGAGCACACCGTACACGTGTGAGCTAAATCCATAGGCTCTGATTTCCCTGGCGTAGGGTATCTGATGGAAGATGCCACCGGTCTCCCCGAATCCTTCACCGAAGACGAAGTTGAACCGCGTGTGCCAGTCCTCTGGTTCACCGCACAGGGTGTTGTAGAAGAACGTACGGGCAATAAGGACTGAGGCATCTGAAGCATCCCAGCTGATGAGTCGTCCCACGGAGAGACTCTGGTTGAGTGAGTACGGGTTATCTGAGGGTAACCCTCGGTCAGGGTACCCCTGTTGTGAAGGACCGTAGTAGTACATCGGAATCATCGTGGTGTCAGCAAGGAGAGCAAGCCAGGCAGGACCCTGGAGGTACCCGTTGAGGAGGTCATGGGTGTTGAGCTTATCGAGGGTTGCATTCACCTGGCGTACAATCGCATCGACTTTTTCGTTTGTGAACTGATGAAGCGATTCAGTGTACCAGGGACCTGCGGCGGTTCCTTCAGCAGCTGTTTCATAGGAGTCGTCAGTCAGCTCCCATGACGAGTTTGCAATGAGCAGACCACCATGTGCTGCTGTCAGATACGGTGCGAGGACAGACAAGTTGGGGATGAGGGGAAGATGGGGGCTTGTGAGTCTGCTTATCGTTGCTGTGAACTGGAGATCCTCATTGAGATAGGAGAACCCGCGTTGGAGAAAGTATCCTCCTTTTATCCCGTGATAGAGGGTGACGTTGAGTGTGTAGTTTCCTGACAGGTTACAGGTGAGTGTCTCTACATAGGTCTTTCCAAAGTCATAGCCCATGCTGTTTGCATACGCAACGACGTGACCTTTTGGGTCATACAGGGTGAGAAAGAGGAGAGGATGGATTGGTGAGAATTTTTCCAAAACTGGGTTTTTTTGCACGATTTCTGCATCAATCTGCACTCTATTGGTATCCTCAGGGACGTAGACGACGTACTGTTGCGTGCTGGTTCCATAGATGTCAATTTCTCTGCTGAGGAGAGTGAGTTTTAGATTTGAAAAATGGTCTGTGTATTCTGTGTTGGTTGTTGAGGTAACGGATGGTGGTTGCACATCAGAGGGGTTCGTCATTGTGATATAGTTGAGAGCACCGAAGTGTTGTTTGATGACGGCAAGGATAGTATCTGTGATGGTGTCTTCATCGGGAAGAGACATACAGGTGATATTCGGAAGGTTGACAGGGATGTTTCCGATGAGATAGGCGGAAGTGACTTGGAGTTGGGTACATACTGTCTGAATCTCTGGTTCGTTGTTGTCATAGATGAGAAGTGGGATGTTGAGGTAGCTGGCAAGGGGTGTGGCAAGCATGCTGAGGTGGTATGCATTAGGGGTGGTGTACGGGAGGATGAGGGCGGCGGGTGCTGTGGTATACAGCTGGAGAGCAAGTGTGAGGGCAACGGATGCTGGTGAGCCGGTGAGTTCAGTGACAGGATAGGAGGTGTTCAGCTGCTGACCCAGGACAAGAAGGGACGGAGGTGATGAGGGGAGGTACGTCTCAAGGAATCTGTTCTGTGCATCGGTGAGATTGTTTTCTTTGGAGATGAGGAGCGGGAGTAGTCCGGTGGTGTTTGTTGTCCTGTCGTACCAACAGGCTGCGTTGGTCCCTAGGAGTCCGAAGAAAGGATCGCTGTCTGTGACAATGACGGCGTCTGCGGGTTGATTCCTCAGTGCTGACGTATGGTGTGTGGTGACCGCAGTACTGCTAGAAAGGTGTGTGCCACTTGTGAGATGTACCGAGGCAAGACAGAGGAGAAGTATGAGGAATAGGATCCTGATGTGTTTCATGTGTGATATTTATAGAGGCGAGGATATTAATAAACTTTTCATCAAATGACTTTGCCGTAGGGGTTGTATCTTGTACAAAAAAGTTACATCAGGATGTGACTCTAAAAAAAAGAGAGAAGAAAGGAGGGGTGGGTTTACTTTACTTTTATCTTTGTTGACTTGTACGCTGGCTTTGCTTCGACTTTCGGTATGGTGAGGTGCAGGACCCCATCGTGGAGTTGTGC
This sequence comes from Thermoplasmatota archaeon, assembly GCA_016927555.1. Lineage (GTDB taxonomy): Archaea > Thermoplasmatota > E2 > DHVEG-1 > DHVEG-1 > SM1-50. Next base: position 28,523 of record JAFGML010000023.1, read on the forward strand.
GTCGACGGTGTCTGCTTTGACTTCCTCGGGGAATTCGACCTTGCGGTAGAAGCTCATGCTGCTGCGTTCTCGTCTGAGCCAGTTCTTGTGTTTCTCGTCGTCCTTTGTTTCATGTGTTGCTGAGATTTCTATGGTGTTTGGTGAGACCTCGATGGTGATGTTGTCTTTTGGAATCCCAGGCATTTCCAGCTTCATTTCGTATTGGTTTCCAAGGTCAGCGACATCCATCATGGGTGCGCGGATGTCTTCAAAGGTGCTCAGGATGTTGCTGTGTGGTCTCCAGAAGAGGTCGTCGAAGTTGGATCGGAACTGGTCGAAGAGTTGGTCCATGTCGGTCCAGAGGTCGTAGGGTCGTCGTTGGGTGATTTCAGCTTTCTTTTCGTCGGTTGGTCGTACAGCTAATTTGTCTTTTTTTCCCATTATTGCCATAGGTTTTACCTCCTAATTTCCTTTTTCTTAAAAATCGGAATATATGCACATCTATAAAAATTTTACTCTTGCTTGCTATTGTCGTTCATACCGCCTTGCTGTTGATGAGATAACTATTTAAATGATAATTGTATACGTGTAACACGCTAACGTATAGCAATTAAGTTAGGCAAGGAGGTATACATGAAGGGAAAATCAAAACATCTCCAAACCAAGCTCCACGACCTGGGGCACACGCTAGGACTCAACGACACAGATATTGCCAATGCGAAACAAACAGCATGCAGTATGCTGAGTGTGGCACTCGCAGCGACTCTCGTCATCATCATTGGAAAATTCGCAACCACACAACTCGACGCTGTTGGTCTCTACTACACAGGAGTCAGCATAAAGGATTTCGGTCTTCTCAGTAGATTCTTCTGAGAAAAAACAAGAGAAACACTGCTAAAGACCCCCAACCTCCTCTTATAGCAGTGTTTCTTCCAATTTACATAAGAGATTTCTCATGAGAAAAAAATACATCCCGCTGAGTGTCGCCTGGGAACTCACCCTGTCCTGCAACATGCGCTGCATGCACTGCGGTTCATCAGCAGGAACGACCCGGGACAAAGAATTAACAACTACTGAAGCTCTCAACCTGTGCAGCCAGCTTGCAGATCTCCATGCAAAGTACATCAACCTCACTGGTGGTGAAGCAATCCTGCGAAAAGGCTGGTACGACATCAGCAAAGCAATCAAAGACCTCGGCATGGAAGTCAGCGTTCTTTCAAACGGTCTCGCACTCACCGACACTATGATTCAACAACTCCGGAACGCTGGTGTCTATGCCATCGCGTTGAGTTTAGACGGTGGAACACCACACACACATGACAGCATACGAGGAGTCCCCGGGTCGTTTCACACGTGCCTTGATCGGTTGAAGCAACTACGAGAAGAAAACCTCCCAGTCACCGTCATCACCACGGTTCATAAACGCAATTTCCATGAGCTACCCCTCATCCGTGATCTCATCCTGGGGAAGACAAAAGCCTGGCAGATACAAATCGCAGTTCCTATTGGACGATTCCCTACAAACCTCATTGTAAGTAAAGAAGAATTCTATGCAGTCGCTCTCTTCATTGCAGCAACACGGAAACGCTACTCTGTTAGAGAGCTGGCTGTCATGGGTGCGCATAGCATCGGGTACCATTCACAAATCATTCGAAACACCATGGTCTCGCCCGTCTGGAAGGGATGTCAAGCAGGCATCAGTGTGCTAGGGATACAGAGCAACGGCAACATCAAAGGATGCCTGTCGCTTCCAGACTCCTTCATAGAAGGAAACATTCGCCAGAAACCACTGGCTGACATTTGGAATGATCAGAAAGCGTTCTCCTACACAAGGGACTGTACACCATCTGATTTGAAAAACCAGTGTGCGACGTGTCGATATGGACGCTCCTGCAGAGGTGGATGTACCACGGTCTCAGCGTCACTGACCGGTGCTCCACATTGTGATCCCTACTGTCTTCGTGACATTGAAATGTACATGATCGCCAAGGAGGAACGCCTCATATCTTGATAAAAAAGATGATCCTATAATAAACATTAAGAAACGTAAAAAACTATTATTTGTAAAAAATGTTAAAATAAAGTTTAAATAATAGTACTTGGGATAATTAGAGCGGGGAAAAAAGATGAGACAAGGAAAAGCATCCAGTCAGTTACAGGCTGCTTTGGTGATTTGTGTGGTACTTGGTGTCTCGTTTGTACCCATGGTAACCGCACACGATCAACAACCTATTGATGACCAGACCCAGTGTGTGGATGTGTCAATTGAAGTGTGTGGTATGCAGGAGACTGAGAAGCACACAGTATCGCTTCGTGAAGATGATGCGCTGCGCCTGAAGGCGATGACTCAGTCGCTCAAGGAGCGGTTAGATGCAGCTGCCACTGAAGAGGAATTCGCACAGATTTGCTCTGAAATGGTGAGAGCTCTTGAATCTTTTGGCGTGTTACCGCCAGGTCAATCAGTTGAGAGTGTCCTGCGGCTGGTGACGAGGGGCCTACGGGCGGATCAACGTGCGGTGCTGGGAAAGAATCGGTGTATCGACACCGAGGTTGGTGATTTAAAAAATATCAATGCCCTGTGTCTCGTCGCAGGGGCCACAGACACAACTTTAATCATACCTTATCTCGCAGGTCTTCATTATCTATCGTATTTATCCGTATTTGGAATCCTGAAGTTAATCGTCTCGGTCCTTGAAATTTTATCACCAATACTATATAAACTCATTGTGTCCCTTATTTACGCTCTTCCATTAACACTATTTGTGTTCTACGTCGAACATATTTTCACGCCAATTCAGAAATACTTACTATATAAACCATTCATCTTTGGAAATTTTATTGTATTAGGTTACCAAAATCCTATGCCTCCTAACACTTGGCCGGCTTCTGGATGGTTGGCGACAGCAGGTGCCCTTGGAATAAAGGGTTGGAATGGTTCTTTTACAGGAGGATTTGATCTTGGTAGAGGCTTCAATGTAGGGATTATTGGGTTTACAGGAATCAAACTAGGCTGGGGTTATGAATATCTCTGGTCAGAAGAACTATTCTATTTTGGATCTGCACTCGTTGTAAAGATAGACTGATAATCAAGTCAAACGATTGAGCCATACCAAGGCAATCTGGAGAACCAGTGTGCGACGTGTCGATATGGACACTCGTGTAAAGGCGGATGCACAACAGTATCTGCGTCACTGACTGGTGCTCCCCATAGCGACTCCTATTGTTTGTATGATATAGAAACCCGAATTCTCGACGAGACATAAACACTTACTTTCAGCTCATATATTATTCTTCTAAACATTGGTTTTATATACTATAACCTTAATAATAGTCTCAGTTAGAGAGGGCATGAGTTATGAAAAAATGGCTAAGTATACTCTTTGTAGGCATGTTTCTCATCAGCGGCTTTGGTGCGACTGCGATCACCACCATGACGACGAACAACGTACACGGGACGATAACTGAAAGAATAGAACTACATCCATCATCAGTAGAAATCTCTGAGTACTCCACTGAATATGTGACTGTTCAATTGCCCGACATCCCTGAGTTGTATCTCCTGAACCCTGGGCAGCCGATGATGCCTCGGATGCTGAAACAGTACGAACTCCCTTTTGGGGCAACTGACATCCACGTCCAGGTGACACCTCGTGGTATCCAAGAGCAGATGATCACCCAGGAGATTCGACCAGCACCCACACCAGTCTCGTACACTCCGCAGCAAATTCTACCAACGAGCTTTGAGAAGGACCTTCGTGTGTATGACAGCGATGCATTCTACCCTGACGCGTGGTCTCAGTATCACGTTGGATGTGGATTGAACGCCAATAACGAACACGTCACCCATCTGGTTGTGAACATGTTCCCGGTACGGTATCAGCCAACCACCGGTAGACTCCACATCGCGCACACCTATGACCTCCAGATATCGTACACTCCGCCAGACCGCAGTCCGTTCCCCTTAGAAAGCACCTATGATCTCGTGATTATCAGTCCGTCGAAGTTCTCTGAAGAGCTGGACCGGCTTGTCACACATAAGACAGACATGGGTGTTCCCACTGTGCTGAAAACAACTGAAGATATCTATGCCGAATACACTGGTGTCGATGAACCTGAGCAGATAAAGTATTTCATCAAAGACGCCATGGAAACCTGGGGTGTACAGTATGTGCTGCTCTTCGGTGGATTAAAATCCATCGTGTTCGGTAGACCAAAGGATGATACGAATCACGGCTCAAAAGGCTGGTACGTCCCTGTGCGGTACTCAAACTTCGCATGGGATGGCGACCCCTACTTTAACTTTACTGGAGATGAACCTGGCTTTATCAGTGACCTCTACTACGGTGATGTCTACAAGGAGGGAGGCGTGTTCGACAACTGGGATTCCAACGGCAATGGGATTTTTGCTGAATGGGCTGGCCCGTCGTTATTCGATGACCTTGATTTATATCCTGATGTTGCTTTCGGGCGGCTCGCCTGTCGCAACACCCTTGAGGCAAAGCACGTGATTGATAAGATCATCACCTACGAGGCACAAGCTGCTGACCCGAGCTGGTTCAACAGGATTATCGCGATTTCTGGTGACGGGTTCCTCGATCAAGAAGATTGGGGCATCCAGTGGAATACCACAGGGCTGCCCACGGGGGAGTACACGATTCATGCACAGTGCTCAAACCCTGACGGCGAACTTGGTCCTGTTGATGAGATTCAGGTCACTCTTGATACCACACAGGAGACAAACATCACGTTCAACCATGATGACCATCTCAACCCTGCGATACAGGATGGCTACCCAGCGCCACCCATCGCAGAAATCGTCTCTATCTCAAACAACAACATTCTTGGCAATACTGATCGCACCTACACGCCACATGATGGGGAGGCCTACTGCAACGATTTGTACTGGTGGGCGAACATCAGCTACGTCGGTGGTGTGCTCACGATACGAGGAAAAACCTATGATCCCTCACCGTATGGGAATCTGACCAACCTCTCCGTCTGGATCACCAACGAAGCGAATGTCACCGTTTTTTCAGACACCCGTGAGAACATGGAGACCTACTACGAAGGTGAGTGGGTTGTTGGAGAAAAAAACCTCCTTGGACGTGGTGGAGCCCTCTATTATATCTCAGATGATTTTGAAAAGAATAGTGTGTTCACCTCAAACGGCAAGTGGGTTGATCAATCTGATGTCATCAGGGAGTTCAGCGAAGGCTACGGCCTTGCGTACTTCTCAGGCCATGGAAGCCCAGGCTGGTGGGGAGACCACTACCCGGGGATACCGGGGAACCGACGCTACGGCCAGGTCGCAGGACTCGTCGTCAGCCAAGTCTCCATCTACTTCCCCTTCATCCACTTCCCAGTGCTCCCCATGCGGAAGTTAAGCAACATCGACAAACTCCCAGTCGTCTGCGTGGGCGGATGCCACAACAGCATGTTCAGCGTCTCACTGATTCCGTCTGTCCTTGATGCCTTCCTGCCGATGCACATGTTCACGTATGGTGCCCCCACACCAGAGTGCTGGGGATGGTACATGGTGAAACTGCCCCGGACTGGCGCAATAGCCACCATGGGTAACACCGGGTACGGTTGGGGATCAGAAGGTGATGTCTGTACCATTGGCACCGGTGACGGGTGGTTGAACACTGAGTTCTTCAGACAGTACGGCGTGGAGAATCACACCGTCCTGGGGGTGACGTACACGCAGGCGATCACCAGCTACATCGACTACCATAAAGTCTTTGAGTACACCTACTGGCGGTATGACCATGGCTGGGATGGCATTGACCAAAAGACAGTGCAGCAGTGGCAGCTGCTTGGAGACCCCAGTCTGCAGATTGGAGGATACGCGTAACCTCCTTTTTTCTCTCTTTTTTTTTTTAAGGTATCTGACTTGAGAATTATTCCTCTATATATACGAAAGAGATATGGAATCCTGGAGTTAAAAAAGTCAGAATCCTTAAATAGAATTCATCGATTCTTTTCTATGGCTATTGGGGGAGTCTATGAGTGGATTATTTGGTGTTGTGAGCAAGAACAACTGTATCTCGAGTCTGTATTATGGAACTGATTACCATACACATCTCGGGACAGAGTATGGAGGGATTGCATTCATCGGCAAGCATGGGATGCCGGTGAAGAAGATCCATGATATCAAGAACTCGCAGTTCAAATCCAAGTTCTACGAAGGCTCTGATAAAATCAAAAGCCATATGGGGATTGGAGTGATCTCAGATAAAGACCCGCAACCCCTCACGTTTGAAAGTAAATTTGGTGCGTTTGCTATCTGTTGTGCTGGCCTTGTCGCCAATAAAGGAGCTTTGACCCATGAGCTGATTCAGAAGGGCGTCTCCTTCAGCGAGATTGATCACGGGGAGATCAATACCACGGAGTTGGTCGCTCATCTCATCAACCAGGGAAAGGGCATCACGTATGGTATTGACCATATGTTCGATAAGATCATCGGTTCGATCTCGCTCCTGCTCCTGACGAAGAAAGGGATTTACTGTGCACGGGATCGCCATGGTGTGACGCCCTTGGTGATTGGCGAGAAAGACACGGAGATTGCTGTCGCCAGCGAGACCTGTGCGTTCCCTAATTTGGGGTTTTCAGTAAAAAAGTACCTGACGCCAGGAGAGATTGTTCGTATCAGTAAGAAAGGGATGGAACAACGAAGGAAAGGCCTGCAGAACAGTAAGATTTGCGCGTTCCTGTGGGTGTACACCGGGTTCCCCGCGTCTTCCTATGAAGGAGTCAACGTTGAGAAGGTACGGGAAGGTTGCGGAAGATTCCTAGCGAAGCGAGACACCGTTCAAGCAGACCTTGTCTCTGGGGTTCCTGACTCAGGTGTTGCTCATGCGATTGGCTATGCGATGGAGTCAAAGATACCGTACCGACGTGTGCTGTTCAAGTACACACCCGGGTATGGACGGAGCTACACCCCATTGTCTCAGGAGTTGCGGGATCGCATCGCCTTGATGAAGTTGATCGCCAATGAGGCGATCGCCAGCGGGAACAGGATTGTGCTCTGCGAGGACTCTATTGTCCGGGGGACGCAGTTGAAGAACTATACGATTGAAAAACTCAGGGTAGCGGGGGCAAAGGAGGTTCATGTGCGGCCAGCGTGTCCACCGTTGCTGTTCCCCTGCATTTATAATTTGTCGACGCGCAGCACCCAGGAGTTGGTTGCGCGTCGAGCGATAAAAGCTTTAGAAGGTAGAGATGTCGATGATATCTCAGCGTATTTAGACCCAACTTCAGAGAAATATAAAGCCATGGTGGACTGGATAGCCAAGGACATCGGGGCTACCTCGTTACAGTACCAAGTGGTAGATGACATGGTCAAAGCAATAGGTCTCCCTAAGGAGCGACTGTGCTTGTATTGCTGGGTAGGCAAAGGAGTGCAGAAGAACTTGCTCTCATATGAAGAGCGATGTTCAGAGATATTAGTACAGCACTAATATTTTTCTCCTCTGTAGAAAAAAACTCTCTTTTCCCAGACTAACCTTCAGATTTGTACAAACGATAAATTTATTAAGGATTTTTTTCTCTTTGTCATAAACCATGATTGAATTAGATGTCAAAGACCGAAAAATCCTCTATCAACTCGATCTCGACGCACGGCAATCACTCACACAAATCGGTAAGAAAGTCAACCTCCCTAAAAACGTGGTGCAGTATCGCATCAAACGATTAGAAGACGAAGGAGTGATTAAGAAGTACTACACGGTGATCGACACCTTCAGACTTGGGTACATCAGCTTCCGCATGTACTACTCGTTTCAATACACCAAAGACGAGCTCCAACATGAGATTATTGATTTTTTTGTCAAGAACACGGACACCTACTGGATTGCTTCAACCGAGGGTCGCTACAATCTCGTGGTCATCGTCTGGGTCAAAGACCCCTGTCGGTTCTACATGCTCTGGCAAGCAAGCTTACGACGCTACCGGGACTACTTCCAAGACAAGGATTTCTCATTCTACTTCCAGTTATTTCACTTCAGGAATTCCTTCCTCCTCCCCACCTACGACCCACAGGACCGTACCAAGTACGAGGTGATTGGCTGTGGACAGACCATCCCCGTTGACGAGTTGGACATCGCTCTCCTGAGAACCATAGCGTCCCAGGCTCGGCTGCCAATGACCACCATAGCTCAGGAAGTGAACTCCACGATACCCACCGTGAATTCACGGTTAACGAAATTAAAAAAATCAGGGATCATTCAAGGGTTCCGCACAGAGTTTGACCTCTCGAAGCTCGGGTACAAGCAATTCAAGGTTGACATCGAATTCAAAGACTACAGCAAAATCGATGCAGTCACCGGTTATCTGAGGGAGAATCCTCATCTGTACTACATTACAAAAACCGCTGGTCATGCAGACTTAGAGCCAACGTTCCGCGTGCAAGAGCTGAATGAAATGCATGAAATCATGGATGACCTCAACAGGAAGTTTCCAGGGGCGTTTAAAAACTATCACTACTTCCACATCACAAAAATGCACAAATTAGAGTACATGCCGATGGCATAGCACCGATTGTATGCTGTCATGGTAAGTCTGCTGGTAACCCAAACCCAGTTTCCAGTAGTTCTGTGAGTCGTGCGACGAAGCGGGCGAGCGGACCACCATCCACGATGCTGTGGTCCGTGGTAATGGACACATGCAGATACTCCCGTACGTGAATCTCATCATGCACGACCCCTGGTTTCTTCGTAATCCCACCCACCGCAACCAAGGTGGCAATCGGTCCACCCATGCCGAGAACCCATCCGGGGAACCTGCCTTTCATCCCAATCGACGTGACACCGATAGTACCAAGGTGCTTCTTCTTTAACAGTCCCCGACGTCTGAGTACACGCAATCCCAGTTTCTTTATCCAGAGCGGTGCATGAATGACGAATCGCTCTCCCCGCGTCAGACTCTCCCCGAGCACCTCGGTGTCAGCATCAACAGCCTGGGACTGCGCCTGGCGGATCTCCCTGGTAATCTCCTCAACTGTCTTCTTGTTCGCCTGACGTACGATGTACGCCAGGGGACGGATGTCACCGTCTACCTCTCGCTCAACCGGAATCGGGATGTCGACATCATCGAACAACACCATTCGCCTGCGACCCTGCCGGTACGCATTCATCTGCTTATGCTCACTGGCTGCTTGACTGACACACTTGATGAGCCAGGCAGTGAACGACACATCGAATTTTCCCTTCGACGCTTGAATGATTCCACGGGCTTTTGTCACGTCGAATTCTAACAAGGCGTAAATTTTGAGTTTCCGTTTTCCTTCGCCGGACACCAAGGCGATGTCCTGACGTGATTTTGAAAACGGCTTTGTTTCATAGCTCCCGATTTTATCCATAGGACCTATGTCTCGATGCATCGCTGCTTCAAATACTTTTTCGCAGGAACTCTTATTAGGCTCCTCTGATGTACTCTTCCTTTGACCTATGAAGAGAAAACCAATCCTGGTCATTGAACACTGTGAACCCACACTGTCAGAGTGGCTGATGCTGGAGTATAAGCATGCAGCAAAACTCTGGGGCGATAAACTAGTTTTTACTCGAGTTTCTAGGAAAAAAACCTCGGAAGTCCTCCAGCATCTTGGTCAGGTGACATCAAAGAAAGCAAAAGACTTCTATGCACAACGAAAATGTGTAGTGCTTGATCCACAGGCAAAAAAACCACTCACCTCAAAAGACTGTGCAACCTTTGATGTACTCATCATTGGTGGTCTGCTTGGGTATGAAAACCCACAGGGTCGCACGAAGACGATGATTGCTGATGAAACCGCCTTTCAAACGCGGCACCTTGGGCTGCTTCAACTCTCCATTGACGGAGCTGTATTTGTCACCAAAGCCATCTGTCTAGGGATGAACCTCAAAGACATTGAGATTGCACAAGAAATCGAAATTGTCCATGATGCGGTTCATTCAACAATCCTCCCGTTTGGATATCCACTGATCAATAATACACCGATGATAACTCCTGGCCTTGTGAAATATCTCATAAAATCTTAAATTTTTTTTTCACTAAGGTATGTAAAGACACGTACTATTTGTTAGGTTTTGAAGGGTATTTTCATATTTCGTTTAACGATTCTTGGCGATAATCCTACCCCTGGGATGCGAACACGTTTTTCCACTCGATCAACAATTTCAGAAAAAAGAATAGTAAAGAGTAAATAAATCAAAGCAACTACGAGGAACGTCTCAAGGTACCTCGATGATTGTGCTGCGATATCCTTCGCTTGGAATGTCAGATCTCGTACTTGGATATAAACAACAATTGACGTATATTTAAGCAGATAAATTAATTCATTTGACCACGCAGGAATGGAAATACGTAACGCTTGAGGAAGGATGATAGTACGGATGGATTGGAATCGAGTCATGCCTAATGTGCGGCCTGCTATCATCTGATTTGCCGGAATAGCTTGTATTGATCCTCGTAAATATTCAGCTTGATAGGCCGCGCTGTTCAATGATAATCCAAGCAAAGCTGCTAATAATGGTGAAAAAATAATTCCTATGTTTGGTAAACCATAGTATATGATAAAGAGTTGGACTAGAAGCGGAGTCCCTCGGAATATCTCTAGATAAGCAATACAGCTGTATGAAATTCCTTTTTTGCCATAGACCCTACCAAGCGCAAGAAGGAGACCAAGTGCAAACCCTGCTGATATGGCACAAAACGTAAGCAATAACGTGATGGGTACTCCTTCGAGAAGCTCAGGCAGCGATCTCATGAGATAGTCAACAAATCCTATCGTTTCCGTTTGTGCTCACTCCTTTCCATACAATGTCGAGATTCTTCCAAGGAATTGTCGTGTTCTTTCCTTCTTTGGATTATTAAACATTTGTTCAGGAGGGCCACTTTCTATAATTGTTCCTCCTTCCATAAATATGATTTCATCAGCAACATTTCTAGCAAATCCCATCTCATGGGTGACAATGAGCATCGCAACTTTACCTGCAAGATTCTTCATAACATCGAGAACATCACCAATGAGCTCCGGGTCAAGAGCCGAGGTTGGCTCATCGAAGAGGATAATAGCAGGGTCCATCGCTAACGCACGAGCAATACCGACACGCTGCTTCTGCCCCCCTGAGAGCTGCGCAGGGTATTGGCAAGATTGTTTTTCTAATCCTACTCTCCTTAGTTCTTCCAAGGCTTTCTCTCTAGCGTTCTCTTTCTCTATTTTTTTTACTTTTTCAAGACCGATACTAACGTTTTGTAGCGCCGTTAAATGATTAAAGAGGTTAAAATCCTGAAACACAAACCCTATCTTCTGGCGAATTCGATTGAGATCAATTGAAGGGTTCGTTATGTCTTCACCTTCCAACCAGACTTCCCCTTTGTCAGGTGGATCTAGCTGATTGATACATTTAAGAAGGGTGCTTTTACCAGTTCCACTTGTCCCAATAATTACTTTTGTTTCATCCTTGTCAACTGTAAATGATAGGCCTTTGAGGACTTCGCATGATCCATACGATTTATAGATATCTACTACTTCTAGCATATGCATGGAGCTCTTGTCTCCTTTTTGTTATTGGACAGCAGTGACCTCATACCCGGAGAGTCTGTATCTTTTTTCAAGATAATTTAACCCCTTGTTTATCGAAAATACAAGGATAAAATATAACAATGCAATAAAGAGTAGGACGTGCAAAATCCCTGAAGGATTCATGGAGTTAATTGCGTCTCCTCGTGCCATCAGTTCAACAACTCCTATACTAAATGCAATCGAGGTATCTTTGAGAAGGATTGTGAACTCGTTTGACCAGCCAGGGATAGATAATCGAAGGACTTGAGGTAGGATAATATAAAAAATTGTTTTTGGTTTTGACATGCCCAATGACATCGCCGCAGTTTGTTGTCCCTCAGGGATAGCTAAGATAGCACTTCGAAAAATTTGGATTTGATAGGCGGTACTATGCAAGACGAGTCCGGTAACAGCTGCATAGAATGCCTTGATATGGATACCCTGTTGGCTTAAACCAAAATACACTAAAAAGAAGATGATGAGGAGAGGTAATCCTCGGAAAACCTTTTCATAAATATAAATAAGAAAAGGGAGGGGTTGTCTTGTGTAACATCGCCCCATAGCTAAGAGTATTCCAAAGACGGTTGCCAACGTTACACTGACAACCGTCAGCGCGATGGTGACTCCAAGGCCTTCAAGGAGGAAGGGAATGTTGTTTATGATGCTATTGATCCCCAAAAGGATCACATCAGTCTTCTATGATCCAGAGCTGTTCAAAGTACTTCTCTTGCAAGTCAGCTAAATATTGTGATCCCATTAACTGTTCCAAGCCGGTATTCAACACATTGAGCAGCGTCGTGTTTCCTTTTTGAACTGCAAATCCGAATTGTTCATTTGTAACAATCGTCATTGAAATGTTCTTCCCGTTTTTTCCTTCAAAAAACTGAGCTACTGGTTTATCAATTACTACCGCTTGTATTCTATCAAAATCTAAATCAGACACAGCACCCGTATAAAGGACATAAGGTTCATACTGTGTTTCATTGATTATTCCTGTCGCAATGAGATTATCTTGTATCCATATCTCTCCTGTTGTGTACCGTTGCGCTCCAACTTTTTCTAAAGCTCCAAAATCATCGGTTGAATTAATTATTAAATCTGGGTGATTATTCAAATTAATTAAAACCGATTGATTTGAATCAAAATACGGCATTGAAAAATCCATGACTAAGCTTCTATTTGCGGTTATCGTATACCCTGCCGCGATGATGTCTATTGAATTACTTGTTATCGCTGTTTCAAGTGAATCAAAATCCATGTTTCTTACTTCTACTTCGTAGCCTGCATCCGTGAGAATTTTTGTGACCAGCTCAATGTCGTATCCAACAATAGTATTGTTTTGATAGAATTCAAAGGGCGGAAAATATGCATTTGTTCCAATAATGATTTTTGTTCCTCTTTCTTCGACGCACCCTGATATTAAAGCAACAGGTGTGATGGTGATTAGTACAAGCACTAGCGTTAATATTTTCTTTTTATTTTCCATAATGTTTACCTCACCGCAACGAAGTGAGATATAACTAAGGCATTATTTAAAGATTATAGGTTTTTTTGTTTTATGTTAACTATTCAGCAAATTCTTTGGAGAACGAGACTCCGTCAGGGACAATAAAAACCCAAGGAACCCCAAGAACAAATCTGTGACCACAAACCCAAGCAGCGATAGCACCAGGATAGGTTCTCCGGCTATTCCAAACAGCGTGGAGAACAGAAAAATCGCGGTGAACTCCCGGGTTCCTAGTCCAGCGAACGTAATCGGGATGAACCCTGCGGTGTTCGCGATAGGAAACAGTAACAGGAAGGAGAAGTAAGGGATGTTCAAATGCAATCCTAGCACGATCATGTACTCCTGGGAGAATTGAATCACCCACGTGATAATCCCAAGCAGGAACGGCAAAATCATCGCTTTAAAACGGGGAAAATCTATGTAGAACGTGTCCACAAATGCATGCAAGTGATGTTTCACTTGTTTTGGGATCAAATACATAATGAGGACTCTGAAGAGTTTTTCTCCTCGCTCTCTTTTCACAAAATACGCGGCGACCAGAGTGACACAGAGAATCCAAATGAGGGTCAGCGGCAGCAGTTCTGGGATAATTCCAACTGCGAGAACCCCCCCGATAATCATCATACCATACAGGGAGAAGGTATGAACATAGGTCTCAACCACGGTATTGACAAAGAGCTTCCCGAACGGCTGGCTGGTACGGTCTTTGAGGTATGGCACCCGCATCAGTTGCCCCGCCCACCCAGGTGTAATGCTGCCGTAGAAGATCCCGATGAGGTAGATTTTCATGGACCAGAAGAACCCAACGTGGATATTCTGATTTTTTAGGATTAACTGCCAGGCAGCGATACGAAACAATAGGAGGGGGAAGGTCAGCAGCAGGGCACAGATCATGTAGAAGGGTTCAATAGATACAAGTGCATCGACAATCTTCTGGACATCCAGGGTGTAGATGAGATAAAAAAAAATCACAAGACCGATGAACGGAAGTACAAGTTTTATTTTTCGAAAGGCACCCTGAGCCATGATGGGGAAGGGAAACACCATCGCTCTTTTATGGTTTGTTCATTGGTACAGAATTTTTGTGTGAATAGAAGTATGTGAGTACGAGAGAAGAACGTGGCGGTCACTTTATCTGTTAGCAGCTGCGGATGACGCGCAGGACGAACGGCCCAAGCACAAACCCGGTGCCGCTCCACGGCTCTGCGTACTCAACAGTTACCTGTATTGAGATTTTCCCTAACCCAAACATGGGGTCGTCTGGTTGTAGAGTACTGGTTTCTCCCACATCAATGACAGCGAGATTGTTGCGTGCGTCGATGTTGATACGTCCGAGTAGCCCGCCTTGTAAGGAGATGCTCCAGGCAACACCGGTCACCGGGGTGTCCCCTTCATTGGAGATGGTCGCACTAATGCCTCTTCCACCGGTGACAGCATGAATGCTGAGAGAGGGTTTACTCCCTGAAGCTTGTTTAAAGGCAACAGCGGGGTCTCCAAACAGGTTTGTCTCGTAGTAGCACCAGCGGATGCAGGAGCGTTGAATCAGAAACAGGTTGTCTTCTTTGGAGTCGTGGTTGGCTCTGCCGAGTTCCCTGATGTTTTCTCCAAAGACTGCGTCCCAGAACTGCCGATGGAAGCGTTGCGAGTCCCCATCGGTGCTATAGGACCAGAAGAACCCGTAGCGGGCGTTCCAGATGCCGGCGAACGCCCCATGGTTCGTCTTGGCGGTGAAGTGCTCTGCGATGCAGTCTCCTTGGTCAAACCCACCAGACATGCATCCCTGTGAGTACACGAAGCAGAATTGATCGGTGTTGGTCAAATCAGTGACATCACTGGTCCCCATTCTCATATTGTATTCATAGTAGGCATGTCCGTTGTGGTTGATGAAGTGCACCCCGTTGTTGATCCGATCGATGATTTCCTGCGCAGGCCATCCAGAGCCCCCGGGGTAGGTTTCATCGTATAATGTGTCTATCATATAGGTACTCGCTGGGATGCCAACGGTGGTAAATCCATTGTCATTAGATCCGTTGATGAGTTGATTCAACATCGCACTCCCGTAGGAGGCGATGCCATGGTCGCCGAGGTACTCACCAGCAAACGTGGCAGCACCTAGGTAGGTGTCGCCATCAGGGACTGTGAGATACGTCAGTGTCTTGTTGACGAAATACTCCACTTCTGTAAGGGTGCTGGCACAGGCGCGGCCGACGTACACGTCTGCGATGAGGTCGACGTCGCTGCCGTTCTCCCCGTCGGTGGGTTCTCCCCATTTGTTGTCTCCGTCGTAGTTGTAGGTGCCGTCGAGACATGCGTAGTACACATCCGCTGGCATGAAGGTCTCATAGGGGGTGACGTTCTCATCCATGCCGAGTACCCAGAGCATCTTCTCAGGGACGACCTCGGTGTCACCGCCCAGCAGGACGTAGGAGATCCCCCAGGTGGTGTACGCGGTGCGGAGATAGTCCCGTATGTCCTCAGGGGTACTTCCTCCAACGTCAGTGAGCGTTCGGATGATGGTCTGCGTCCCTGTCTGGTTATGCTGAGCTGCAAGTGGAGTGAATGCTGACGTAAAAGTCTCACTGGTGAGAATGAGCAGGTCATAGTCTTCAGCACGACTGTTTTTGTGCAGGAGATCGTGGTACAGCGGTGCGCCCTCTGGGTTGTCTATTTTTTGAAGCACCAGTTCCTCATCGATGGGAAGTCCACGGAACATGCTGTTGCCAAAAGGCTCCTCTTCCAGAGTAACTCTCACGTCTAGTGAAGGGTAGTAGAAGAGCTGACCACTGAGTGGTTGGTACTGTACTGGATGCAGCATCACCACAAGGATCGTGTATCCACGGAAGGGGTGCACTCCTACGTGGGTTGAGAGCACACCAGGGAACATATCATCAGATGAATAGATAGTAGGATCTGGCTCTGGTGGCATCTGTGCTGCGTCTGGTGTCAAGGGTAGTGATGCTCCACAAGGGACGATGGTGAATCCCGAGCCAAGCGAGACTGCCTCCCCGGTAACGGTGATGGAGGCAACCGTGGTCTTCGGTGGTAAGAGCAGGTAGGCACCTCGTGTTGGTAACAGTGGTTCACCTGCATTGCCTGACAAGGGTGAATCCTGAAGCGTGATGTGGTCATATACTTTGTTTTCAATCGTTATGGTATGTAGATGCAGTTGGGAAAAGAAATAGGTGTGTTCAACATCATCAGAAGAAGATGGTGATATCATAGATGCCGTTGTGGAAAACGAGGCACAGAGGACGACAGCCACACTCAACAGAACAGCCGTCTGTCTGCTGACTCTTGTTATTGAGTTGTTCATAGGCTCTCCCTGCTGTACTATTTCATTGGGTGTTTAAATAATTATCTCTTCTGGAGAAGTGGTTTCATCTCCTTCAGAATGAGTTCTGCGGTCCACTGTGCGACGTTGCCGGAGACACTTGGGCATTTATCGACGTGACCACCAGCTTGTTCAAACGCCGCATAGTCCTGTCTGTCTAAGAGATTGTAGCTGCGTCCAAACAGCTGTGTCTGTACATCGCAGCAGAGCGGTGAACCGTACTCAGCAAGAAATCTGTCATACAGTTGTTTGGTGTACTTGTAGACGAGTCGTTTTGACTCCCCTGCTGAGAACTGCTGGTAGGTTCTTCCCACCAGACTGCTAATGGCCAGTATCCCGCCAACGAGTGCTCCACACGTCCCTCGTGTGCTCAGTGCTGTGCCACCAGCAAGACCCTGTGATGCTTGGAAGAGAACTTCATCACCGATATCGAGTGTTTCTTTGAGTGCAGCTAGTACGCATTGGGGGCAGCTGCCCCGTGTCGCCTCGTAGGTGTACGCCAGCGTGTACGCTTTCTTTGGAAGAGTATCAGTGTCAGTCATAGAGAGAGAAATAGAGCCTTATGATAAAAAGTGTTTCATGAGCTGTAGTCTCTGGAGTAGCACCTGAAGCAATGTGACTCCTTGGGAGGATTCCTCGGTCTGCTTCAAGTGGAAGGCAAACAGCTGGTCGTCTAGGACAACAAAGTCAAACAGCAGAGACTCGTAGTTCGGATCTTGGACTCGCACCCGGTATGTTCTGTCATACTCGAGTTGCAGTACGCATTTCCCGTCATCATCGGTGACCCCTGAGGTGGAGTGATCGGTGTCTCGGCCTGTGGCATTGATCGGGATGAAGCGAAGCGGCACGCACCCGCAGCCTTCCCCTTCGAAGAGGTAGACGGTGATGTTCGCATAAAACTCTGTTGCGGTGTTCATGATCGGTGCAGTCTTCTGGGTAGGAAGCGTGTGTGTGACGTACCCTGCATGTGCCGCGATGAGAACTGAGGGAATCGCGAGCAGTACCACCGTCAGGATGACGATGGTTGATGATGTTTTCTTCATATGGTTTATACCCCTAGAATCTATTAACAATTGTTAATTATTTATAGTTTTCCCTGGGAAACACTCAACGAATACATTACTTGTTCATGAAAAAAAAAAAGAGGGGGTGGGGGACCCACCACTGGTGTTCTCTTAGTGGATGAGCAATCGCTCGAGCAACGGGAACCGCTCAAGCAGCCGCTGGAGTAATTCCGAGAACGTGAGATGCGGGAAGAGGAATTTTGTTGGTATCTTCACCTCAAGTTCACCCCAGTCGCTCTCTAACCCGTAGACATCTTTTGATTTGACTTTCACGGTGTAGGTGCCTTTCTCCTCCCAGCTGTGGGTAAAGGAGATTTCCGCTCCAGGGGTGTGCGGTCCATCCCAGTCTGTGATGGTCCCATCAGCCCAGTCGATGTAATAGTACAAATTATCGCCATCTGGGTCAGTTCCTGTGACCTTATAGACGTAGCTTTTCCCAGGTTTTCCAGAGGCAGGCCCTGAAATGGAGGGGGTGTCTGGCGCGATGTTCGGTTCTTCACCGGTGATGAACTCCCATTCTGGTCCCTGTGCTGAGAGCCCGTAGTTATCCCACGAGACAACCTTCCAGTAGTACTGCGTGGTGTACGGCATGGTCCCAGGGTTGTAGTTCGCCCCGGTTTTATTACTGACGACCAACGGCGGTGGACTGCTCGTCCCGAAGTACACATCATACGTTACCGTGTCCATGGTATCAGGGTCTCCACCAGTCCAACTCAGTTGAGCATTGATGGGTACATTGGTTGCACCGTTCGCTGGATTTGGATTACTTGGCGTATTAGGTGGACTGTTTGCCTTGGTGGTGAACTGCCAGAGTGGTCCTTGGGTGGACGCCCCATGATTATCCCAGGAGACGATCTTCCAATAGTACGTGGTGAGGTGAGAAAGCAACCCGGGGTTGTAGCTTGCGGAAGACTGGTTACTGGCGACTTTCGGTGGCGGGCTGGTCGTCCCGAAGTACACGTCATAGGTCACCGTATCAAATGGGTTCACATCGCCACCTTGCCAGCTGAGTATCTTATTGATGAGGACGTTAGTGGATCCGTTCGTCGGGCTTGGTGTGTGTGGTGTTATTGGCGGTGTGTTCTCCCCGACACGGACACCGACGGCATCATCAACGTAGTACGCAGTGAACGGATACCCTGATGGTGGGTAAGAGTACCCTGTGTGTGGTGTTGGGTTGAACACCACGGCGATGACCTCAATGTTGCCATATTGGATAGACCCAAAGTTTACGCCTAATCCATTGTTGTAGTTATGTCCATCCCACACCATTGAGGAACTCCACGTGTTGCCCGCGGCAATCGAGAGCACCTGATTGTACGCATAATCTAAGAATGGGTAAGTATAGACCTTCCCAGAGGTATCCTTCCAACCAAGTGACGAACCGACTTCGGTCACATACACTCGGAGGCGCCCTCCGTATGAAGTGGCTTCATTGTTCTGCACGCCGACTGCGATGTTCATCGCTGCGTTCCCCAGCCAGGTAACATTTAAGGTTATTTCAACATCAGCGACCGTCCGAGCCCCAGTGCTCACAATGCTTGAGCGAAACTGTGCTTCGTTCCCGGTTCCACCGCCGACGTTGACCTTGTATCCCCCGTCGAAGTACACGGTGGGATACCCATATATGTTGTACTCGTCAATTCTTTGTGCAGAATGAGTGTTTTTATCATCTACCAGCGAGGTGTAGAAGAAGGGGTAATCTCCACTCTGAATAATGTTTTTTAACGCGGTATGTGCATAGTGACAATACCCGCACCAAGTCGCTGTTGCGAACTCGGCAAACACCGTGTGGGTGAAATCCCGGACACCGAGGTTATTTTCAACAGGCACTTCTGGTGTGCTTGGTTGCGCAAACGCGCCAAACGTGCTGAGTACTAAGAGGCCTACTATCCCTATGATAAGTATATGTTTCATATTATAGTTCCCCTAATTAGCAATAATATACACTCTCCTCTTTAAATACATTATGTTACAATGGTGAAAGGAGTATTGAGTCAACGATTAGGTTTCCCTGAGGTAGAGGCAGTCCCCGCTCATGATAGTCTTTGTCTCCCCTCTCTTGGTTTGGAGGCGGAGAAAACCCTGCTTGTCAATACCTATGGCGATCCCTTCAAGTGTGTCTCCTTTGGTCTGGATTCGGACTGGTTTCCCAAGGGTGTCTGAGGCCGTCTTCCAGTGGCTGAGAATCTGATCGTATTGTTTCTCCAGAAACTGCTGATACCACGTATCAAACTGCAACAACAGCCTGGTGAGGAACTCATAGAACTCCACAGGGCTGCCTAGTTCAACGGCTACTGATGTGGACTGTGACTGGATCTCATTGGAGAACGCGGTGCTCTCAATGTTGAGATTGATGCCAACTCCTACGATGAGAAAGGTGACGGTCTGGTTGACGAGTTCAGATTCAAGCAGCATGCCCGCGATTTTTTTGTGATGCACACGGACGTCGTTTGGCCATTTAATCATCGCAGGAAGGCCATAGGAACGTATCGTGTGTGCGACAGCAAGGCCCGCGACGAAAGCTAACAGCGACGTCTGTTCAGCAGAAACCTGTGGTCGCAGGATGATGGAGAGGTAGACTCCGCCTTCCGGTGATTCCCAGGTACGGTCAAATCGTCCACGCCCCTGACTCTGTGTTTTTGCAAGGACCACTGTGCCGTGTTCTGCACCCGCAGAGGCAAGCTGCTTTGCAGTACTGTTCGTCGACTCAATCTCATCGTACGCAAGCAGGTTCTTCACGACGTCTGCCTGAAGGCTGTGTGAAAAGATTTTTGTTTTTTTTACAAACGCACTTTCAGTCATATGAAAAGAAACACCCGTTTTTTTACTTGGGTTGGCGGCTACCGGTTGAGGCCATGATGACTGCTTGGACGGCAGCCATGGCTGCTGCGGTCTTTGGTGCTGAGGACTGCGCTTTCAACTCTTGCACGTGTTTGACGACCTGATCAAGGATGTTGTACCGCGGGATGAAGCTGGTGTCGTAGGTGCCTGCCCGCCACTGTGGCTGATCCATGACGACCTGATGGAAGGGGATGTTGTGTCGCACGCCTCCAATCTGGAACTCCCACAGCGCTCGTTTCATCCGCTCGATAGCCCGTGGGCGGTCTTCTGCCCAGACGATGAGTTTTGCGATCATGGAATCATAGAATGGGGGGATCGTAAACCCGGGGTACACTCCAGAATCGACACGGATGCCAGGGCCACTTGGCTCAGCATAGCGGACAATTTTTGCTGGCGCAGGCATGAAGTTATTCAAAGGGTCCTCTGCGTTGATCCGACACTCGATCGCATGCCCTCGTGGGTGGATGTCCTTCTGCTCGTACTCCAGCTCGAGGCCTGAGGCGACGCGGAGTTGCTCCCGTGCAAGGTCCACACCCGTGGTAATCTCGGTGATCGGGTGTTCGACCTGTAACCGGGTGTTCATCTCAAGGAAGTAGTACTTCCCGTCTTTGAACATGAACTCACAGGTCCCCGCGTTGTAGTACCCCGCTGTTTTTGCAGCCAGAACTGCTTGCTTGCCGATTTCTTTTCGCAGCTCAGGGGTCAAGGCACAGGACGGCGTCTCCTCGATGAGCTTCTGATGTCGCCGCTGAACACTACATTCACGTTCATAGCAATGAATTAAATGTCCTTTTTTATCACCAATCACCTGGTACTCGATGTGACGTGGATTCTCAATGAACTTCTCAATGAACACCGCATCGTCACCAAACGAGTTCTTTGCGAGCTGGCGGACAGTGGTAAGCGCTTTTTCCATGGACTGCTCGTCGTCCACCTTCTGGATGCCGATGCCTCCACCACCTGCTGAGGCCTTCATCATGATAGGATACCCAATCTCATGAGCAATGTCTTTTGCACGCTCATGGTCAGCGATTGCCTCTGTGACACCAGGGACGACAAAGACACCAGCATTGATCATGGATTTCTTCGAGTCGATTTTTGAGCACATCAGCTTCATCGCAGAGACCGGTGGACCAATGAATTCAATATGATTCTTGTGGCACATCTCCGCAAACTCAGCGTTCTCCGCCATGAACCCATATCCCGGGTGGATTCCTTCAGCACCGGATTGCAACGCGACATCAATGATTTTCTGCTTCTTCAAGTAACTCTGGCTTGCTGGGCCTGGCCCGATGTTGTACTTCTCATCAGCGTACTTCACAAACAGTGCGTGTTGGTCTGCATCAGAGTAGACTGCAACGGTTCGTATCCCAAGCTCTTTGCATGCTCGCATGATGCGGACAGCGATTTCACCGCGGTTTGCAATCAAGACTTTATTCAACACGAGCGCTCACCTTGTTCTTTAGAGAATCTGCATCAGCAGATCACCACTGGCAACCGGTGCTCCTTCTTTGACGTAGATCTCTTTGACTTCTCCTTCAACGTCGCATTTAACCTCTTGCTCCATCTTCATGGCTTCGATGGTGGCGATGACATCACCTTTCTTGACCTTGTCTCCCTTCTTCACCTTGATCTTCAAGATTGTTCCCTGCATACTTGATTTGATGCCACCTTGGACGTCCTTTGGTTTCTCCTGTGCTGCAGAGGCTCCTGCGCCAGCGACGAGGAATCCTCCCTGGGGAATGACTTTCACTTCATAGGGCTCCCCGTCGACCTCCACTTGGAATTCTGTGGGAATCTGCACGGGTCCTGCTCGTTGTTCTGGTGGCTGCGTTTCCAGCCAGAGTTGTTTGACTTCCGGGAATGATTGTTTCACCATGGCTCTGGTGAACTGGTGATCAAGTGGTAACGGGAGACCGTCAGAGGTGAATTCTGCGACCGCTTGACCCTTGAGGAATTTTAATCCGACTTGAGGGTATAAAATATAAGTCATGATGTCTTCTTCTTTCTTAATGAGAGATCCGCCATCCATCTCCTGAAGTTCTTTCTTCTTTTGATCCCACAGCGGCTTAAGGAGGTCTGATGGTCGGCAGTCAATGACTTCTTCTTTCCATTTTGGTCCCAGGACTTGCTTCATGATGTCTGGTGAAATCTCCCCTGGTGGTTTTCCGTACATCCCTCGGCAGTAATCCTTGGTTTCCTTGGGCACAATTTTGTAGCGTCCGTGCAACACGTTCATGACTGCTTGCACACCAACGACTTGGCTGGTTGGTGTGACCAGTGGTGGATACCCGAGTTCTTCTCTGACACGTGCTGTCTCATCGAGAATCTGACGGTACTTATCACGGGCGCCTTGCTCTTCCAGCTGAAAGATGAGGTTCGACAGCATTCCACCAGGAATCTGGTGGAGGGTGACACTCGGGTCGACCTTTAAGGCATCGAAACGATGGAGGTGGCGGTACTTGTCCCAGACTTTCAGGAAATAGGCTCGGCATTCAATGAGCAACTCGAGGTCATACGTAGTGTCCCACTCTGTGCCCTGCAGGGCAGCAACGACACTCTCCGTGGCAGGCGCAGCAGTCCCCCCAGAAATCGGTGAGAGGGAGGTATCCAGGATGTCTACCCCTGCTTCAACCGCCCGCTGGTACGCCATACCGGTCATGCCACTGGTGCAGTGGGTGTGCAGGTCGATGGGGAGCTTGACGCCAGCATCCTTGGTTCCTTTGATGATGTCATAGGCACGTTTTGGTGAGATCATCCCTGCCATGTCTTTGATGCAGAGGGAATCCGCACCCATTTTCTGCAACTCGATGAACCGCTCGACAAAATAGTCCACGGTATGAATCGGTGAGATCGTATAGCTGAGGCATGCTTGCACATGCCCCTTGTTGTCCTTCACCGCCTGCATGGGAACCTTCATGTTACGCAGGTCGTTGAGCGCATCGAAGATGCGGAAGTAGTCGCATCCGTTTTTTTTCGCAAAATAGATGAATTTTTTGACGACATCATCAGGGAAGTTCCAGTAGGCGACGATGTTCATCGCCCGCTCCAGCATCTGCAGGGGTGTGTTCGGCATCGCTTTTTTTAATTGGTTGAGTCGAACCCAGGGGTCTTGGTTGAGGTACCTGATACACACATCATAGGTGGCTCCGCCCCAGACCTCCAGAGAGAAGTAGCCGACCGCATCAAGTTTTTCTGCGATAGGGATCATGTCTTCTGTTCGCATTCTGGTCGCTAGTAATGACTGATGGCCATCCCGAAGAATCATCTCATGTAGTTGTACCATAGGGTAGCACCTCCCGCTCTCAACACACAGTTACGAATAGTGTTGAGTTGATGGGTGTAGACGAGGAAGGGTAACCTCTGAACCTACTTAAGAATATCGGGGGATTTTTTCATAACTATACTAGAGACCAGGCGCCTCAGATACCTTCGTATTCTCCAAATTTTCCATCGTAATCTATTTGTATCACATGCGGTATTAAACCCGAACTACTGAGGTGATATTGATGAAAAAACATGTGATGTTGGGTGTTATTGTGCTCTGTCTTTTCTGTTTCTGCAGTAGTCCTTCCTCAGTTGCCCTATCAGCAGGGGATATTTCCACTGGACAGGTCTCTCTTGAGTACCGGAATGTGACAGTGTACGCACCAGCAGTCTCTGACTCAGATGCGGGGTACGTAGGAGTGATTTCCACCATCACTGTCACGGTGCAGGGGAATGGAAGCGGCCGGGTGTTCGTCGACACTCTCCCGCTCACTGATGTCGACATGCAAGGCTCTGCTCGTCTCGCTGTCAAGGTCGCCAGTGCGTTCGTGAGTAGTGACACCCGTCCTCATCTTGACCCACGTACCTGTGATTACTTCTTTGTCGTCCGTACCACAGCACCGATGATTGGTGGCCCTTCTGCTGGGGCGATTATGACTGTAGCTGTTATCGCTCTGTTGGAGAATTGGACGCTTGATACAGATACGATCATGACTGGGATGATCAACCCTGATGGGAGCATCGGACCAATCGGGGGTATTCCCTACAAAATCGATGCCGCATATTCGGTCGGTGCGACTCGATTCTTGATTCCAAAAGGACAAATGACCTACACCGAGATGGTCATAGAGACGTCCTCGGGCAATGGTTGGACCCAGACTATCACCAGGCCGGTCACCCGTAACGTCTCTGACTATGCGAGGGACAACTACGGCATGGAAGTCTATGAAGTAGCGGATATCAATGAAGCATTGATGTATTTTACCGGATGGGATTTTCCTGCTGTCGAAGTACCGAATAAGATTACGACTGAAGACTACATCGCTGCGATGGAACCACTGGCAACCTCGCTGCTTGACCAAGCACGATTGTCCTATGAGAACGCAAGTGACGCGTGGAATACCTCGTCGTATCGTCATTGGCCAAGCTCGTACAGAAACCAAGTCATCGATTTTTTAAACAACGCCGAGCAGCGACTCCAGGAATCCTCCACGTGGTACTCAGCGAAGGTGTACTACACGAGCACAAGTAAGTCGTTCCAGTCTCTCATCTACTCTCGCTTTGTGTCCTACACCTGTGACTATTTCGCCAGCGAGGACAAAGATGCCTACATGCAGGGACTCATTCATGATGCACAGGAGTTCTATGAGAATGTCAGTGACATCGCAAAGAACGCTCCGATCACCGGGATGGTCACCCTGCAGTGTGTTGGTGCTGCTCAGCAGCGAGTCACAGAAGCAGCAACGTACATAACTCGTGGGAACAGTAGTTATTACACAGGGGATGATTTAAACGCGTTGTACAACCTTGCGTTTGCCCAAACGCGCAGTGAAAGCGTGCACTGGTGGTTGAACATCTCAGCGCCGTTCAATGACACAGGGGAGATCAACGCGTCAACCCTCCGTGCTCTTGCTGAGGAGTACCTCGATGACGCGCAACAGGCGATCGTCTACTCACAGATCATCGTCGGAGAGCTGGGGGGCGGATCGTCGTACCTCCTGGATGCACAGAGCTTACTGGAGAACGCTCGCAGTGAAAACGAGAAGGGTTTTTCTGCGGCAGCACTGTTCGGGGCGTTTGAATCGCTCGTGAAAGCGAACCTTGCCTTGGAGCTCGTCGATGGCGTCACCCTTGGAAAGGTGGAGCGTGCGAAGGAGCGGGCCAGTACGAGTATCACAGCAAGTCGGAATCAGGGGATCGAGCCTGTGCTGGCGGTGAGCTACTACGAGTACGGGCAGAGCCTTGCCAATGAGTCCTCCCTTGACGATGCCATTGTCTATTACAAATACGCGGATCTGATCGCTGGGGCGATTCGACTCACCACTGCCTATGGGACCCAGTCGTCACGGTACGTGGGTATCCCGGAGAGCACCCCGATTTCGATGTGGGACATCAGTAGTTCTCGTTACCTTATGGTGTTGCTCTTCTTTGCACTGATTGCAGGAGTCGGTGGTCTTGGCATCGGCTTGCTGATAGCTGGGTTGATGGGTCACCCAAAACAGAAAGAAAAACAGTACTCAGGGTCCTCAGTGCCACGCAGTATCGAGGATTACGACAAAAAAAAGAAATAAGGCATCCTCTTATCTGCTTCTACCATGGATATTTCTGCAGAACTCATCGGGAACCATATTCTTGTCAAAAAACCCAGGGACATTGGAAGGGTGTACACGAAGAGCCACATTGGCACACCTCTCTCGGGGAATATCGTACAGTTGAATCTCCTTGAAGGTGTGTTCTTAGTCGATGAAGGGAAAATGAGGGTGTTTGAGCAGAAAAAAGAGGTAGGGATGCAACACCTCGTGTTGCGTGCTGCAGCCCAGCTCCCTGAGTTTGAGACACAGTACCTCGTGTATAAGGATTTACGCACCCGCGGTCATGCCATTAGTTTAGACACGACAGAACCGCCTGGCGTGTTTCGTAAGCACCAGAGCGATCGAGCAACGCCGTCTTGTGTTATTGTTCCGTTCTCTGAACGTGATACTCTTGATATTGATGCGACACACCAGTTGATTCATCAGAGCCGGAAAAAAAAGGACGTCGTGTGGTACGCGTTGGTCGACGAGGAGGGTGACCTGACCTACTATGACGTATCTCTTGTGGACCTACGTGGCGATGTGGCTGCGCACCAGTACCCAAAAGGCAAGTGCGTGATGTTGAAGAACCGTGGTATCGTATTTGATACAAATCTTGCCGGTCACCTCCTTCAGAAGGAGTTCTTTGGGAAGCCATTCGGCGCAGGCTTGCAGCTCTCCTTTGTCGAGGCCTTGTATCTTCAACGTAAAAAGGTCTTAGACATTCTCCGTATTGATGGAACACGTCTGTCGTATGAGGCAAGTCTGGTTGCGATGCGGAAGTTCCAGCCAGATATTGAGAAGCGGTTGCTGGTGTTCCAGGAGTTAAAGCAGCGGGGACTGCTGGTGAAAACAGGGTTTAAATTCGGTGCGCATTTCCGTGCGTATACGAAGCAACCAGATGCTACCCATGCTGAGTACTTGATTCATGTGGTTGACAAAGGGTTTACGAGCATCTGGGCTGAGATTAGCCGAGCGGTTCGTCTTGCCCATTCTGTGAACAAAGAATTTGTGTTTGCGCGAATTGATGGCACGTCTGTTGATTACCTTAAACTTGGACGACTGCGTCCGTGATAATTTTTTTTCATAATGTATTTATACTTCATGTGTTATTCGACTCATTCCTTGTGTAAGGGAGGAGAACGAGTATGCTTCTGATCCGGTGGCATGGTCATTCCTGCTTTGAGATAACCAATGATGTGACTATTGTCACTGACCCTCACGATGGTCGTTCGATTGGGATACCAACGCCTAGTGTTACCGGTGATATTATCCTTGTGTCCCACAACCACTATGACCACAACAGCGTGAAAACCGTTGAGAAAGACGGCTCAAAGGTGATCACTGATGAGCGCAAACGGACCGTTGAGAAGGTCACCATTAGTGGGGTTCCTGCGTACCATGATGAAGAGCAAGGGGCTCACCGTGGGAAGATGATACTCTTTAAATTCATCTGTGATGACATCACGTTTTGCCATCTGGGTGACCTTGGCCATGAGCTCGATGAGAAAACCATTCAGCAGATTGGTGAGGTGGATATCCTCTTTGTTCCGATTGGTGGCACGTACACCATTGATGCTGAGCAAGCCTGGCATGTCATTGATAGAGTAAAACCAAAGATTGCGATTCCGATGCACTATCGCATCGAAGGATTATCACTCCCTATCACAGGCGTTGATCCGTTCCTGGAGAAGAATCACTACAAGATTCTGAAGGTGGGAAACGAGATCGACATCGAGAAGGATGAGTTGCCAAAAGAACCCGAGATATGGGTCTTCACGTTGTAATCTACTTCTGGAAGACTTCTGTGTTGATGCAGTTTGGTGGTCTCTTCCCCTGTAGTCCTACGATGAGGTTTTCTGCAGCCATGAGTGCCATTTTCGTTCGCGTCTCTATGGTGCCTGAGCCGGTGTGTGGTTGCAGCACAACATTCGGCAGAGTCTTGAGTTCATCAGGAATAGTTGGTTCGTTTTCGTAGACGTCAAGGCCAGCACCGAAGATCCAGTGTTTTTTCAGGGCTCTTATCAAGGCTGATTCATCAATGATGGGCCCTCGTGCCGTGTTGATGAGAATAGCGGTGGGTTTCATCATCCGAAGTTCCTGCTCCCTAATCAGATGGTGCGTGGTTGGGATGAGCGGAGCGTGGATGGAGACGTAATCAGATGTTTTCAGCAGCTCTGCTAACGAGACTTTTTTTGCCCCCAGTTCATGCTCAATGGTTTCGTTGCGCTGCTCATCGGTGTACAACACGGTCATGTTGAATCCTTTGCTTTTCAGGGCAAATGCCGTGCCGATGCGTCCTGCTCCAATGATGCCAAGTGTTTTGTATGCGACGTCCTGTCCGAGCATCAGCTGAGGCGCCCAGCCTCTGAAATGACCGGCTCTGGTATAGCTGTCTCCTTCCACGATGCGTCGTGCGACTGAGAACAGTAACGCCCAGGCGAGTTCTGCAGTCGTCTCTGTCAGTACCCCTGGGGTGTTGCTCACAGGTATGCCATGTTTGGTGGCTGCTGTCACATCGATGTTGTCGTACCCGACCGCATAGGTGGCTATCATCTTCAGACGTGGTTCGGATGTGATCACCTCCTGGTCGATAGGGTCTGTTAGCAGACAGAGCAATCCGTCTTTTCCCTTGATACCGCTGATGATTTCTTCTTTGGTCAGTGCTCGGTCAGAAGGGTTGATGTCGACGTCGCAGGCGATGCGCAGTCTGTCAAGGCCTGGCTCTGGGATTTTTCTGGTCACAAAAACCTTTCTGGTTCCCCCCTTGTTCATAGGATGAAATACGGTCGTTGTTATTTAGAGATTTCTAAAAAAAGGTTTTTTCAATAAAAAGAAAGATAGCTGGAGGAGAGTTCTGTTTATTTTGTACGCTCTTCCATGATTTCGTCGAATGAGTAGAACACGAATTCTCCATTATCATCCAGGTCTGCTTCCCGGTTCAGGACCCATTGTTGTGTTGTCTTGATGTCTGGTTGAGCGAAGACCTTCACGTCTTTGTAATCAGGATACTGTTCTTTGTCGACGAGTCGGTAGACTGACCAGTTGACGCCAAAACGAGGATTAGGTGAGTAGCTTCCAATCTGCTGTATATATTTGTTTGTGAGAGTTGGATCATAGACGTACCCCGTAGGTCCAGGTTGTTCACTTGTTACGAGACTTTCACCGGCTGTGGGTTCGTAGTATGGTTCTTCTACAAGCTCGGTATTATATTGAAAAAATCCAACAAACATCATGCTCCAGTCGTCTTGGTCGTAGGGTGGGCCGTTGTCACCGTGGGATAAATCAAAAGTTGTTGGATAGTTACAATAAAGGTAGTTTAAAACACTATGGTACTGTCCCCAAGTGTTCTTGTATTCCTTATTGGGGAGGATGAAGAGTCCGTAACTAATATTATCAATTCCTTCAAATCTACAACTATCCGCCCCAACACTGCAACTATGTGCCATTTCATGCAGAATGAGCGATCCTAACCATACACGTTTACCTCGCTGTGTGGGAACAACGCCCATTACGATAAAATTATAGATATTGGAACTTTGGAAATCAGTAATAATTTTTAGCGGTCTTGGTAATTTTGATGACACATACGATACTTGTGTTGAATCAAATATGTTATTTTTTGATGGGTGTTGAAAGCCTCCACCGTGCCCGATGACGAGATACCGGAAGATGCCTTTTCGCTCGTTGGAGAAGTAGTGCTCATAGAACTGCAGCATCATCCCAGAATCCTGTGAGATTTTGTTGATGTGGGGAAGCTCCTGTCCGCCGCCGTTGCTTGGTCCATCTGGCCAGCCGTAATCAAAGATGAGCTGTATGTTGTTCTCCGCGAACCGTTCGATGATGCCCTGCTGGCTTTCTTCAAAGAAGATATGTGGCGGGTCGTTCAAGCCTCCTGATCCCATGTAGTCGACCTCGTAGTAGATGTTCTCGTAGAATGGGTTGGAGAAGTATTTTGCCATTTGATACTCCTCGCAGTTATCCAGGCCATCGAGGTCAGGGTCGAGGTTGTTGTGGTCATCCCACGTGAAGGGATCGTATCCCCATTTCCATTCCCATGTTGTAGGGATGCCGTCGTTGTCAGGGTCGAGGGTTGAGTCATCCACTGTTGGGTCTGTCCTCAGGACGTTAACTTCGGTCCAGTAGGGAATGAAATCGTTATCATAATCAATCTGGTAGAGATTGAACCATATCTCGAAGGTCTCTCCGAGGTAGTGTCCATACCCATCCGTATCCATTAAGGAATCATCACCTGACCATCGACCGGTGCGGTAGTCGTAGGTGACGGTAATAGATTCCTGCTCTACATCACTGGTTCTTCGTCCA
>JAFGML010000024.1 GCA_016927555.1 Thermoplasmatota archaeon
CTGTGCATCGACTGCTTCCGCACCACCACCCCACTCAGCCATTTCTTATCGATAAGCAACCGACTCTTCTGCACTGCCTGGGGACTCCCCAGCCTCAGCTCCCTAGCAGACTTCCAGAATGCCTTACACACCGAAGGATTCCACGACATCACCACAAAGGATCTATCCAAGAACGTCCAGCTCTCTATCCTGCGAGAGGACGTCCTCAGCATCCCCTACCTTCTTCCCCTCATCATACGCAAGCTCATCAAAGCAAAACACTACAGCCTCCAGGACGACCCCTCCTTTTTTACCACAGCAGCACTGCAGATCACACTCCTTGGATTAGCACACAAAATAACCTACAACGCAGTCACAGCAAAAAAAAGAAAATAAAAAAAAAAAAGGAAAAGAGAGAACCCCTGCTCACTGTAGGAGAACTCGTAACAACGGAAACGCGTTCGGGAACCGCTCCCAGATCATCTGAAGCAGCTGCAACAATGGATGCTGCATCTCAAAGGATGTCGGCATCGTAATCGGCAGAGGATCAGACCACACGCTTAGCTTCCCATGGGAGTCCTTTGCCACGACCTTCACCCCGTAGCTGCCTTTCGCAGTCCAGGTCTTCTTCGCAGACACGGTCGCGCCACTGGCGAGAGGCCCAACCCAGCCGCTCGTGGTGTTATCACCCCAGTCAAACAGGTACGAGACCTGGTCGCCCTCAGGGTCAGTCGTCGATGAGGTGTACGTGTACTCGGTGCCGACCTTCCCGGAGACAGGACCAGCCGGCGTCGCCGGCTTGGCTGGTGGCTCGGATTCCTCACCAATCGCTAGCGAGGGGTCACCGAACAGCTGCCACTCCTCCACGGTCTTATGGTCAGCATCATTCATATTCACTTTGATGTACCGGTTCAACGCCTTGCCCCACATCTCACCCAATGCGGTTGACTCATCCAGCTTGTAGGCTTTGTAGGTATCCAAGCCCATCTTGCCAATCAAGGAGTTGACCACCGCAGTACCACCGTACCCGTATCCGATGCCGGTGCAGCCGAACGAACCGATCGCACCACCTGAAGAGAGGTACACAAACGCCCAGTTGAAGCAGTTCGGATCAGATGCAAACTTCGCTGTGGAGCACGCCTCCACCGTCACAATAGGCAGTTTATTGCCATTGGACAACGTGGTGACGTCACTGGTACGGAAGCCTCCTGCGGGTGTTGGCACCCAGGTGTTATGGTTCGCATGAGGGTGCGTCGCCCAGATGTTCGTGTTCCCATGACCAGAGAAATCCACAAACCCACACCCAGCGCTGATCGCGTTCTTGATGCTCGCCACGCCGGTGGGCACGTACCCGGTGAGCTTCCCGTTCGTCACCCACTGCTTGTCCGGTAAAAACCCGGTCATCACATCAATGACCTTCTGATTCGAATACTCCCCTTCATCGATATCATTGGTATCCTCAAACGAGTCACCACCCACGACCACGAGGTTCGGGAACCAGCTCTGCTGATACCCCGGGGTATTCTCATAGCCGATGATCTTGTTCACAGACGAGGTCACCTGACTAGTACTGGTCGCAGCCAGCCGGCCCAGGTACACATCGGGATGCAGATCCACAACATCGGTCTGCCCATTCCAATGGTACTCACCGAAAATGTTGTTGTTGTTCGTATCCCAGCTGCTGAACCCACCAGTCGCGTTGTAGATATCCGCGTAGTACAAATCAGTGGTAAAAACCTCGTCACCGTAGTACGGGTCATCGTCGATGAACACATGGGTCTCTCGGACCGGCACCTTACTGCTGCCGCCCATGAGTAACACATACGTCGTGGACCAGTCCTCAATAGCGTTCTTGATGAAGTACTTAATCTTCTCTTGGTTATCCCGCCCGGTCGCCGGGAAGTACACACCATTGTAAATATCAGGTAAACTCACAGATTTGGCGGTCAACCCCTGACTCGTCTTATGGGTGATCAACGGTGCCACCTGACTGCTGTACTCAGACGGAGCAATCACCACAAGCTCATAGGTGTCACGCGGCGCGCTCTGCGGACCAGCAGGCTCATAAGAAATCACGATGGATGCTTCCTGGTATGACTCGACGAGTTTCTCGGCAGGGTGGTACCGCACGGGATGCACCTCAACGGTCACCAGCACACTCAACTGGCCAGCCTGGTCTCGTCCGCCACCTACGGCGTAGGTGAACCACTCAGAGGGGTACGGCTCAGGCCCATACATCACTGTCTTTGTCTCAGGGACAGCCTGCAGACCCAGCATCATCATCGGTGGCGTAGGTGCCACAGGGGTGCTTAGCGTCTGCGTCTGACTCCCAGACAACTGAACAGTCACATCAGTGATCCGTGTCCCAAAGGGAAACGAAAACGATTCCACATAATATGGCAGCATCGGGCAACCTTGCTCCATCGACACCGCATTTGTCCCAGTCATTTGCAGAGCAACAAACGCGCCGTCTTCTCGAACCACCGGCTGGGAAAACCCAACGACTGTACTCATCGATGTCTGCTCACTTGCCGGTGCAGCAATAGCACCGAATCCACTGATCACTAACAGCCCCACTATACAGAAAGGAATGGTGTTCTTCATTTTTTACCCCTACTTCTATATTAATACATTACTGCTATTTAATACCTATCCTACACAATGTGATATACTCAAATGTACCACAAAAAGAAGATATCTGACAGGAACAGAAACCTATTTAAAAGACGACCCGAATTCCAAAGCTGTACAAACGAACAAAAGAAACAGAATGTTTTTTTTCTTCAGTTGTACACCAAACTCCGGTAAAGAACAGGAGGAACAACCACCATGAAAGGAACAATAAAATGGTACAACACCCGCAAAGGATATGGTTTTGTCCTAGGCGAAGATGGAAAAGATATCTTTCTCCACCGCACCGCAGTCCCCGCAGACATGCGTCTGAACGAAGGAGACAAAGTGGAGTACGAAATAGAAGAAAGTGAACGAGGACCCAAAGCGGTCAACATCAAGAAAGCTTAACTCTCAGAGTTACTCATTCTCACTTTCCACCATACCACTCGACATTCATCGAGAACACCATAAAACTTCTCGCTAATGTACTTCTTACTTTTTACTCACCTGCTTATTTTCACGGAAACACTTATCGCAGAGGGAGTCACCAGCACGGATGCTCTTCCCACACTTTGTACACGTGCCGTACAACACCCGCTTGAACCCCACCACGATCTCATGGTGCGAGGTGATCCAATGGAACATCAACTTGTCACGATGAATACGCTGCTTCATACACATCACCCGTGTCCGCCCTGACAGCCAATCGTGCTTATAAAAAGGTATCCGTACGCCATCTTTTCGAACAACGAAGACAAAATAAACAACCACGGGTATTCCAGACCCATGAACGTCTTTCTGACCGGCGGTGCCGGGTTCATCGGCAGCCACCTCGCGGACGCCCTCCTTGCCCAAGGACACACCGTCACGGTGTACGACAACCTCAGCTCAGGGCAGGAGCGGTTCATCGCACACAACCTCAAGAACAAGTCTTTTACCTTCATCAACGCAGACCTCCTGGACCAGACCACCCTTACCACCGCACTCCAAGGACACGACGCCGTCTTCCACCTCGCAGCCAACCCCCACGTCCGCCTCGGGGAGACACACACCAACCTGGACTTGCAGCAAGGCATCATCGCCACCTACAACGTCCTGGATGCCATGCGACAGCACCAGATCACCAAAATCATCTTCTCAAGCAGCTCGGTTGTCTATGGAGAAACCACCGAGCCTAGCCTCCCGGAGACCTACGGACCAACCCTCCCCATCTCCCTGTACGGTGCAGGCAAGCTTGGGGCAGAAGGCCTCATCAGCGCGTACTGCGGCACCTTTGACTTCCAGGCCTGGATGTACCGCTTCGCTAACGTCGTCGGCGCACGCGGCACCCATGGCGTCATCGTGGACTTCATCGCCAAACTCAACGCCAACCCCCATGAGCTGGAGATCCTAGGCGACGGCAGACAAGAGAAACCCTACCTCTACGTCTCAGACTGCGTCCAGGGGATTCTCTTTGGTTTTACCCATGCCACGGACACCATGAACCTCTTCAACCTCAGCAGTGACACCACCACCACGGTCACCAGGATAGCAGAGATGGTCGTCGAAGAAATGGGACTCTCCAACGTGAAGTTCAAGTACACAGGTGGGAAACGAGGCTGGAAAGGAGACGTCCCCCGGTTCCTGCTGGATGCAACAAAAATAAAGAACCTTGGGTGGAACACCACGTATTCCTCTGATGAAGCAGTCAGACACGCCATTAGGGACGTGCTGGACGCCAAATTATAAAAAACCTTCTCATTTTTCCTATCCTCAATGAACATCTCAGTACTAGGCACAGGATACGTTGGATTAGTCACCGGCGCGTGTTTCGCGAAACTCGGCCACCAGGTCACCTGCGTCGACATCGACGACCACAAAGTGCAGATGATTACTTCTGGGAAAAGCCCGATCTACGAAGAAGGCTTAGACGACCTGCTCACCACCTACAAGAAAAACATTACAGCGACGACCGATGCGACAGCAGCGATACAGAACAGCGAGGTCACCTTCATCTGCGTCGGCACACCATCCCGCACGGACGGCTCCATTGACCTTGGCTACGTCAAAGACGTCACCACACAGATAGCAGAGGTCCTCAAAACAAAGGCCAGCTACCACGTCGTCGTCGTGAAAAGCACAGTGCTCCCAGGCACGACACAGACCGTTGTGTTACCCTTACTTGAGAAACACTCAGGCAAGAAAGCAGGAAACGACTTCGGGGTGGCCATGAACCCGGAGTTCCTCAAAGAAGGCGTCGCCGTCCAAGACTTCCTCTCACCAGACCGCATCGTCATCGGCAGCTACGATGACCACAGCAAGGAGCTGATGCATCACCTGTACTCCTCATTCACCTGCCCGCTGGTCGACACCACGCTGTCTGCCGCGGAGATGATCAAGTACGCAAGCAACGCGTTCCTCGCCACCAAAATCAGCTTCATCAACGAAATAGGAAACATGTGCAAGACACTGGGCATCGACACCTACGAAGTCGCAGAAGGCATGGGGCTTGACAAGCGTATTGGACGCGCGTTCCTGGACTCAGGGATAGGGTGGGGGGGCAGTTGTTTCCCCAAAGACATCGACGCGCTGCTGCCCTGGGCACAGCACATCAAGCAACCCGCGCGTATCATCGCCAGCACCAAGCAGGTCAACGAGGACCAACCCCTCCGACTCATCACATTACTGAAAAAACATCTTCCGACGCTCAAAGGAAAAACCATCGGGATTCTTGGCCTGGCGTTCAAACCAAACACCGATGACATTCGCGAGAGCCGTGCCATCCCGATTGTACACCAGCTTCTCAAGGAAGGAGCACACATCAAAGCCTACGACCCACAAGCAACAGCCAATTTCAAAAAAATGTTCCCCCAACTCCAGTACTGCACCACAGCAGCAGACGTTCTTACCGCTGATGCAGTACTCATCACGACCAAGTGGGAGGAGTTCACCACCTTAGACTACACGGGAAAGATCGTCATCGACGGACGACGCATCCCACAGGCCCAACAGCAAGCAAGGATCTACGAAGGAGTGTGTTGGTAACCATGAAGATCACAAAAGCAGTCATCCCTGCCGCAGGCCTGGGCACACGCTTCCTGCCGGTCACCAAATCCATGCCCAAGGAGATGCTACCCATCATCGACACCCCAGCCATCCACTACGTGGTCAACGAAGCAGTCGCCGCAGGTCTTGACGACATCCTCATCATCACCGGGCGAGGAAAACGCGCAGTCGAAGACTACTTCGACGCCTCACCAGAACTCGAGATGTACCTCAAGAAACACCACAAGGAGGACATGATCACCCTGCTCAAGGAAACCACCTCGTTAAGCGACGTGCACTACATCCGCCAGAAAGAACCAAAGGGACTGCCTGATGCGATACGCACAGCAGAGCGCCATGTCGGAAACGAACCCTTCGCGGTGCTACTGGGCGATGACATCATCCACGCAGAGACACCCTGCATGAAACAACTCATCGACGTCTCAACACATTTCAACGGCTCTGTCATTGCCGTCCAGGACGTCCCCCGTGAGAAAATCAACCGCTACGGCTCCGTGGTCGCGACGAAAACACCGGGCCCTTTCCCCAACGATGTGTACAAGATCGATCATATCATAGAAAAACCAAAACCCGAGGAAGCACCCTCTACGCTTGCCGCCATTGGCCGGTACGTGTTCACCCCAGAGATCTTCGACAGCATCAAGCACACCACCCCAGGGGTCAACAACGAGCTGCAGATAGCAGACTCCATCAACATCCTGACACAGACACAGTCGGTGTACGCCTACGCCTTCTCAGGCAGAAGGTACGACATCGGCGATAAACTCGGGTACATCCAAGCCATCATCGACTTTGCGTTACACAACGATGAAGTAAAAGAAGATGTGGCCAGGTACCTCCAGACCCTCCGTTAATGGAAGAACCCAGTGATCTCTTTGACAATGTACTCCCGTTGCTCCTTTGACAGCTCCGGGTAAATCGGAATCGACAGGATCTCTTCTGCCAGCTGCT
Source organism: Thermoplasmatota archaeon (assembly GCA_016927555.1). GTDB lineage: Archaea > Thermoplasmatota > E2 > DHVEG-1 > DHVEG-1 > SM1-50. The sequence goes on from JAFGML010000024.1 coordinate 6,589, forward strand.
CAGACACCGGGAAACTCCCCTTAGGAATCCCAAGATTTTTATAGGCAGGCTGCAGGTGCAACGGAATCGGGTAGTGCACCCCGCAATCCACTCCTTTCTCCTTCATGAACTGCATCAATGCATCACGCTTCGGCGTCCGAATCTCATACATATAGTAGGCATGCTTCGCACCTTCTGCCTCCACAGGGCACGTCACCTGCTTGGGAAGATGCTCGTCATAGAACGCGGCATGCTGACGGCGCAACTCAGTCCACCGCATCAAATGCGGCAGCTTCGCATTCAACACCGCGGCCTGCAACGTATCCAACCGGTAGTTGTACCCCTCCATGAGGTGCTCATACTTCGTGGAACGACCATGGTTCACCAACAGACGCAACCGCTCACCAAGCTCATCACGGTTCGTCACCACACCGCCACCATCGCCGAAACACCCCAGGTTCTTCGCAGGAAAGAAGCTGTACGCCGCCACATCACCATAGTACCCAGGCATGTGCCCCTTCCACTCCGCGGCATGCGCCTGTGCGGCATCCTCAATCAGGAACACATCATGCTGATCAGCTATCTCCCTGATCCGCTGCATGTCAGGCATCTGCCCGTACAAGTGCACCACAATGAGCGCCTTCGTCTTTGGGGTAATCGCTCTTTCTAAATGCTCGATGTTGATGAGCGCTGTCTCAGGGACCACATCCACAAAACGAATCTTCCCGCCCACGTACGAGATACACTCCGTGGTGGCAATGAACGTGTTGGGCACCGTGAGGACCTCATCACCTTTCTTGAGCCCCGCAGCAAGCAACGCCAGATGCACCGCAGCAGTCCCACTCCCACAGCCCACCATGTGCTTCACCGAGCAGAACGTCGCGAAATGCTCCTCAAAGACTTTCAACGGCTTACCCATGATAAACGACGTGTTGTCAATCACACTCTGCATCGCGGCATCAATCTCAGGTTTAATGGACAGGTAATTTGCCTTCAAATCAACCAAGGGAATCTTCATTGCTCCTTCACCTCAGGGTACGCATCCTCGCCAGTCGGATGCTTCAACGTAGAAACATTCGTTAACACCTTTGCTGGATTCCCTGCCACCACACTCCTCGCTGGTACATCATGGGTCACGACACTCCCAGCGCCCACCAGCGCGTCTCTCCCAATACGCACACCAGGCAGAATCGTGCTGTTCGCACCAATCTTCGCATCACGCTCCACGACCACACCATTCAAGAACTCTTTCGCACGCACCGACTTTGGGTAAGGCGCATTCGTCAGCACCACATTCGGGCCGATCCAGCAGCTCTCCTGCAGCTCACAGTACTCAGGGATGAACACCTGTGAATGAATACGAACATGGTCACCAATCACGGTCTTGAACTCCACGACACTCTTGGTCCCCACGCTCACGTTCTTGCCGATGTGATTCTCCTCACGGATGCTCGCATGGTTCCCTGTCTGAAACCCAGGCCCAATCACATTACCTGCGTAGATCACGGTATGCGACCGGATCACGGCATCATCCCCAATCACGGTCTTCAACTCACCTTCTTTCTTTCCCAGTGGTGGCGCACCAATGATCACAAAATCCTCCACCGTCACATTCCTGCCTAACACCACGTTCTTCAGTATCTTTGCAGACCCCGCAATACTACTCATGCTACCTTGACCTCCTTTCCTGTCTCAGCTGACTCCATACACAACTCAGTGATCCGGGTCGTAAACGGATTCTCCTGACCACGATTCTGCTTCACATCACCATCCGTCGTACTGATAAACTCCACGAAATACGCTAGCTCCGCCTTCAACGGCTCATTTGCCACTATCGGCTCATCGAACGGCTCTCGTCGCTGCACCGCCTCATACGTCACCTTCAGGGGGAACCGCCGGATCTTCTGATCAAAGTAATCCACAAACACGGTCTCATTCTCCCCGACCACCCACATGTCACGGGCTTTCAACGGATGCATACAACTCAGCTCCACGGTCGCAAAACACTCCTCGTACGACAGCAGCACCACCGCGGAGTCCTCAAACCGTGACGACAGCAGATGCTTCTGTTTCACGCACACCGTACGCGGCACCATCCCCGTGATGTAATTCAACATATCAAACACATGCACCCCCAGATTCAGAAGCACCCCGGAATCCTTCCGCGGTGGCTTCGTGGAGTGCACGTACCGGCAGGTAATGTACTCGAGACGACCAAGAGACGACATCAACTCCTTGGTGCGTTGCACAGCGGTGTTAAAGCGATACAGGTACCCTACGGAGAGCACGCACTGTCGTGCTGCAGCAAGTGCCATGAGTTTTTTACCCTGCGCAGATGTCTCTGCTATCGGTTTTTCGACCAGCACATGCTTGCCTGCTTGTAGACACGTTGTCACCACATCATAGTGCGTGTCCGTCGGCGTGGTCACCGTCACAGCATCCACCTGCTTGAGCAACTCGGAGTAATTCTGGTAAAAAGCAATATCGTACTGCTTCGCGAGATCCTTTTTCTTCGGATCAACATCAGCAATACCTACCAACTCACACGAGGGGATCTCAGACAGGGAGCGGACATGGTTCACCCCCCATTTACCCACACCAATCACACCGATTTTCATCATGCCTGGTCTCTCTGCCAGGGTATAAAGGCTTGTCTTATAAATGTTCTTAACCCTTACAATTTACTGTAGAAAACACCACGCAGAAACCCGGCACCGTAGCCCACATGAATCAACAAGTAGAACAGCACACTACTCACCACTACACTTGGTTTACGAGTGACCTGTAACGTACTGACCATTGACATCAGCAGGTACGCGACTACCACCAAGGGAAGCAGCCACAAGGGGAGCAGATGCAGAACCGTCAACACCACGAGCAGGATACCACCAAGGATAAATGCGGGTCCAAGCAGATGGAAGAACTTCAGTGTATCATGGTGCTTCTTGACCATCTTTGCACGCGCTATACCATAGCGGTACATCTGACGCCACAGCGACCGCACGGTATCACGCTTGAAGTGGTACACCCTCGTCTTTGGCGTGTAGAGAATCTTATAGCCTGCTTTCCGCAGACGGATGTCAAGCTCGTAATCCTGCCCACACCAGAACGCAGCGTCAAACCCACCCACCTGCTTGACCGGGTCTTTCCGATAACAGGAAAACGAGAGGTGGTCAGTGAACCGCTCCTCAGGAAACACGGCGTTCTGAGAAAAGAAACTCCGACCACCCATGAAACTCAAGAACGCAGCACCAGACACCTCGCCAACGAAATTCTGCTTCCCAGGTGACAGATTCGAGCATCCCACCGCAACGACATCCTTTGGCTGGTTGTGAAGCGTGACGGCAAGCACCTCGAGCAGGTTCTTTTCCGCGGTCACATGACCAGAGTAGTTCATCAGGAACTCACCGGTCGCATGGTCAATGCAGATGTTGCGTCCCACCGCCGTATTTCCCATTGGGTTCTCTAAGAGGATAATGTTCGGATGCTTCGTGGCATACTCCTGTGCAATTACTGTCGTCTGATCCGTCGACTTCCCCAGAGCCACCAAGATCTCAATCTGTTCTGCTGGGTACTCCAACGCAAGCAAGGAATCCAAGCACTGCCGAAGGGTTCTCTCCTCGTTTAACACGGGAATCAGGATAGACACCCGCGGGTAATCCTCTGCCATCTCATCAGGAAAACGGCAGAACGTATTTAATGTTAATCACACTACCCTGTAGAGAAACACACACAAGGTCCTCATGTATGCCCCAGAATGCCGCTGACCAGCTCGCCTCGCAAATCATGGACTTCTACAACCAGTACGATCTGAAGATCTCAGGCAAAATCAACAACCAAACCGCCTATCAACTCATCGAAACCATTGAACAGAAGTACGACACTGACGCCATCTGTCTGTCTGATGGCACCCGCCTCTGGAACCTCCTACGGGTGTTCCTGTACTCGAATTTCCAGAAGCTTGGTGAACAGACCACGGGGGACAGACCACGGACGTTCACCAGACACTCGGTGTCCTCTATTGTCAAAGACAGCCTTCACTCCCTGCAGTACCCCACTGACGTCACCGTCTGCGGTTTCTCCAGCGGTGAGAGCAGAAAACTCGTGGAGAACACCTACTACGATATCTACCTTGATCCTCTGTATGACATCCTCGCAGACCGCCTCGCCGTCTTCGAATGGCCAGAGATCACCGGTCAACGAAGATCCTACGACCACCCACTGTACTCACGTCACCACGTCCCCATGCACATCCCACTCACCACCACAACCTTCTGGAAGCTACTGTTCCATCAGCTCACCGGTTACCGAGGGTACACGATTCGCTCGGAGCACACCCTCGATGCTATCATAGAAAATCTCAGCACCACAGCTTCGCTTGACAAGCAGCAGCTGACCACTGACATCTACGCGTTCATCACCGTGTTTGTCCACATCAAAACATTCCTCCGTAGCATTCTACAAAAGATCCACCCACACGCTGTTCTCATCAGATGCGGCTACGGCAGATTCCCTATGGCGCTCTCCCAGGCATGCCATGAACTGCACATCCCTGCCATCGAACTCCAACATGGTTTGATCACCGCGTACCTCCCAGCGTACCGACGCAGCACACCAACGTCGAACAGAGACTGCATCCCTGACTACTTGCTCACCCATGGTGAGATCTACGCAGACTTGGTACGACACGGCAACCTCTTTGAACCAAGCAAGGTCATTGCCACTGGCTACCCGTACCTGCAGCGTCTGCTCCACACCACCACCCCTAACAAAAGTAAGTATTCATCGTTCACCCACACGGTTTTATTCACCTCCCAATGGATTGTTGCAGAGGAGATACAGGACTTCGTTCTCAAGATAGCAGGACTTCTTACCACCGCGCAGATGGACGTTGGTATTCTCTTCAAACCACATCCGTACGACAAAAGAGACTACACAGAGATGACAGGCCACCCTCACATCACGCTCATCGACAAGTACGACGACACCTTCAGTCTCTTTAGAATCGCGGATATCCACTCCACGGTCTACTCCACCAGCGGACTTGAAGCCATGGCCTTTGGCACACCCAACATCTTCGTCGACCTCCACGGCCTTCTCCCGCCATCAGACACCCCGTACATTGTCTCGACACCGGAGCAGTTCGTCACCTCAGTGTCCACCATCCTCTCCCGCTATCAGGACGCAGTCGCTGAAACCAAGGCGGTCGCAGACCAGTTCTTCACCGCAGAGCCACTGGAGCACCTCACACAGTTCTTCACCACCCAAGGGGTGCTCTCCAAGAAGCAGTCAGCAAAAGGTTTTTAGGGAATTTGAGATTTGCACCTACCTGGAGGCAGGACTCTTCCTTCTGCCCACTGGAGAAAAAAATGACCAAACCGCTACCCCCAACGCCATATATCATTGCAGAAACCGCGTACAACCATGAAGGAGACATCAAGTACCTCTACCAGATGATTGAGGAGATCGCCTCACTCAAACTCCAGGCCGTCAAATTCCATTTGTTACTGAACCTTGAGAGCTACATGAAACGCACACATCCGCTGTACCAGCAGATGAAACACTGGATGTTTACTGAGAACCAATGGAACGACATCTTCTCTTTTGCGAATAAAAAGAAGCTGGATATCATCGCCCTCTGCGACGATGTTGACAGCATCCGCTACATCATCAAAAAGAAGAAGAAGGTGGCTGCTATCGAACTACACGCCACCAGCATCAACGATTACTTCATGCTCACTGAGGCAGCACAGTTCCCTGGTCAAATCATCCTGGGGATTGGTGGCTCCAGCATCAACGACATCTCGTATGCCGTTGATTTCCTCAAACACCATGGTAAACACGACCTCCTGCTGATGTACGGCTTCCAAAGCTACCCCACCCAGTACGCCGACGTCAATCTCGCCAAGATGCATGCTATCCATAACGTCTTCCGTCTCCCCGTCGGATACGCAGATCACACTGGGTATGACGACCCAAACAACCCGGTGCTCAGCGTCGCTGCCGCGTTCATGGGATTCCCTGTGCTTGAGAAACACTACACCCTCCATTTCGGAAAAGAACGCATCGACTACCATGCAGCGGTAGGGAAGAAACAAATGCAGCTCATCCGTGACCTCATGACCGTAGCCCTCCAAATCCATGGCAGCGGACAGATCACCCTCAGTGAACCAGAGAAGACCTACGGCAACGTCGGGCCTATGAAAAAAGCAATCGTCGCTAAACGCACCATAAAAAAAGGAGAGAAACTCTCACTGGACAACCTGTGGTTCAAGCGCACACCCGAGGAAAGCACGATTGAGCAGAAACAGTTCCTCCACCTCCTCGGCTCCAAGGCAACCAGGGACATCGCACAAGACGAAGTGATTGACTACTCAAAAATAGAGTACCAATTCAAAACCGTCAACCTGGAGCAGTTCACCAAGGTCAAACGATAACACAGAAAGGATGTTGCACCCATGAGAATCGGTTTTTTGATCACCGCCCGACTGAAATCCTCACGACTCCCCTTAAAAATCATGAAGGACCTCAAGGGAAAACCGGTGATCCAACGCCTCGTAGAGCGAGCAGCAGAGATCCACGGCATTGCCAAAGACGACATCGTGATCTGCACCTCAGCCCACCCCCAGGACACACCACTGCTGGACATTGCGGAAAAAACAAAGGTTTCGTCATTCCTCGGGGACCCTGATGATGTACTTAAGCGGCTCCATGACGCCGCCCTCCACCACCACCTCGACTACGCCCTGGGCATCACTGCAGATAACCCTCTCTTCTCTATTGAATACGCCAATACAATAGTAGACACCATCACCACACACCACCCTGATTTCATCAAGATCCAGGGACTCCCCTTTGGAGCAGCACCCTGGGGGATGAACATCAACGCCCTCAAGACAATCTGCGTAGTGAAAACCATTGTCGACACTGAGATCTGGGGGTACCTCATCGACCGACCAGAGCTCTTCACCGTACACACCATCCAAGCAGCACCACCAGTCCGTCGGCCACACTACCGCCTCACCCTCGATTACCAAGAGGACTACGAGCTTATCAATCATCTGTATACTACCATTCCGTTCAAAACCACGCTGCCGTTACCAGCAGTCGTCAAGTACCTCGATGCACACCCCACGGTCGCAGCGCTCAACGCCTCCTGTGTCCAACTCGACTTAGATGACAACACTAAACAACGCATTGAGGACAACTACCGCACTCATATGGAAAAAATACAGCAAATCAAACGCGACATCTATGCAGGCAACCGGCGCTGACCTTGCACCCTGGTCTGTTTTCTCCCAGCACAATGAACTCTTTAATACTGGTAAAGTATTCTCTCTGATAATCACCCATACGGGATACCTATGAAAAAAACTCTTCACATCGGAACCACACCCATCGGTGAAAAACACCCGTGTTTCCTCATCGCGGAAGCAGGCGTGAACCACAACGGAAAACTCACCCTGGCAAAAAAACTCGTTGATGCTGCAGTCGCCGCTGGTGTCAATGCAGTAAAATTCCAGACCTTCAAAGCAGAAGGCGTTGTCACCGAGGATGCAGACGTTGCCTCATACGCAAAGAAAAACATAGGAAACACGCTGACGCAACGTGAGATGATTAAACAGTACGAGCTGAGCTACCGGGAATTCGCCGACCTGAAAAAATACTGTGATAGAAAAAAAATCCTGTTTTTGTCCACACCGCATTCCTTTGATGCCATTGATTTTCTCGATGACCTAGTCCCTGCGTTCAAGTTCGGCTCAGGGGACCTGACAAACATACCTGCCTTGCACTACGCAGCACTCAAAAAGAAACCGATGATTCTAGGCACCGGCATGGCCACCCTCAACGAAGTACGCACAGCCATCCGCACCATTCATGCCGCTGGGAACAAACAGATCATCGCCCTGCACTGCACCACCAACTACCCCTGCCCTCTGGACCAGGTGAACCTCCGTGCGATGCTCACCATGCAGCACACCCTGAACTGTCTGGTGGGGTACTCCGACCACACCAACGGGATCACCGTCCCGCTCATGGCAGCCACTCTTGGCGCAGTGGTTGTTGAGAAACATTTCACACTGAAACGGACAATGAAAGGGCCTGATCACCAGGCGTCGCTTGAACCACGAGAACTCACAGACATGGTCACCGCGATTCGACACGTCGAAACCATCCTAGGAAGCTACGCGAAGAAACCAACCTCCTCTGAAAAAGACATCATGAAGCTGGTGAGAAAGAGCATTGTTGCGAACCGCGACATCCCCAAAGGAGCCGTCATCCGACGGGCCATGCTTGACATCAAACGACCTGGGACAGGACTACAACCCCTCCAACTGCAACACCTCGTCGGCAAAAAAGCCACAAAATATATTAAAAAAGATGAACTCATCCGTCTGACTATGGTTGAGTAACATGAGACGAACCATTGCTGTTGTCACCGGCACCCGTGCGGAGTACGGGTACCTCAAACCACTCATGCGAGCCGTCCAACGAGACAGACAGCTCCATCTCCTCCCCATCATCACCGGCATGCATCTGCTCCCCGAGTATGGCAACACCGCCCGACTCGTGAAAAAGGATTTTCCTTCCGCTGAAACCGTCCAGATGCTCCTTTTAGGAGACCGACGGAAGCATATGGCCAATTACCTTGCCTCTGGTATCACTCATTTCGCTCAGTTCCTTGACCGCCATCATCCGGACATCCTTGTCGTCCTTGGTGACCGCAGTGAATCACTGGCTGCTGCTCTGGCTGCAGCCTACCTCAACATCCCTGTAGCGCACATCAACGGTGGTGACGTCAGCGGCACGACGATTGACGAATCCATCCGCCATGCGATTACAAAAATCGCACACATCCACTTTGTTCACACCAAGGCAAATGCCGCCCGCGTCAAAAAAATGGGGGAAGAGGCGAGAAGAATCTTTGTTACCGGCGCCCTGACGCTTGACACTATCCTGAAGATGAAGTTTCCTTCAAAAAAATCCATATTCACCAAGTACCATCTCAACCCCAATGCTACAACCTTCCTTGTCGTGCACCACCCGCTGACCACCCTGCACGACAAAGGGTACGGGCAGCTCAAAGAACTCCTCCTTGCACTTGACACACTCAAGGAGCAAACCATCATGCTGTACCCCAACTGCGACGCAGGCGGACGGCACTTTATCTCCTTGATCAAACGCTATGAGAAACAACCGTATCTCCACGCCTATCCAAGCCTTCCCCATGAAGACTACTTGGGTCTCATGAAGCATGTGGATCTCATGATAGGAAACTCCAGCAGCGGCCTCATCGAAGCCCCCAGTTTTCATCTCCCCGTCATCAACATCGGCAGCAGACAGCAGGGACGTGACCGCTCAGCAAACATCCTTGATGTCCCCCCACACAAAAACCAGATTATAAGGGCTATCGATACGGCCCTGCATAATCCAACCTTCCGTAAGAAAGTTCAACGATGCACAAATCAATTCGGGGACGGCCATGCGGCCCGCCGCATCGTAAAAATCTTAAAAGAAATACCCTTGGATGATTCACTCATCCAAAAACAAATCACCTACTGAGAGGCGACCAATGAAAAAGAAACGCTTTCCCCACTGGAAGCCACCCACCTTCGATACACATGGTATGACGCCCTGGAACTGGATGTGCCAGCATCATGAGAACCTCACACTGGGCACACGCGTGGACATCGGTGCGTTCACGTACATTAATGCACAACACGGTGTCACCATCGATGATGATGTGCAAATCGGATCACACTGCTCCCTGTACTCGGTGTCCACCATCGACAGGAAGCAGGGGCCTATTCATTTGAAAAAGAACTGCAGGCTGGGGACACACTCTGTTGTCATGCCAGGAGTCACCATCGGAGAAAACACTATTGTCGGTGCGTGTAGCTTTGTAAACACTGATATACCAGCTAATACTTTAGCCCATGGCGTACCTGCAAAGGTTGTACGAACATTGACGAAAAAAGACCGTTAAAAATACTGTGAGGCGATACGATGAGATATTGTACAAAATGCGTCATGCCTGATACTCGGCCGTACATGAAATTTGATGAACACGACATCTGCTACCCGTGTCGAGCCGCAGAGCATGTCAAAAAAACAGATTGGAAGACACGATGGAAGGAACTGGAGGAACTCGCGGATAAATACCGTGGTATGAATGGTGATTACTACGACTGCATGATCACCGCGAGTGGTGGGAAAGACAGCTACTACCAGACCCACATCATGAAAGAAAAACTTGACATGAATCCCTTGATCGTCAGTGTTGACAACTTCACCTGGACACAGACCGGGCATCACAACTGGGATAACCTCAGAACAGAGTTCGGGGTGGACGCCCACGTCATGTCGTTAAACCCAAAGGTCTGTAAAAACCTGTTCCGCAAGGCCTTGGAGCGACTCGGCTCACCGACCTGGTACTTTGACAAAGCTATCTACGCCTACCCCTTGCAGATGGCTGTTAAACTCAACCTTCCGTTAGTCATCTACGGGGAGGACACCAACTTCCTCTACGGCGGGCCAAACACCGAAGAAACGCCGAGTGCCATGAAACAAATTACTAACGATGTCGTCAAACCAGTACCCTGGGATGTCTGGCTCGATGACACCGTCACCATGAAGGATGTGAACCCCGGGAACTTTCCAACCGAAGCAGAGATTAAAAAAGTCAAGCTCACCCCCATCTTTCTGAGCTACTTTGTCCCATGGAACGGGTACAAGAACATGCAGTTCGCCCGGACACGAGGGTTTAAAACCCTGGATGACACCGGAGAATGGAAACGAGAGGGATTCCTGGAGCAGTACGACCAAATTGATTCCCTCGGTTACCTCACCCACACCTGGTTCAAGTTCCCAAAATTCGGACACCAGCGGGTCACTGAAGTCGCCAGTCTGTACATCAGGGATGGGATGATGACCCGCAGCGAAGCAGTTGAAAAGGTTCTTGCTGAGGACTGGAAACTTGATCGACGCATGATGACTGACTTCCTGAATTTTATCAGCTACAAAGAAGCAGATTTCTGGAAGGTTGTTGACAAGTTCGCCAACAGAGACATCATTGAGAAACGTGATGGTCACTGGCGCTTGAAAAAGAACGTTGAAGCAGCACTGCGCACCGGAGGCGCAGTTACACCATAGTTGTCCATACGCAAATCCTATACTTATGTCATTCTCATTCCCTATCAAAAAATGGAAAGGATGAACACCCCTATGAACTGGAAAATCCCTCTATTCAAAATGTACTGGGATACCTCAGACATCACTGCAGTCTCCAAGGTCATTCGACGAGGCAGCTACTGGACCATGGGGCCAGAAATCACCGCACTCGAGCAGCATACCGCTCGTTTCATAGGCAGAAAATACGCGGTCGCCTTTAACTCGGGAACCTCAGCACTCCACGCACTCCTCCTCGCCTACAACATTAAAGCAGGCGACGAAGTCATCGTCCCATCCTTTACGTTCATTGCGACAGCAAATGTGGTTGCACTGACCGGTGCAACACCGGTGTTCGCAGACATCGAACCTGACTCGTTTGCCCTAGATCCCACAAGTGTGGAAGAAAAAATAACCAAACGCACGAAAGCACTTCTGCCGATTCACTACGGTGGCGGCCCCTGTAGAGAAATCAGAACCTTACGAAAAATCGCTGCGAAACATAATTTGATTTTCATCGAAGACGCCTGCGAATCACTGGGCGCAAAAACACACCAGGAGAAAGTAGGGACGATGAGCGATGCCTCGGTGTTCAGCTTCTGCCAAAACAAAATCATCACCTCAGGGGAAGGAGGCATCGTCACGACCGATTCAAAACCAGTGGCCGACAGACTACGCCTCCTGCAGTCCCATGGCAGGGTTGAAAACACAGAAGGATACTTCTCCACAACCAAAGAACTCGACTACATCCAAGCAGGCTACAACTACCGCATGTCCAGTATCACTGCTGCACTGGCTTTGTCCCAATTTAAAAAAATACAGCGCATCATCACGATGAGGCGAGAGAAAGCAATGTACTATCATACAGCCCTAGCGTCCATTCCATCCATTATCACTCCATCTGAATCAGCTGGAGAACACCATGTGTACCAGCTCTACACCCTCCTGCTCCCCGACAAAAAAACACGAGACCACCTCCAGGCCTTTCTTACGTCTCAAGGGATTATGACAAAGGTCTACTTCGAACCCATTCACCTGAAAACATACTACAAGAAAGCCTTTAATTACAAAAAAGGTGATGTACCGGTCACTGAAGAGATAGCACAACGAGTGCTTACATTACCGCTCTATCCCACGTTATCACAGAAAGAAATGGATTGCATCATCTCCGCAATTCATAGAGGATGGAAAGAAGTATGATACGAGAACAATTAAAAAACATCTTCCAAGGAAAGAAAATACTGGTGACAGGAGGGACCGGCTGCATTGGCAGTGAAATCGTCCGCAGCGTCCTCAAATACAAACCTGAGGTCGTACGCATCTTCAGCAACGATGAGGACAACACCTTCCGCATGATGCATGAGATTGATGCCAGTGGATCAAAAATGATGCATGAGATCGTCGACCGGCGGTTCCTCATCGGTGACATCCGGGACAAGAAACGCGTCTTGCTTGCCATGGAGGACATCGACATCGTGTACCACGCCGCTGCCCTCAAACACGTCCCCCTCTGCGAGTACAACCCCTTCGAAGCCATCAAAACCAATGTGCTCGGCACACAGAACGTCATCGAAGCAGCACTTGAATCTGACGTCAACCGCGTCATCAGCATCAGCACAGACAAAGCCGTCAACCCGGTCAACACCATGGGAGCAACCAAGCTGCTCGCAGAAAAACTCATCATCGATGCCAACGAAGGCAAAGGAACCAAACCAACAATCTTTTCGTCTGTCCGATTCGGCAACGTCTCCTTCTCACGAGGATCAGTCATACCCTTATTTGAAGAACAAATACGACAGAAAAAACCGATCACCATCACAAACCCAGAGATGACCCGCTTCATGATGTCTCTGTCTGACACCGTTGAGTTAGTCTTCAAAGCCACACACCTCGCGAAAGGAGGTGAGATTTTCATTCTGAAGATGCCGGTCGTCAAACTCGGCGATTTAGTTGATGTGATCATTGAAACCTACGCCGAGAAATACCATTACAAAAAAGACAGCATCACCACCCACACCATTGGCCTACGGTCCGGAGAGAAAATGTATGAAGAGCTCATGACCGAGTCTGAGGCAGCAGCAGCGTTTGAGACCGATGACATGCTGATCATCCCCCCACAGATCCAGATGCCAAGCATCAACTACAGCGTCTCCGATTACCCAGAAGCACGTCCCTGCTCTCTGAGCCGCTACTCTTCCCGTGACATCACGCCACTGTCAAAACAGGAGATTACACGGTTATTGTTTCCCAGCAGTCGGTAGTGGAGCATGGGTATAAGAGCGCTCTTTGATGAATGTTCCGTACCCTTTTGGATAGACGTCGCACGTGGTCTTGCCTCACAGCACGACTGGGTACCTTGCTATTGGACTGGTGACCCTGGGTTCCACGACCTCGTGAAACACGCATTCCCTGGGGTCGTCTTCCATCCTAACCTTGCTGCGATCCGTGGGCTTCCTGCTCCTGAGTACCACGGGAAACAGCTTCCCGCTTTGGATCAATCGCTTCTCCATGATCTGTCCTTCTGCCAGTCCATCGCCTTGTCTATGATGGATCGCATGGATCGGAACAACTCATTTTGCTTTCACGAACGAGAGCAGCTGTTCAAACGCTATGTCCGGTACTGGAGCATGGTCCTTGAGGATCTTTCCCCAGACGTTGTCGTCTTCCCGGTCTCTCCTCACCTCGTCTACGACTACGTCCTCTACTCGCTGTGCAAGCGAAACAACATCCCCACTATCCTCTTTGAACAAACCTCCATGGATGGATGGATCTACCCTGAGCAACACTTCGAAGTAGGATCTTCTCACCTCAAACAGCAGTACCAGACTCTCCTCCAAACCTACAGACAAGAACAACAAACGACGGTGCCTCTCTCTCAAGACGCAGAGGCGTATCTCCAGAAACTAAAGGGTGAGTACTCCTCGGCAACCCCCTTCTATATGAAAGATCAGTTCGCCCAAAAAAACGTCATCCGCTATTTTGGAACGCAGATGATCACACACCCAGACACACTCAGTGACACACTACGCAAAGCGTGGTACCTCTACTCTCGAGACCACTACATCAAACAGAGGGGAACCCCCATCCAAGACTCCCACATGAGAGGCCTACGTTACCTGTTCTGCAAGGCAGAAGGTCTGAAAAAGAAACGCGCATTACAGCGGCACTACTACTCCCGAGAACACCCCGCTGACTTCACCTCCCCGTACATCTACTTCCCCCTCCACTACCAACCAGAGAATACCACCTGCCCGCTGGGAGAGGCGTACACCGATCAACTCCTCATCATCACCATGCTGTCTCGCTACGCACCAGACGGGTGGAAGATTTACGTCAAAGAACACTCCTCCCAATGGCATGTCAAACTCCACGGGGAATGCTCACGGACGCCAGCGTCGTACGATGACATGCACCGACTTCCAAATGTTGTCCTCGTCCCTGTCTCCACACCCAACTTCGAGTTAATCGACCATGCACAGGCAGTCGTCACTGTCACTGGTACCGCAGGATGGGAGGCCGTAGTCAGAGGGAAACCCGCGCTGATCTTCGGCCACGCCTGGTATAAATTCTGCGATGGCGTCTTCTACATCCCAACCAAAGAAGCATGTCAAGATGCACTCTTAAAAATCCATGCAGGGTTCACGGTTGACCCCATGGCGGTCCGCCTGTTCCTCTCCGCGGTTCAACAGGTAGGTGTCAACGCGTACGTGGAGCCGTCGTACGCGAAAATCGTTGATTTCTCCCCCGAAGACAACGTTACCCGACTGACACACGCTCTGCATACCTTTCACACCAGTACATCATCCTCACATCGCGAGGCCTAATCCTCCTCTTTTTTTCCCTGGGGAAATGTTTTTAATGAGAGTTCAGCATGTCCCCTACCAAGAGTCTCAATGGGGCGTCTTTCATGGATGTGTTAAAAGATAAAGTCATTCTCTTAACAGGAGGAACAGGCTCATTTGGCAACAAGTTCACAGAAATTGCCCTCTCACAACACTCCCCAAAAGCCATCCGAGTGTTTTCACGAGGAGAAAAAAAACAGTACGACATGGAGAAAAAGTTCAAAGACGACCGCCTGCGATTCTTTATTGGCGATGTCCGTGATAAAGATCGGCTGCGTAGAGCGATGACCGATGCGGACATCGTGGTCCATGCTGCTGCATTAAAACAAGTACCCGCCTGCGAGTACAATCCTATCGAGGCTGTCCGTACCAACATTGACGGTTCCATCAACGTCATTGACGCTGCCATCGACAACGGCATCGACCGGGTCATGGCAATCAGTACTGACAAAGCAGTCCACCCCGTCAACCTCTACGGAGCAACAAAAATGACTGCGGAGAAACTCTTCATCCAAGGGAACTCCTACGCTGGAAAAGTACATACTAAGTTCAGCTGCGTCCGCTACGGCAACGTCATTGGCAGCCGCGGCAGTGTCGTTCCCTTGTTCCTTGAGCAGAAGAAGACCGGAACCCTGACGATTACTGATGAACAGATGACACGCTTCTGGATCACGCTTGAGCAAGGAGTGAATTTTGTCATCAACTGCATCGGAAGGATGAAAGGCGGGGAGATTTTCATCCCAAAGATACCGAGCATGAAAATCACGGAACTCGCAACAGCGATTGCCCCCCGTGCAAAGCGAAAGATCATCGGCATTCGCCCTGGAGAAAAAATCCATGAGGTGCTCCTCACTGACGAAGAAGCAACCCATGCCAGGGAATTTTCTGATTCGTTTGTCATCGAGCCAGAGCATGCCTTTTGGAGCACCCGTCATCCCATTGGTGGGAAACCACTCCCAGTACCGTTCCGCTATACCAGTGATGAAAACAAGCAATGGCTGACGAAACAACAGTTGATGGCCATCATCAAGGAATTCGGATGTCTGGAAAACTAGCCATACACGGTGGAACTCCAGTACGAAAGACTCTGCTGCCCTATGGTCATCAATCGATTAACCAGGATGACATCAATGCAGTCGCTTCTGTCCTGAAAACTGATTGGATCACCCAGGGCCCCCTGGTCTCGGAGTTCGAGCAGCGTATCGCTACCTACTGTCACGTCAAGTATGCTGTCGCTTTGTCCTCAGGGACTGCTGCACTGCATGCAGCGGCGTTTGCGGTCGGGCTTTCTCATGGCGATGAACTCATCACCACCCCGATTACCTTTGTCGCTGATGGCAACTGCGCGTTCTACCAAGGAGGCACGGTCCGCCTCGCTGATGTCCACCCAGATACTGTGAACATTGACCCCTCGTGCATAGGAAAAGCACTCACCTCCAAGACCAAAGCACTGCTGCCTGTTGACTTCGCTGGTCATCCCTGCGACCTTGATGACATCAAGGAGATCGCTGCAGACCATTCGGTCCCGGTCATCGAAGATGCAGCCCATGCGCTTGGTGCGGAGTACAAAGGAAAGAAGGTAGGCGGACTAGCGGACATCTCCATTCTGAGTTTCCATCCTGTGAAGGCAATCACAACCGGAGAAGGAGGGATGGTGCTGACGAACAACTCGCAGTACTACGACAGGCTAACCCTCTTCCGGACACATGGGATTACCAAAGATGCCACAAAGATGCACCACCAGAACGACCCGTGGTACTATGAGATGCAGCACCTTGGGTACAACTATCGCTTAACCGACATGCAATGCGCCCTTGGCATCTCCCAACTCAAGAAACTTGACACCTTCATCGCCCGCAGACGAGCGCTCGTCAGCCACTACAACACCGCATTCCACGACAACCCCACACTCATCACACCCACAGAGAAAAAAGATGTTCGCTCTGCCTACCACCTCTACGTCCTGCAACTACAGCTTGAGCATCTCACGGTTGATCGAGCAACTATCTTTCAGGCACTCAGAGCTGAGAACATCGGTATCAACGTCCACTACATTCCCCTGCACTACCAACCGTATTACCAACGTACTCTCTCCTATAGAAAAGGTGATTTTCCCATTGCAGAACGCTACTACGACCGTACCATCACCTTACCGCTGTTTCCCCAGATGACCGATGAAGACGCAGACGACGTCATCGAAGCAGTGCAAAAAGTCATACACGCGTACAGGAGGGATTAGATGAAATTCCTCGTCGTTGGATGCGGGTCGATAGGCGAACGACATGTCCGGAACTTGCAGAGCCTCCATGCTGGCACTCTCTTGGCATGTGATACAGACAGAGCACGACTCGACCATATGCAGCAACACTACCTGCTTGAGACGTTCACCGATGTTGATGAAGCACTCAGCCAACAACCAGATGCGGTGCTCATTTGTACGCCACCATCATCGCACATCCCTCTTGGTAGGAAAGCACTTCGCCACCATGCTCACATCTTCATGGAAAAACCACTCTCCCACACGTTAACAAACGTGGATTGCTTCCTCAAGGAAGCCGCACAGAAAAAACGATTGGTACTCGTCGGCTACAACCTTCGGTTCCACCCAGGCATACAGCGGATGAAGCAACTCCTTGATGAAAAAGTACTCGGGAAGGTGCTCTCTGCACGTGCTGAAATGGGACAGTACCTCCCAGAGTGGCGACCGAGCCAGGATTATCGGAAGAGTTACACCGCACGACACGCTCTTGGCGGTGGCATCATCCTTGATGCGTCTCATGAAATAGACTACATGAGCTGGCTTTTCAGTGAAATCACCCAGATTTTTTGCTTTGCGGATCACCTCAGTACCCTACAGGTCGATGTTGAGGATACAGCTGAGATCCTGCTCCGCTTTCACAACAATGTCATCGCAGATATCCACCTTGATTTTGTGCAACGACAGTATGCTCGTAATTGTAAGATTGTAGGTGAAAAAGGGACACTGCTCTGGGATTACCCTGGAGGCTGTGTTAAACTCTACCGTGCTGAGACACAACGGTGGACCACGTGGTCTATGACTATAGATCCCAATCAGATGTACGTTGCGGAAATGAAGCATTTCATCTCCTGTCTCAAGGGTAAGACACCACCGCTCATCGATGGACTTACTGCAAAAAAAGTATTGGAAGTTGCTCTGGCAGCAAAACACTCTGCACGCACAGGCAAGATGATACGCCTATGACACGCATTGTAGCCATCATCCAAGCACGGGTCGATTCGACCAGACTACCGAACAAAGCACTCATACCACTGGAAGGACAACCACTACTCCTGCATGTTCTACAACGAGTACAACACGCCAAGTTACTCAATGGGGTTGTTCTTGCGACCACCACGCGACCTGTTGATACCCCACTCGTTCACCTAGCAAACGACCATCATATCCCTGTGTTTCGCGGTGACTGCAATGATGTGTTGGATAGGTACTACCGCGCAGCAACCGAGCACCATGCCGATGTCATCGTGCGAATCACTGGTGACTGCCCCCTCATCGACCCACAAATTATTGATACCGTCATCCGGGTGTTCTTACAGAAAAGCATCGACTACGTCACTAACACCTTAGAACCCACCTATCCAGATGGCCTGGATGTGGAGGTCTTCTCCTACACCGCCCTTACGAAAGCATGGAAGGAAGCACGACGTACGTCGGAACGGGAACATGTGACTGCGTACATCAGAAACCACCCAGAAGAATTCACACTCCATGATGTCAAACATACAGTGGACCTCTCGCACCTCCGCTGGACTGTTGATCAACACGAAGACCTCATGTTTATCAAAGAAATCTACAAACGACTCTACGACAAGCAAAAGATATTTTACATGAATGATATTCTTACACTCTTGCAACAGCACCCTGAAATACAACAAATCAATACAGGCATCCAACGAAACGAAGGGTATCTCCGCTCGTTGAACGAGGATAAAGAACTAAAAAAAAGGTGAAGAAGAATGCTTACGGAAAAGAAATCACGCGTTCAGAAATCATTAGAACTCTGGAAGCACGCAGAAGACATCATCATGGATGGTACGCAACTATACAGCAAAATGGCCTCCGTGGGAGTCAAAGGAGTCTCACCAGTGTACTTTGTGAAGGCAGACGGTGTTTATGCATGGGACTACGAAGGGAACCGATACATCGATTACACCATGGGTCTTGGCCCCTGTTTCGTCGGCTACAATAACCCAAAGGTGAAAAAAGCCATCCAGGACCAACTTGAGATTGGCACAATTTTCTCCTTACCAAATCCGTTAGAAATAAAGGCAGCTGAAACACTCATTGACATCATCCCCTGTGCTGAAATGGTTCGCTTTATGAAATCTGGCTCTGAGGCAACTCAGGCAGCAGTACGCATCGCCCGTGCATACACCGGGCGAGAACTCATTATCAAAGGACACTACCATGGGTGGCACGAGTGGTGCCTAGCAGATACAACGAAAAACGGTGGCATCCCGAAGGCATATAAAGACACCGTCTTTGAAGTAAAATACAATGATATAGACACGGTCAAGACACTCTTTGAGCAGCATAAAAACAAAATCGCTTGTGTCATCATCGAACCTATGGAAACCGAGCTTCCGAAAGACAATTATCTCCAGAAGCTCCGAGAGCTCACCATACAAAATGGAGCCCTGCTCATCTATGATGAGGTTGTCACAGGATTTCGATTCGCCTTAGGTGGTGCGCAAGAGTACTTCGGCGTCATCCCTGATCTTGCGGTCTTTGGCAAAGCCATGGGCGGAGGGCTGCCCCTGTCAGCGGTTGTTGGGAAGAAAGAAATCATGCAGAAGGCAAAGGAGAAAATCTTTGTTTCTTCAACTTTCGGTGGAGAAATGCTTTCCCTTGCTGCGTTCCTCGCAGTCGTCGACATCTTGAAGACAGAACCTGTGCATGAACGCATCTTCTCCATAGGTAACAAATTACGGGACGGCTTTAACGCACTTGCCAAAAAACATGGTAGTAAAATAGAGTGCATCGGACTAGGCCCACGTCTTGATTTCAACTATCGAAACCTCAAAGGACAGACTGACCTCCATGTGAAAACCCTGTTTATGCAAGAGGTTGTAAAACGAGGAATATACTTCGTATGGAACATGCTCCCTTCATATCAACTCAGTGATAAAGACATTGACTACACCTTAAAGGTCTTTGATGAAGCCTTAAGAATAACCACTGAAGCGGAACGAAAAGGAAATGTCTCTAAACTCCTCGAAGGAGAACCACCTATTAAAGTCATATAACTCCTCTCTGGGGAATGTAGGAAGAATCACTCATATGAATATTGCTTTTCGCGTTGACGCCTCACCTGACATCGGATTAGGACATCTGATGCGATGTCTTGCCCTATCCGAAGAACTCAAAAACAGAGGACATTACTGTCTATTTTTTACGAAAACAAACAACCCTGAAGTAATCAATAGAATTAAAGCCTATCATCATGATTCTTCATTGATACCTGCCTTTGTAAGCATACAACAAGACCGCGATATGCTTATTTCGTACGCTCAGGACCAAAAAATAGACTGGGTTGTCACCGATCATTACGGCATTGATGCATCATATATTCAAGTCATAAAACAGCGGGGATTTTATGTGTTATCCATCGATGATACTGCTCAAATACATTATTACTCTGACATCATAGTTAATCAAAATATCTGTGCTGAAAAACTTGAATTTTCAACAGAACCTTACACCATTCCTCTTCTTGGTCCCTCCTACGTCATGCTTCGAGATGAGCTGTTAGTGCGAGAAAAAAAGAAATATCATACAAAAGTAAAAAAATTATTACTTCTACTCGGAGGGTCAGATTCTCAGAACTACATTCTAACTATACTACAATCTATAGCTAACGTAATACAAAATATCGAACTCCTCGTGGTCATCGGTCCGTTTAATCCACATAAAGCAATCCTTCAAGCATATGCAGAAGAAACAGACTTACCAATCAACTGTCTTTACTCACCTAAAAATATGGCCGAGTACTACCTCCAAGCTGATCTTGCGATTAGTGCTGGAGGGAGCTCTTGTTATGAATTAGCGTACTTTGGTATCCCCAGTCTAATCATCACCGTTGCGAATAATCAACGTGGTGTTGCCTATGGATTTCACACTAATCGTATAGGATTGTATCTTGGAGAACAAGCCGAAATTAAGCCAGAACATCTCAGAGATAAAGTTAAAGAATTAGTTGAGGATAAATCTTTACGAGATCGCATGAGACAGAATGGAATGAATCTTGTTGATGGAAAGGGAAAAGCACACATTGTGGATTCTATGGAGCGAATTGCGTGCAAAAAGAAGTAACAATTGGTCAAAAAATTATTGGAAGCGGCCACCCAACTTATATTATTGCAGAAATTGGAGCAAATCATAATAGAGATCTTGCGACAGCAAAACAATTAATTGATAACGCAGTTGAAGCGGGTGTTGATTGCATTAAATTTCAGACATACCGAGCAGAAACAATGTACTCAAAGCATACTCCAAAGTTTTCTAAGGATGAAGTCAATCCATTTGATTTGATAAAAGCAAATGAACTACCACGAGAGTGGCATCGTGAGTTGTTCGACTACGTTACACAGAAAGACCTACATTTTCTCTCCTCACCATTTGATTACAATGCAGTGGATGAGCTAGATACCATTGGAGTCCCTGCATTCAAGGTTGCTTCATTTGAACTCACTGATCTTGAGTTACTAAAATATATCGCACAAAAACATAAACCAATACTTCTCTCTGTTGGCCTTGCGACACTAGGGGAAATCGAAGATGCATTAGAAGTGATTCGTTCACAAGGAAATGATGACATCATCATACTTCATTGCGCCTCATTATACCCGTCTCCACCAGAGATTGTCAACCTTAAAGCGATTGAGACACTCTCCAAAGCATTTCAGATACCAATTGGTTTTTCTGATCATACCCTTGGCATTCATATCTCTACAGCGGCGGTCGCACAAGGAGCTACAGTAATTGAGAAACATTTTACCCTTGATCGAACGATGAAAGGTCCTGACCATTCGTTTGCGATTGAGCCAGACGAACTGAACCAATTAGTAAAGAATATCAGAGATGTAGAACAAGCCATGGGAACAGGTGTCAAAGAACGATCAAAGGCAGAACAAGAAATGTACGAAAAAGGAAGGCGCAGTATTATTGCAGCAGTGGATATCAAAAAAGGAACAATTATTACGAAAGACATGCTTGTCGTGAAACGACCCGGGTATGGACTTAAACCGAAGTATCTACACATGGTCATTGGGAGAAGTGCCAAACGTGACATAAAGGCGGATGAATGGATTACAAAGGATATGATATGAAACATAGCTACATCATAGCAACAATTAAATCCTGGAATATAAAAGCCGCAAAGCTATTCATTTTAAAAAATCCAGATAAAAACATCTATCTAATAACAAAAAAAGAGGAGTTACTTACTGAGAAAGTCAAAGCAATCAAACCAAGATATCTTTTTTTTCCTCATTGGTCATGGAAAATCCCCAAGGAAATATATGAGAACAATGAATGTGTGATATTCCATATGACTGACCTTCCTTTCGGGAGAGGAGGGAGTCCGTTACAAAATCTTATCATACGGGGATTCAAAAAAACAAAAATCTCGGCTATCAAAGCTACAGCAGAATTAGATGCAGGACCTGTTTACATGAAAAAACAGCTCTCTCTACAGGGATCTGCAGAGCAAATCTTCAAACGAGCGAGCACAATAATCTTTAATCACATGATTCCTTTTATTATCAAACAGCAACCGCACCCTGTACCTCAGCAAGGAAAAATTGTACAGTTGCAAAGGAGAACCTCTGAAGAAAGCAATATTGAACATCTTGACGATATATCAACAGTATATGACTATATACGAATGCTTGATGCAGAGGGATACCCATTAGCATATATTGAAACAAAATTTTTACGTATAGAATTCTCCGATACAACAAAGAGGAAAGGAGCGGTTGTAGCAAAAGCAACATTTAAGAAAAAGGATATGGAATCATGAAAAAAAAAAGAGTCTTAATCATAGCAGCACATCCTGATGATGAAATTCTTGGTTGTGGGGGGACTATTGCTCGATTAGTCAATGAGGGCTACGAGGCATATACACTGATATTTGGAAAGGGAGTAGGAGCACGGTACGATTCGCGGAATGAAAATATGGAAAAAGAAATAAAAATTTTAGAAAACGAAATGGAGACTGCAAATAAAGCCCTCGGTGTAAAAAAAGTTTTTTCATTCAATCTACCTGATAACCGGTTCGACTCTATTCCTCTGCTCGATATTGTTAAAAAAATTGAGGAGGTGAAAAATAAAATACAACCATGTCTCATATTCACTCATTACAAAGAAGACCTAAATATTGACCATAAAATAACCTATGAATCAGTAA
Organism: Thermoplasmatota archaeon; assembly: GCA_016927555.1. GTDB lineage: Archaea > Thermoplasmatota > E2 > DHVEG-1 > DHVEG-1 > SM1-50. Next base: position 30,026 of record JAFGML010000024.1, read on the forward strand.
TTACTTCATCAAGACCTCTTGAAAATGAATCAGTAAAAACCATTTATTGCTTTGAGATTCTATCTTCTACTGAATGGGGCTATCCAATACGTTTTAGTCCAACAGTTTTTTTTAATATTTCATCGAGTTTGGAAAAGAAACTTCAGGCATTAGCTTATTACAAGTTAGAACTACGAAAATTTCCCCATCCTCGCTCTTTAAAGGCGGTAGAAATGAATGCAAAGATTTGGGGTGTAAAAGTAGGTTTTGCTGCAGCTGAAGCATTTGAACTTGTTCGATCAGTAATATAGAGAGCGACTACATGAAAATATTATTTGAAAATATTTTAAATGGTGATACACAGCTCTTTGAACAGGTGAGGACCTGGCGGAATTCAGCGCATGTAAATCAATTCATGTTACATGATTATTTTATCACGAAAGATGAACACCACCAGTGGTTAGAGGATTTAAAAACAAAAAAAAATAGAAAGGTATGGGTTATTAAATGTAATGAGAAGCCCGTTGGACTTGCCTATCTTTCTAATATCAATTATCAGAAGAAATCCACGGATTGGGGTTTCTATATTGCAGAAAACACTGCGCGTGGCAAGGGTATCGGCTCACTTACATTGTATAAATTAATGGAATATGTCTTTGATATCCTCCAATTTTCAATCATGCACACATTTGTGTTAAGTAATAATCCTAGAGCTATTCGTTTGTATGAAAAATTTGGATTTAGAAAAGACGATTCAAGAACTAGACAATTAGAACGAAAAGGGGCCCTCCTCAATGTTTTTTCTATGTCTATTACCTACGAGACATGGAACAATATTAAAAAAAATCTAAATTATTCTGATTCTATTCATTTAAAATGAAAAGATTTTATTTTATTAGATGGTAAGATACAGTTACAATAGTTTCTTCTCCATCGCAGTGCATCTTTAACCGTTTTGAGATAGGCAGCTATGTATTAATAAAATCCACCTTACTTTTTTACGGCAAAACAGAGAGTTACTCAGATTACCCTAGTCAATAGAATATCTCCCCGCAGTTATCCTCGTAGTCGTCCATGGAGAACGGTAACATCATGCCCCCCCTAGTACATAATTAAAGTGCCTCTTTCTTCTGTTCTCATTCCTATATACGGACAATTCTCTTGAAAAACGATACATTAATATACCCAATGTCCTGTAAGTTTTATGGGGAAAGAGATGGAAAAAAGACATTTCAAAAAAAGTGTAC
>JAFGML010000025.1 GCA_016927555.1 Thermoplasmatota archaeon
AGGAAAAGCCTTTCATTTCAAGAAAGGAGACTACGTTATATTTCCTGAAGGTATGAAATGCAACTGGAAGATCAAGAAGGCTGTGAGAAAACACTATACTATGGGATAAACTCCTTGTCTTTTCTTCTTTTTTTGTTGTGTTAAAAACCAAGTTCATGCTTCTTTTTCCTTAAGGATATGTTTTTATAATGGTACTGTCTTATTAACTCGTGGTATAGAGGGAGGAAACACAGATGCTGAAGAATTGTTTGTTAAGGAAAGGGTTGGCGGTTGGGATCATTCTCTTGTTCGTTGGTGTCGCAGCTGTGCCTGGCATCAACGTCATTGTGGTGAAAGCATCTCATGAGAACCAACTGGGGGATGCCATCACTCAGCGGGAGCTGGTCTTCCAAACCATCGTTGATTTTGTAAACAACGAGGAGATACAGCGTGTTGTACAGGACGCTCAGATCCGGAGAGGGATGCTCCCAAGTACAGATGGTCAACTCTCCGTAACAACGAGTCAGCTGAAACAACTGTATGTCATTGGGTTGCTGCTGTCAAAGAGGATCAGTGCATTAAGGATGCAGTCGATTGTTAGGACGTATCACTTCAGCACTCTAGTGGCGCAGAAGGACCTCTCCGCTGTCATTGAAAAGACTCCGGCTCTGAAAGCTGAGCTCTCTCAGTTGCAGGACTCTGAGTGCGATTGTGGGAACACGAAGAGATTCTTATGGCCTTTTCCAGTCCTCTGTTCCATCTTATTTCTCTGTATTATAGGTCTCAATGTTCTTCTCTCCATTGTGTACAATCTAACTGGTGTGTACTGTGTTGATATCTACAATAAATTAGTTGGTATTGTTGGGGTGTTTGCGACACTGCTCCTGTGTCGCTGGATCTAACCGTGTGTATGAGGGATACTTGATGAAGAAGAGCTGGTTGGCGGTTGGCATTATTCTCTTGTTCGTTGGAACCTGTATCATTCCATCTGTACCAGCAGAACAGGCCTCTGATAAAAGTATCATCACGGTTGATGATGAACCTGGAGATGCAGACTACACCTCCATCAGAGAAGCGGTGAACGCTTCGAACCCAGGGGATACCATTGAGGTGTACAGTGGAACGTACCCTGAAGAAGGGATTCTGCTTTCAAAAGACAACATCAGTCTTCTCGGCATCGCCCATGAACTCGGAGGAGGTAATGATACCGGAAAACCATTCATTCAGGGCAAAGGTTTTGAATCAGTGATGCTCATCGAAGCAAGCCACATCCTTGTCTCGAATTGTACCATAGAAAACCCAGAGACCGACTGTTCGACGTTTACATGTGGCATTTTCATAGAACGACACCCCGGGTATGAGCAACACCACATCACCATAGCAGACTGTACCATCACGACGTCAGCGCACACAGGAATCTACGTGAGTTACACCAGAGATAATGTTCGCATTTGTGGGAATCACATCCGTCAGTGTTTCCTTGATGGCATCACCGTTCTGTCGTACAGTCCTCTCAGTAGTTTTACCATCACAGGCAATGTGGTAGCAGACTGTCGTGACAGTGGCATCAGCTTCACAGGTGCTGACCATCAGAACGTGTCAGGAAATAGAATTAGAAACTGTAGTATTGGAATAGAATTTGGCGCGACGAACACCACGGTGTATGGGAATGATATTGATTCGTGTGCCCGTGGGATTCGCTGTGGGGGCGGTGGCAATACCTTTGCACAGAATAACTTTCGTAACTATAGCCTCATCGGCTTTGTGTTTTTTAGAAGTGTAATTCAGCCTGGGAAAAACACATGGATCGGTAACTACTGGGACACCTGGAAGGGTCGTGGTCCAAAGGTCATACTCGGCTTCATCGTCGTTGAGATTTCAATCCCTGAGTGGCTCTACCTCATGTTCTTCGTTCCCTGGGTTGAATGTGATTGGCATCCCGCAGCAGAACCCTACGACATACCAGCGTGAGATCATGAACATGAAGACCATCCTCTCTGTTGGAATCATTTTCTTGTTCGTTGGAACCTCTATCATTCCAGTGATTGCACAAGGCACTAAGAACTCTCAATCCTTGCGAGGGAATTGGTGGTATGTCGGTGGGACAGGACCTGGAAATTATTCAAGGATTCAGGATGCGATTAATAATTCAAGTACTGGAGATACCGTCTTTGTGTACGATGGTGTATATTATGAAAATGTAGTCATCAATATAACTATCAATTTAATTGGTGGAAATAGAAACACGACGATTATTGATGGAAAGAAGAATAGTCATGTCATCGTTCTTGGTGCGGATAATATAAAGATAAGTGAGTTTACAATACGAAATTGCTCTACTTTCCCTCATGAGTATACCCCTGAACTATTGATTTTCTCCAGCAATAATATAATTTCACACAATGTAATCTTGACCGATGAAGAGGCGCTGAATTATGGAATTACTATTGCAGGAAACCACAATAATATTATTGGAAATATTTTTATCAATAACTGGATTGGCGTTAAATTTGATGAAGGCGCCTCATACAATTACATCGCAGAAAATATTTTCAAATCACATCATGGGGTAGTCGGTGAAGCAAGTTGCCGGTTCAACAACATATTTCATAACAACATCTCAGGGTGGATTAATATTGTAGCAAATGCAAGTGATTGGGAGATTTCTTATAATCGCCTTTCAGGTGCCGGCATTTTCATCCATTATTGTACAAATATGACTATCACCGGAAATGAAATCATCAACAGTAATCAAGCAATGAGTTTGTTTGATGATCATTATTTCTCTATCTCTAACAATTCTATTCACGGCCATCTTGATATTAGTTCCTGCTCTTATTTAACAATCATCAACAACACCATCGATACAGCCTCTGTTGGTATCTATTATAATGAGGTGAAGTATGGGAATATTTCCTTTAACAAGATTGACGGGTGTGATTATGGATTGCAAATTACTTCTCCTGGAAAATCGAATTTCATCTTCAACAATGAGTTCAGAAATAACGAAGAAGGCTTATACACACTCGTAGAGTTTGGGGCCGTAAAAATAACGTGTAACAATTTCATTAATAATTCAAGAGATATTAGCTTTGGACAACTCTTTCCTATCAGACGTCAGACACCAAGACACCCTATTTTCGATAAAAACTACTATGATGATTGGAGCGGGGTTGGACCCAAGGTTTTATTGGGTCGTTCACTCATCTTTGCCATCTTCTTCTGGTATTTTTTTATCCCGATCTGCATCCCTGGGGTGTACTGCGACTGGCATCCTGCACAAGAACCCTATGACCTGCTTGAGGTGAGCTGTTGAAGATAAAGAGAATCTTAGTGGTAGGAGTGATTCTCTTGTTCATCGGTGTTGCAGTCGTACCAAGTATCAACTTCAACGTCGTAAAAGCAGCCAGCGATAATGATCTCATTGAAGTTACAAGTCAAGCATGTGGTATCAAAGGATATGGAAACACCACAGTAAAACTTACTGGAGAACAGTACAAGAACCTGGAGCAGTATCTGGTTGAGTTCAGAGCCAGGTTGAATCGAACAACGACACGGGAAGAAGCTGTACCGCTCTTCAAAGAAGCAGTTGTGAATCTGAACACGTACGGGTTGTTACCACAGGGGATGAGTGTTGAACAAGCCCAGGATCTCATTCTCTCCAGGATTCACAACGAGGTACCATCACTGTCTTTGAAACACCCTCCTGTACCTCCATCCTGTTCCCTGGGAGTCAGCCAGTCTCGGAACATCCTGTGTCTCATCACAGGAGAAGGCACCAACACCTTCTTTCAGACGCTGCTCAACACCCTGGTCATCAAAACCATCAACCTCTTCATCAACACACCACTCTACTCCATCTACGCTGTGTGTTTAGCCATTGGTATCATCAGCATGTACTACTGGAACATGCAATGGCCGTTGATCAACCTCCTATTGTACCTTGATTCCTCACTACTTCAAGTGATTCAAGACATGTTCATCTCCCTCACCACCTACACCGGTGTCTCAGCGTTCGACGTGATCAGGTACTGCCCGTACGTCATCAACGGGCAGTACCAAAGCACAGGCTGGATGCACACCATTGGACTACTGGGACATCAAGCGATGAACGGAACATTCCGCGGCAGATTTCCACACTGGCCGCTTGGTTTTTTCCAGTTCTTAGGAAACCCAGGGGTCATCGGCTTCACAGGGATACGAATCAACACAGATCCAACATCCCATCAGTCATTTTACCTTGGCTCAGCGTTGCTAGTCGCAGTTGACGTCACCACACCCTAGAAAAAAAGATGGTTTCTTATCTGAGAAGACGTGCCATCCGCACCGCGTTCTCCATCATCTTATGGTTATTGTTGAAAAACACGTACACCCTCTCAGGGTTCCCCGCAAGGATCCGTTCTCTTATCTCCTGTAACTCTGTGTCTGAATAGTCATGTGAGTACCACGCGGTCCGCCCATGAACCCGCTCGTAAACCACAGACTCACTCATAACCGTGGTAGGCAGCTTCGGGGCATCGATGCTGACGAGCAACACCCCCTGCTTCTTCCCCCAGGCAATGACCTCCTCTGTAAACAGGGTGGGATGACGCAGTTCCACTGCGATCTTCTCTGTCCCCGTCTGGCTAATGAACCGCTCTAATACGTCAATATCGGTAAACGACGGCGGCAGCTGAAACAGATAATAATGAATCCTCTCCTCCAGGGGTGCAAAGAGTTTTTTGAAACGCGAAAAACGCTCAACCGCAGCACCACTGAGCTTCTGAAAATGCGTCACCGACCGATGCACTTTGACCACCCAGGCAAGGTTGTTTCCCTTGGTCGCCCAGGATTTCACCATGTTCGGGTACGGGAACCGGTAGAAACTCATGTTCAACTCTATAGCGTTCAACTGCGATTCCTTGATGTACCACTCTAAAGAATTACCGAGGTTCCAGTCGTACGACCATCCTGACGTCCCCACAAACACCTCAATCATCAGATGAGAGAACAACGATTCTCTTCTTATGATTTATTGTGCTTGAGACAATACTTTCAGCTCCCTCCTCTTGAGGTATAAAAACCAGTATAAGTATCGAGCTGGTATGACGACATTTGGAAAGCGTGTGAAGAACGCATGGAAACACATCTACCCTCTCCAAGAGTCAGCCAAAGAGAAAAAGAACAAAAAGAAGTAAGATGTACCCCTCCTTAGGAGACTACCATGTGTTATCGCTATTCCGTGCCAGGACCTGATCCACTCGTGAAACGCTTCACAGCAACCTTCCCAGAGCACTCCACGTTCACCCGCCAGTACCACGCCTCAGGCTTTGACCTCCCCAGCCTGCCTGTCATCACCAACACAGATCCAGACCACATCCAGCTATTCACTTGGGGGTTGATCCCCTTCTGGGTCAAAGACAAAACAACCGCTGAGCAGATCCGCCTCAAAACCATGAACGCCCGCGCAGAAAGTATCTATGAGAAACCATCGTTCCGCCATGCTGCTGAGACACAACATTGCCTGGTACTCGCGGATGGGTTCTTTGAATGGCAGGACGTCAACGGCAGGAACTATCCGTACTACATTCGGTTGAAGAGCCATGAACCGTTCGCCATGGCTGGCCTGTGGGACACCTGGAGGACTACTAAAACAGCTGAAGAACTCCATACCTACACAATCATCACGACGAACGCAAACCCACTAATGGCAAAGATTCACAACAAGAAAAAACGCATGCCCGTGATTCTTCGCAAGCAGGATGAACACGAATGGATTGATTCCTCGCTTACAAAACAACAAGCTGACGCTCTGCTCGTCCCGTATGGTGACCAGCAGATGGAGGCGTTTACCATCTCACGGTTAATCACCTCAAAACACCGCAACCCCAATGTCTCTGCAGTGCTCGAGCCGTTCTCCTACCCTGAGCTAGAAACCACACCAGGACAACAACGTCTCCTGTGAATACGACTTGAGACGTCCTGTGTTTTTTTGCACGCCTTCCTGTGTCTGAAAATTATATAAGCATCCTACTTATTGGGGAATCGTCATACCAATAAAATATACCATGTGTCAACCAAGATGAGAACACGAGGTAGAAACCATGGGCTTCATTGAGCGATTAGAAAAAAACATTGCCAGGCTTGAGAAAAAAATCGAACGGGAGCAGATGAGGATCAACCAACTCCATGAGAAATGTGAGAGTAAAAAGATCACGAAAGCAGAGTTCAACCTGAAACGTCGGCATCACGATGAGCACATTCATGCGATGAGCGCACGGATCCGGGTGCTGCAAGGTGGTATTGTCCGGGAGAAGCAGCATCAAGAGGAAAAAGCCGAGGAAAAAGAGAAGAAGAAAGAAGAAAAGGAAAAGAAAAAAGAGCGACAAGAAGAAAAACAAGTACCCGAAGAGGAAGACGAAGCAGACAAAGGACACTAATAAAACTGCTGTAATCTTTCGTATCGTTCCATCTTCTTATCCTGTGTTTTCGTCACTACAACATTTATATAGAGTGGGGGCTATACTTTTGAGTGGAGGAATAGTGTATGGGTTCTGTCCGAGGGTTACGGAGTGTTCTCCTTGTAGGTTTAGTTGTTGTATGTGTTCATGGCAGCATGGGACTGGGTGCTCCATGGATCCCTGATTCCAACCAACACGACAGTGAGGTACAGGTTCTCTGGTGGTACCAGCTTGCTGCACCGTCCTTTGGCTCAGCTGCAGTGGGTGATATCGACGAAGATGGTTCCCTTGAAATCGTGTTTGGGACGTACTTCAACGATGAACACGTGTATGCGTTGAATGCAGAGAACGGCTCGCTGCTGTGGAGCTACGATACCGGCGGGTGTAACGATGCATCCCCGGTGATCGCGGATGTTGACCTGGATGGTCATCTCGACGTGGTCATCCCTGCGTCGTCTCCATCCATGGTGTACTGTTTCAACGGGTCGACAGGGCAGGTAAAATGGGCACGGTCCACTGGTGCATCAAACTGCATTGACTCTCCTCCAGCTGTCGCTGATGTTGATAATGACGGAAAACCAGAGGTCATCCTCGGAACATTCTATGGTAACGTGTTCTGCCTCAACGGTGAAGACGGCAGCATCACCTGGCAGAAGAATCTAGGGTCCACGAGCTACATTCAGTCCTGTCCAGCTGTTGTTGATGTGGACAACGACGGGCAGCTCGATGTCGTCGTCGCCCAGTGGGCCGGGGACTGCCGGGTCTACGCTCTACGGGGAAACAATGGGTCTGTGCTGTGGTACTCTGACCTCCCGCAGGACTACATGTACCACGGCGCGTCGTTTGCTGACCTTGATGAGGACGGCCTCCCTGAGCTTGTCATCGGGTGCTACGACAGCCATGTGTACGCCTTCAATGGTGAGGACGGCAGCCTCGCCTGGGAATACATTGCGTCGTACTACATCGGGGCGCCTACCTCACTTGGGGATCTGAACAACGACGGGTACATCGAAGTCGTCTGCGTCTCGTACAACAAACTCATTGCACTCTCGCATACGGGTTCCTTGCTCTGGAGTTATTCGACTGGTGGGAACATGTTCCGAGGCGCAGCGCTTGCTGATGTAGACGGAGGTGACATCCTCGACGTGGTGTTCGGCTCAGACGATGGAATCCTGCGGGCAGTACGCGGCACCGACGGACAAGTCGTCTGGACCTATGATCTACAAGCACACTACGGACAAACCTTTGAAATGGATCATGCACCGGTGATCGCGGATTTCAACAACGACGGGACACTTGACGTGTTCATTGTCGGCGGGTATGGTACCTCTAATCCACCGACCAACAACCATGGGCGTGCGTACGCCCTCACCGCAGGTGACGGCACCGGTGCAGGCTGGCCGATGTTCCGCCATGATGCTGCTCACAGCGCGTGTTTTGAGGCATCGATGAATCAACCACCACTGGCGCCAAACATCACTGGTCCAGGGTACGGCCGGCCGAACGTCAGCTACACCTTTTGCATCACAGTGACAGACCCCAATGGAGACGATCTGTACTGTAACTGGGACTGGGGTGATGGCACCAGCTCAGGATGGCTCGGGCCGTATCCTTCTGGGCAGATGATGTGTGCCTCCCACGCCTGGGCTCAAGAAGGCACGTATGAGATCGTGGTTCATGTCAAGGATCAGTACGGAACGCAAGTCACCTCAGAGCCGTTTCCGTTCATCGTCGATGGGACACCACCAGCACTGACGCTCGTCACACCGCAGAAACAAGCACTGTACGTGAACGATGAGTACCGCAGAGACTTTTTCGTCACCTTGGTGCTCGGTGCTATCACCCTCGAAGCTGAGGCAGACGACACCGGCTGTGGTGTGGAGAACGTCTCTTTGTACATCGACCGGGACTGGAAGGCGACATTCACAGAAGAGCCGTACTGCTGGCTGTGGTCCACCACAGCCTTCTTTAGACACACCATTTCTGTTGTTGCCTTCGATCGCGTTGGAAACAACGCCAGCATGCAACGCGTGGTCTGGAAGTTTTTCTAACACCCTTTTTTTTTTAAAACATCGGCTTTCAACAGAGCAAGTTGTCACGTGTTAACACGTATTGAAATACGTTTATATACCTCGAGTGGATGTCCGCTACGTTATGAGGAGAGGAGAGAGGTATCCCCTTATTCTTCTTTTTTTCATATCTTTCCTCTCTCTCCCTCTCAAAAGCATTCTCTCCGAAAACTACAGGGACCCTGAGTCTCTAAAACGATCTCGTTAGTCTCGCTTGATAGCAAACCCGACAAAGTGACCATCGTACTGCTTCTCAGTGACCTGCACACTCGTCACTTGTGCCAGTGGCGGGCCTCTCTTACACCACTCAACCATGTCCTGCACGGTCTGACTGTCACCTTCGAACACTGCTTCCACGTTGCCCTCAGCAGTGTTCTTCACCCACCCGGTCACCCCCAGCGCCTCAGCCTGCTGCTTAGTGCTCGCCCGATACCACACCCCCTGCACGTGTCCTGAGATCACCACATGGACCTGTCGTTTCATCACCACCACCAGCTATGGCCGAAACCGCAGCAACGTGCGAGGAAACGGAATCGCATCCTTGATGTTCTCTGCTTTACAGATCCAGGCCACCAACCGCTCCACACCAAGGCCGTACCCTGCATGAGGCACCGAACCGTACCGCCGCAGATCAAAGTACCAGTCGTAGTTCTCCACTCGCTCCCCCATCTGCGTGAGACGCTGGGTCATCGCCGCGATATCGGTGCTGCGCTGTGACCCACCGACGATCTCCCCGTACCCCTCAGGGGCAAGCATATCGAAACACAAGGCTGTCTTTGGGTCCTTCTTATCACTAGGCTTGTAGAACGCCATGATCTCCCGCGGGTAGTGCGTCACCACCACCGGCGTTAGAAAATGATTCATCAGCTTGTCTTCCTCAACGGTACGCAAATCCTTTCCCCAGTCTATCTCCATGCCTTCCTTGTCTTTCAGGATCTGTAGCGCCTCGGTGTACGTGATCGTCGGAAACTCAGACATGCGTATTGTCTCCAGTTTTGTGACATCCTGCCCCAGGACCTCTAAGTCTTTCTTGTTGTGCTTCAACACCTGGGCGAGAATATATTTGACTTCGTCTTTTGCGATAGAGACAACATCAGACAGATCCATCCAGGCTGCCTCCATCTCCGCCATCCAGAACTCTGATAAATGCCGTGACGTCTTTGATTTTTCCGCACGGAACGTTGGTCCCATGTTGTAGATCTTCTCTAAGGCAAAGATCCCTGCCTCAGCGTACAGCTGCCAGGACTGTGATAGGTAGGTTTTCTCATCGTAGTACTTCACCTCAAAGAGCGTCGAGCCTCCTTCACACTGGTTCGGCTGCAGCACGGGTGCGTCAAACTCGTAGAACCCCTGGCCTCTGAAAAACGAGTGGATCGCACCAACCACTGTGGACCGCACCTTCAGAATCGAGGTCAGCTTCCGTGACCGAATCCAGAGGTGCCGCTGGTCAAGCAGAAACTCAGGGCTCTGATCCTTCGTAATGGGAAACGGCTCAGCGAACTGCACCATGGTCAGAGACGACACCTGCAGCTCATAGCCACCTGGTGCTCGTGTGTCTTCTTTCACGACACCGGTGACCTGAACAGACGACTCGATGAGTGCCTTGAGTGCATCTTCGAACTCAGCGTCAGGCAGATTCCCCCGCTTCACCGTCGCCTGCAGCACGCCGGTGACATCACGCAACGTCATAAACACGATGTTGCCGCTACTGCGCGTCCGATAAATCCACCCACGGAGATGCACGGGTTTCCCTGCATAGTCTCCTGTTAGCACGTCCTCAATTGGTGTCCATGTTGTCTTTGACATAACCGCAAACTCACAACCCAACATCGCTTCACTGCATTTATGAATTACGGTGAAGAAACACCACCTCCTTGCCTGGGACTGTTCCCCCTGTCTGACGTCACACCTCTGCCCGCCTCCTAGGATGCAGGAAACCCCCTGAGAGTTACCCTTAAATACATCTTCTTTTATTATTGGCAATACTTTCTTGTAGTACACAGGATACTATTCAGAGAGAAATTGTACATTACTGCGAGGTATTCATTTGCCAGAACATGAGAAAGCCCCAGAGCAAGACACAACAGATTCAGAAAAAAAACACACAGAATCGAAAACATCTGAGAAGCCGACAGAAGAACCAACCACGCCTCCCCCGGAGCCACAGCGACCAGCAGGAAAACAAGATCAGCAGAAGAAGAAAGACAAAAAAGGAAAAAAACCAGGGCAAGACGAGGGGGCTCCAAAGAAGAAAGAACACGATGAGAATTTCAACTACATCGTCCGTCTGGTCAACACCGATATCAACGGAGAGCATAACATCGTCCAAGGTTTAACCCAGATTAAAGGCATCGGCCGTCACATGGCAGTGCTCATCTCAGATATCGCTGAGGTTGATCGGAAGTTAAAATTCGGGAACCTCACCGAACCACAGATTGAGAAAATCCGAGAGGCAGTAGAGAACGTTGACCAGTACGCTCCGTCGTGGATGTTGAATTACCAGAAGGATTACTACAGTGGTGAGGACATGCATCTCATCAGCACCGATGTCGCCCAACGCTTACGGGAAGACATCAACATGATGAAGATGATACGATCTTACCGCGGTGTTCGTCACGAGATGGGATTAAAAGTCCGGGGACAACGCACCAGCTCTAATGGCAGGAAAGGATTAGCCCTCGGCGTCTCCAAACGCAGGGAAGCACCCGCAGCAACAGGCAAAAAAGAAGAACCAGCAAAGGAGAAGAAGTAGGAGTGGTGTGAATGAGCAGTCAAAAGTTCCCCCGGAAAAAATATGAAACCCCCCTGCATCCCTGGAAAGAAAACCGTATCAAGTCTGAGCGCGAGCTCATGAAGAAGTACGGGTTGAAGAACCACAAGGAGGTCTGGAAGGCAAAAACCTACCTCGGGAAACACCGTGAGCAGGCGAGAGAGCTGCTTGCGAAGGTTGGTACGGCAAACCCGCAGGTGAAGAAAGAAAGCGAACAGCTGCTGCTCCATCTCACCCGCATGGGGATTGTTGCGATGGGCGCCTCACTTGATGATGTCCTTGCACTTGAGACCGAATCAGTGCTCTCACGGCGACTCCAGACTCTGGTGTACCTGAAAGGGTTCTCAAGCACCCCGTACCAAGCCCGTCAGCTCATCAGCCATGGTCACATCTCTGTGGGAGGGAAAACCGTTACGATTCCGAGTTACATGGTAGCCAAGAATGATGAGGGGGACATCTCCTATACGATGCAATCACCGCTCACTGAACTGTCTCATCCTGCTCGCCCAAAGACTGATGCCTACAAAGCAGAACCCGGGGTGTACAAACCTAAGGCAGAGGCGACAGCTGCAGCGGCACCTGAGCCGATGAAGAGAGAGCCAGCTCCAGCACCTGCACCACCAGCAACCCCACCAGCAACCCCACCAGCAACCCCACCATCGACACAAACCACAGAACCAGCAGCCCCACCGGCACCACCAGCTGAGCCTGCAGCACCAGCAGCGCCACCAACACCACCTTTGGCACCTGAAGAGCACAAGACAGCAGAGCCAAGCCCCGCAGCACCAGAAGAGAAGAAAAAAGACAAGAAAGAAAAGGAGGGGGCGTAAGGTATGGCGCGCAAGGGAATTGCACACATTTACTCGTCGTTCAACAACATTATTATTACACTCACAGATTCCACAGGGGCTGAGACGATTACCAAATGCTCTGGTGGCATGGTGACCAAATCAGCAAAAGATGAAGGCTCACCGTACGTTGCCATGAAAGTCGCACAGGTCGTCGCGGAAGCCGCTCTTGAAAAAGGATTCGACAGCGTCAACATCAAGATCAGCGGGAAAGGCGGCAAGAAAGGCGGCAACCCTGGTCGCGGGGCACAAACCGCGATACGATCACTGGTCCGCGCTGGCCTACGCATTGGTACCATTGAAGACGTCACCCCCCATCCGCATGACGGCTGTAAACCAAAGGGTGGGAAACGAGGACGACGTATCTAAGGGTGGATCCATGAAAGTCAAGACCGTGGAGTTAAAGGAGAATAAAGGGGTTCTAAGAATAGAGGATACTGATCCGTACTTTGTGAACTCGCTACGCCGCATCATGCTTGCGGAGCTGCCAAAACTCGCGATTGATGACGTGATCATCTACGATAACACCAGTGCGTTGTTCGATGAGATGATTTCACATCGCCTGGGTTTAATCCCTATTCCAACGGACCTGCAGCTGCTGACCTTCCGCAGTGACTGTAAATGCGCTGGGAAGGGTTGTCCGAATTGCACAGTCCGCTACACCCTCAGCAAAGAAGGGGGCGGGGTCGTGTACTCTGGTGATTTACAACCCGAGCAAGCCAGTTTTGCTATCACAGAAACAAAGATTCCGATTGTCGAGTTGACAAAGGACCAACGGGTGATCCTTGAGGTTGAAGCAGTCCTGGGTCGAGCCCGAGATCATGCGAAATGGCAGGTGGTTCTCGCACCACGCTATAAGATGGAAACCGTCATCACAGTTGATAAAAAACGAATGAGTGATGTCAAAGCATTCGTCGAGGATCTCCCCAAGGATCTCGTCGAGTTGAAAGGCGACAAACTCACACTCAAGGATACCTCCAAGTTACCTGAGTTGGAGATGCACCTTGACAAGAACAAGGTGGATTACATCACGATTACTAGGGACCCGACGACACTGCTGTTCAGCTTTGAAACCGATGGGTCCATGTCTGCGAAAGCTGCGCTGCAGGAATCCATCACCATTCTGACGAAGAAGTACGAGGAGTTCCGCAAACTCCTCAAAGACATCTAACGAGGTGGTGGTTTTCCACCGAAAACTCTTTTATCCTTCTCCCCTTGCTAGTGTGCGTACCATCTCTGGGCCTGTGGGGTAGCTTGGTATCCTTGTGGCTTCGGGAGCCATCGACTTGCGTTCAAATCGCAACAGGCCCATACACACTTCTGTGGATTGTCCTCTTTTAGTAATAGTAATCAAACAGAAAACCTAAGACCAATAAGAATGCACCAAGAAGATAAATCAGCAGTGATTTGAACGACGTCTGCCTCCACCGTGGGATCGAGTAGTGCAGCACAAAATTCGTAGCAATGATAATAAACCCAGTAATAGTCAGTAGATGCACTGAGGCAATGATGAACTTTGATCCCTCATGGATCAGTGGAGTCACCAGCCCTAGCAGTATTGTTGCACCCAGGAAGATGATGAGTGCTTCTTCCTTTTTTCGGTATTTTCCACGATGGACGAACCCCTGAGCATTGATCGTGTACAAGAAACTGGATATGAAGGTGATGAAGATACCTGTGAGTACGAGTGCAGATTCTTCGAAGAGCCAGTCAACCATCACAGGCGATATCCGCACTGTGTTTTTAAACGTGATGAGCTGCACACAGAAACAAACCGTTGCTTTTCGAGAAAAGTCTTCCTTCCATAGAAGGTATTATTCTTCGACTTCATCATAGATGAGTTCGTCTTCCTCGGTGACCTCCTCCTCATCGACGCCATGATGTCTTGGCATGACGTAGTACTCTGTGCGGCAATTCGGACATTCTATCCTGGACTCCAAGGATTTTCGAATCCATCGATGTCCACAAAACGGACAGTTCTCCTTCTTCATATCAACCCCGAAGGCAACGAATATTCTCCATAGTGTTTAAAAACATATCTCAGGAGGACAGAAGGGGTATTTATGTGTTTTGGGGGAAAAACACAAATAGGCCGCAGAGGAATCCTTCTGCGAACTTCGCTTGTTTCCCTGCGTTTTTTGGATCAGCGGTCACGAAAATAGCGAGAGGACCAAACCCAAAGCGTGGTATACGCTGGACCACTACCTTCCCGGGTTCTAGTGATGAAATAGTACTTGCAAATGATGAGTCAATCAAATCCAAGACGCCGCCTTTCAAGGTAATTGACCAGGCTATTTCCGTGGTTGTGCTATTCCCAAGATTCCGGAACCCTACAGCGACACCAAGAGGCCCACCCGTGATTTCAAGCTGTGTTTTCACAGGGTAGTTCACATAGCAGGCTGCGTAGCCGACCTTACACACCCCGTACTCAATGCGCATGTAGCCGTCCTCACCCCAGCCAGGACCCCACGAGTTCCGTAGGAACCAGACACCCTCGGTGCCTTGCGTGTCATCCCAGCCGACGAGCGCGACTGCGTGGTTGATGGAGGCGTTGGGGTTGTCTTCGTTGAACACCCCGCCGGTGTAGCCTCCAAAGGCTTGGGTCACAGCACAGGAGACAGAGACAGGACCATACGTCAGAATCGCCTGTTTAATCGCATCAGTCTGGGGAATACCTTGCGAGAACCCGATGAACCGCCAGGAGTCAATGTGATACGGATGAGGATAGGGGCCATTGCAGGGGACGTCCCAAGCTTCATACGGAAAGTCTTCTTCTAGCACAGCACCAGTTCCATTACACAGCCCTGGTTTCCACTGGTGGTAATCGTGTGCCCACCAGCCGCCGTTACACCCCCAGTTGTTCCGGTTACAGCTTACCAGCCACTGCTCAGAGAGATCCACCTCGATGTGATCTCTGATGAGGATGTTGCACTCCAGGGGGGCGACAGTGCCAAACGCCCAGCAGCTCCCACACCCACCTTGGTTCTTCACAGGGGTGCAGCCGCCTAGCTCACGCCAATCAAAGTGCGCTGGTAAGTCCTTCGTGGGAACACAGGGGTCAAAGTCGGCATCTACCCACCAGTTCTCAGGAACCACGAGGCCACAGAGCTCTTGGAGCGGACGACTCGTCGCAGGATTCTCCCCCAGGGTAAACGTCCAGCCTTCCTCAATGGCTAGGTCGTGTAATCTGAGGATGTCTCCACTGCCAATCCATGGTTCTGTGTTCAATAGGTACGAAGGACTTTCCTCGTTTGTACCACAATCACATGTGCAGACGCCCAACGGCATTGCTACGAGTAGTACGCAAAATGCAACAAGCATGAATCTCTTCTTCATATCGTGTTTTTCCCCTATAATTATGTAATATATAACACAATATTTTCAGTGTTTATATATCTATGTGTAATTCCGACGAGACGTTTTGAAATTGTCGTTGGCACCGATTCTGAAAAGGATGCACCATAACAGGTTCAGAAACCACAACAAGTGCTCCACGCTGATGAGGTGTACAGCCTCATTCTTCCCATAAACGAGGATGTTGAATATTTTTATACTACTACTGTGATACCATCAGTGCACACGGTGTTCACCGTACTGGAGATGGGATGATGGATGAAACGCAGTTGGACAGAGGTACTGATGAATGGGCTGATCCTTCTGAGCAACTAAAAGACACGCAGCACTACGTCAAGGAACTTCATATCCAAATCGGTCTTGTAGCCTTGATTTTTGCAGGTCTCACCGCACTCATCATAGGAACGTTCTTCACACTGGCGTACGGACCACTTGTCACCGAACTTGATGTCCTGCTCTACATGTTCTGTCTCCTGGTTGGCCCAGCGGCCCTGCTGCTGTTCTGGCTGCACCTCTATGAACTGTACGGTATTATGAAACGCGGGGAGAAAGCCATACCGCTGACGTTAGATTTCATGTATTTCCTGTACTGTGGTCTTGCGCTGTCGACCATGATGTGGCTGTATTCCTACTATGAATCCCATGGGATTTCCTTTGCTTTTTTAAGCGGGGGGTGGGCTACAGCAATCGTTGTGCTTACTGGTGAACTCCTGGTTGCCCTGCTGCTTGCGAAACTAATTGTCACCCGGGTGTTTGCCCCACGGCTTACACACTTCTTTGTAGAACGCCCCGAGAGGACATCACATCAGATGCTCCTCTGGCATCGACCGTTTCTGAAGTTGAAACATGTATACTACTTCAGAAAGAAACCTGATGTGTCCTCGTGGCAGGATCAGGACTGCTTTGTGCGGTACAGACCCTAGCGTACATCAGAGAAATAAAAAAAAAAGCAACTCTGAACCCGTGCTGTGTCAGTTCTCTTGTGAGTTGCGGGTGTGCCCCAGTGTTTTTTACAGATTGTTAATTAACGTTGCGATCTGCTTTCGTTTATCTTCCTCATCAGGGAGCGTGATGGATGATTTCCATTTCTTGGTGCCATCGGTTAGATAGAACCCACGTGAGATGGCTACAAATTCCTTGGAGATGGATTCACCGACTGCTTTCTTGCGAGCAACCTCGATGAAGTTATTTTTTCCAAATTTTACTTCCTCTGCTTTCAGTGTCTCAAATTCAACCATTGTCTACCTCTTTGCCAGGAGGAAGATGTTCATTGAATTTAAACTTTTTCAATTGTTCAGCTTCTGCTATAAGTATATAAACTAGGAAAAGAAGGAGTAGGTGGTCCCAACAGTGGGAACCCCCGAAGGAGAGCAGGATAGTTGAAATCAACACAGTCCTTTCACGTGGACGTGTGGTTGGAATGGTAGCGTTGCTTTGAAGTCCTCCCCTGTTTTTTTCTCGTGCATGAAGATGGGTTTGTTTCTCTGATGCCGAGGTTGGAGAGGAGATGTATACTCCTTCATTCTCTGCTCGTACGCAAAGACTTTTGCGATGCTTTCTATTTCTTCTAACGCGGTTTCATCAGTCACCGCCCCCACGATTTTAATATCCGCGTTTTCACCTCCTCTTATGCTAGACTCTTGCTAGCATGTATATATTTGTCAGTCGATGGTTATAAATGTTCCGAAAAAATCAAAATCCCCTGGAAAAAAAAATAAAAATACACTGCTTAAGGGGAAACCGGCAGAAAGAAAAACAGCAATAAAAACCCTTTCATGGTCGCTGGGACCTCCTCGACAGACACGTTCACCGTCATCAGTCCCACACCACAGATCAGATCGACGGGGACTATCTCTACCATGTCACCAGCCACAAGCGTAGGAATCGTTCCTTCAAACGACCGTTGCCTGGGCAACAGCAGGACAGCGCCTTCAAACCCGACACGCCACTCAAGAGAACTCAGATCCTCCCACCCAGAGTTCTTCACAGACACCGTGACACCAAACCCGCCAGACACGGTGATCTGCACATCAGGGCTCACCTCTCCCCATGGCTCCATGAACGGGAAGCGATCCGAACTAACGTTCCCTGGAACCAGATAGGGGGTATCACCAATGCCATCGCCGTTGCCGTCGACACCGGTGTAATCAGACCAGTAGTTCCCCGCAGACCCGTTGTCCCAAGTGTTGCCTGTCGCATCATACGCATTCCGAGAATTCTCAATGAAATTGTTATGATACACTGTATTCCCACCTGAGGTATCACCAATGAGGATTCCCTCCCAGTAACTCTGTCGAATCGTGTTTCCCACAACAAGATTATCAGTTGATGACCACAGATAAATGCCATACCCTCGGTTGTTCACAATACGATTCTCCTCAACCACGTTGTGGGAGCTGTACTCGAGGCGGATCCCATGGTAGTTGTTGTTCGCAATGATGTTCCCAGATATCGTGTTGTACGATCCACCGTTCACGTACACCCCGTTCATCCGCTGATTATTCACAATCGTATTCCCCGAGACGGTATTGTCGTTTGACAGCACACCGATGCCATAGCACGTCCAGAAATCACCAACATTACTGATGCGAAACCCAGAAACCGACACCCCATTCGCATTGAGAGTAATCGCATAGTGACCTCCCTCTATACTCGTCGTATTCCTGTCCTCACCCACAAGAGCAAGGGAAACATTAACTACAATACTTTCATAATACGGCGCTGAGTCATCGTACACAAAGACGGTATCACCAGCAGACGCGTTGTCCACTGCATCCTGGATACGACTGTAGTTCCCAGGACCAGATCCCCCCACGTACAAAACCCCTGCCAAGGTTGTTGTAGTCGTTGGCTTTGTTTGCAGCACTGCTGAACTAGACAACCCGCTCATCACGACAAGCAGCGTCACGACCACGACACTACACCGCACAAGACCATCTCCCTTTCATAACACGCATTATACGCAGCTACCCTATATAAAATGTAGCTCTCATGATATTTATAGAATAGAAAGTTTTAAAAACAACTAGGGTGGTTCAGAGTCAACAAAGGAAAGAGGGACCATGGCTACCACACGCTCGTCAGAGGAGGAAGAGACACTCAAGCACCGGTACCTCACCGTGTCCAAAATCTTGCTCCTCATCACCATGATGTACATCATCTGGATCGCCTTGCTCCTCATTGGAAGCTTCACTCTGAAGCTCGCAGGAGACTGGGCGGTGCTCACCCTTGAGCAGTGGGTGCTGTCTGCCATCGCCCTGCTCAGCATCGTCATTGTCATTGAAGTCCTCTTTCTTCTGCACCACATGGTGCTCCAACAGCACCAAGGGAAACCGAAGAAAACGCGCCAGCCAGCATACCTCAAAGGAAAACAAGTCCACACCATCACACTCCCGCTTGGCGCACAGGGAGGGATCTTCAGTAAAACCTTCATTGCTATTGACGACCACCGTGTGCTGAACCTCCGCTACCAGATGATCCCACCCTCGGACCTCTGGGGGACACAACGGTAAAAACATTTTTATTTTTTCGCCATCCCCAGCTCTGTCAACTTCTCAGGGAGATAGGTGTCTGTCACGTAGTCAAGCCCGTACTTCGCTAACGCCTGCTGCTCTGATTTCTTCCCCAGGGACAGCTGCAGCTTGATCTCATGCTTCCAGAACTGATCCTGGAACCGCGGGTCATCCAGCTCGCTCTTCAACGCTGCGACATCCTCAGTCGTCAGCGTATCCGTCGGCAGCTTGTAGTTCTCAATGTCTGAGGGAGTCACCCCGAGGTACTGCGCAGCAGGTGTCGCGAGGTACTCTGAGATGTGCGCTGTTTTGATCGCGCCATAGGCGACACTGCCGTAAATCCTGAAGCTCCAGGGGTCACAATCTGTGAACACGAGCACCGGCAGCTTCTTTTCCTCATTGAGCCGTTTGATGAACCGTCGTGTCGACCGCGCCGGCTGACCCTTGAGGTGCACCAGGACGGCCCTGTAGTCAGTATCAAACCCGTTCTCCACCAACCGGTCGAACATACCACCGGTCTCTATCGCTACAATGAAATCAGCATCAACCTGCTTAAACGACAGCTTCTCCTTCTCCACATTGTAGGGAATGCCGTAGCCTGCGTCACCAACATCGTCCTGACAGTGTATCTTCTTCTTCGTGTTGTTCCGCGTGACCTCCTCAACAACGAGGTTCCCCATCACCCGTGCGCCATCCTCCTCAGGCCGCAGCTTGAAATCCTCCCTCATACACCCAGTGATGACCTCAAGATCCTCAGCAAGCAAGTCTGATTCGTTCTGACTGCTGAACTTCCCAAGGTTCCACCCCTCAGAAATGTAGTACGTCTCTCTGAGGGTCGACGACTTCTTGTCCTTAATCATATCTTTGATGAAGTCCACCATGTACATCGTCCGCAGCAGCATGTACGCGCCATCAAGCGAACTGGCTGCCCGCTGGGTCTTGTTCTTCCCATACTTCCAGACGTTGAGCCGGTCATCAAACTTGATGTTTGCTTTCGTCCGCGTTGACAGTTGCAACGCTGGGATCTCCGCCTGCTCAAGGTCAGCGTACACCTTTGCTGCAATCGAATCTATTTTTGTTATCACATTGGTGTAATCACGTGCCATACTCTTAGTCACCCTCCCATTTGTCAGCACCAATCACAAACGACGGATTGATGTTCTGCACATACAAATCATTCTCATCAAAATCACCTTTGTTGATGCCAGCCAGCTCATAGGTGACATCGATTTTTTTCGTAGGCTCTATACTCTCAAGCGACCACTTGAGGTACGAATCAGTCACCTTGGTTGGTTTCGGATGCACCTCACCGACCACCGCGCCCTTCGGATACAAGGCGTACAAGTTGAACTTCTGCGGCTTACTCTTGTAGTTCACCACCATAATCGTACTTTTGGCTATCCATCCCCCGCTCTCTGCTTGACCTGTTGGATTCGACACGTTTAGTTTCGTCTGCACAGGTCTTCCCCGTACTTTTTCGTACTCAACCACATCTTCAATCCACACGACATCCATGATTCGCGTAATCACTTTTTCCAGAGACGGCACAGGTTTGTTGAGCATATGAGCGGATTTCTTCGCAATCTCAGGTAAAATCTTCGTAATGAGATCAAATTTCTCCCGGGTTTTCACCCGACGGACTTTCTTGTTGATATGCGTCTGCACCTTGCGTGCGACTTCCCGGAACGCCAGGCGAATCTCGTTTTCAATTTCCTCAACATCCGCAATTGCCTCCTTGCTCTCCGATGTGTATGGAATCTGCGTGGAAGCAACGTGGGTGAGAAAGATAGCAGGCCCCACAGGGACTCCGGTGCCAGATGGTTGGTCGAAGCCGTACCGGCGCCAATCAATTGATGCAATCGCAGTCGTCACTGCACAATCACCCTGCTGGTACAACAACGGGATGCGGTTTGCGAACCGCAGGATTCTGACGGGTTTATCCTTCGGTAAGTTCCCCCCGTACACAATCCCTACCTCGACGACAAAGGGATTCCCTGAGAACACTGAGGCGGGCCGTGATGCCGTAAAAATAAACTCTGGTGAGATCTCCTGGGTCTCACTCTTCAAGCTCCGACGAATCAACGTCTCACCAATCGGAGACAGACACTCCGTGGGTGGCGCCATGATTTTCACTTTCTTAAACGCCTGATGCACAGCAAAGAATTGATCACGGGACATCTGTTGAGGATTCGTATTCCTATCGAGTTGTGCCATCTCACAGACTGCATTGACGGTTCGATCACCCATGCTGGAAAACTCGTTTTTCAAAAACGATGCCAGCTTGCGCGCATTGGTCTGCTTCGCCATTTTAATGAGCGTGCCAAGCTCGATGCCATACGGATGCGGCTTGATCTCCTCGCTCTTCTTAGGGAGCGCATCAGCGGTGCGCTCAAAGGTATGCTCTGTCCCATCTGCTTCCTTGAACACAATGCGTGCATGCGGATTGACAATCGAGGTGCTCTGCAGATACTCGTACACGAAGCGCTTCCCACGTTTATAATCAGCTTTAATGCTCACCTCAATACGTGTGCCTGAGGGTTTGTCCCAGTGGATGATCTGTTGATGTTGGATTTCCCCACGGTTCTTATTGGTATCAATAGCAAGCTCGACAGCCACGGCAGGATGATCATTTGCAATCTTTGAGGTGATCTTCGCATGTTTCCCTGTTGTCAACTGGCCGTAGAGCACGACAGCGGAGATACCGATGCCCTGCTGCCCACGACTCTGTCGTACCGCATGGAAACGAGATCCGTAGAGTAACCGTGCGAATACGTGCGGGATTTGCTGCTTGATGATCCCTGGGCCGTTGTCCTCAACAATAATGATGCATTCTTCTTCATGTGGATTCTGGATTTCCACATACAGGTCTGGGAGGATTCCTGATTCCTCACACGCATCCAGGCCATTGTCCACAGCTTCTTTCACACTCGTGATGAGTGCACGTGTCGGGTTACCAAATCCGAGGATGTGTTTATTGCGTTCAAAGAACTCAGCGACAGAGATTTCTTTTTGTTTTTTTGCTAGCTCATAGGCGATTGCTTCGGGCAAAACTCTCCCTCCGTTGTAGACTGGTATGGCATCCGCTAACGGTAATACAGAAGACTATTATAAAATTATTGCACACTCATAAATATACATGTTTTTTATATATTGGGAAAATAACTCCTACAATTTACAACATTAAGAAGAAACTCTTATATCAATTAAGGAGATGTTAAAAACTCCAGTTTGGTGGTATGGCCTTTGAAATGTAAGATAAAATTATAATAGAAATATTTATATAATATTAATATAATAATGATGTATGAAAATAAAAGCAGTTGTCGTGATACTAGTTATTTTCGTTCCAAGTCTGTCGATTTCGACGGTTGCTCAATCAGATTTTACTCCGTCTTCTAATGAAACCGCAACATATAAAAATATTCAATGCCTGCATAAATCTATATCAACCGAAAACATTACTGGCTTAGATCGAACCAACACCTCTTTTGACTTGGAAGTCAATGCTATTGCCTGGGAGTCACCAATACCACTACGAGAGAAACTTATGGGTCTTCGAGATTTTCCTCGTATTTGGTTATGCGATTCCTATCTATGCTTGCAAGTATTAATCGTAAAGAATGGCACTTATACTCCCCCGCAAGGGAGTTATTTCCTTCTCAACGTCACCATTATCTATATTGATAACACTGAAGTTCAGATAGAGAGTAGCAAACACTGGGCACATGACCCCTGGTGGGTCTCAACACTTGACCAGATATTAAGTCTAACATCGGTAGATCCTTTCAAGGAACGTCTCGCGGTACGTATAGAGATAAATTGCAGCGTACCTGAAAATAGTACATCAAATAATGTCGTAATAGCGCCGATACGTCCCGGAGTCACCATTCAAGGATGTGTTAGGTATAAGGCTGGAATCTTACGATTAAAACGACCTGTTGACGATGCAATAGTAACCGTATTAGCCGACGAAAATCATTTTGATGACACATATTGGTGGGAATGGACTGACGATAGCATACTATCCAAGGGATATTATTGTGTATATGCACCAATCACTAAGAATTTTTCACCATATCAGTTTCAGGTCACTGCAGAAAATGATTCAACAGCTAAAACAAAAACTGTTTGGATTCTAGATAGGTCTATACCAAAAACAAAAAATTTCGTACTTGTCGAATAAAAATACAACGCTATACCTTTGCCAACTAACACTTTTTTTTTATACTTGTTATTTTTGATTCGACTTAACGAACGCAGTCCGTCCTAGTTGACCGAGAGGAATAGACAACTCTCCTTGTTATTAGGGATTATTTCAACGGTGATATATTACGTGCTAAGTTAATAATGTAGAACTACAGCTAAACCAAACAATTTATAAAGAAAAATCTACTCTGCCCTCTGAAAAACTCACCTCCTGAGAAGGACACCATCTATGACCGACTACGACCAGAAAGCATTCGAACAGAAATGGCAGCAGCAATGGCAGGACATGAAGCTGTACCATTTCGATTTCCACAGCAAGAAAAAACCGTACAGTATCGATGTACCACCACGCTACGCCTCAGGGCCGCTCCACGCAGGCCACGCGGTGCACTACACCCACATTGATTTTGCAGCACGGTACAAACGGATGCGAGGCTACAACGTGTTTTTCCCCTTATGTTTCGATGTCAACGGCATCCCCATTGAAGAACGAGTCGAACGGCAACTCAACATCACCCGCAAGGATATTGACCGCCATGAGTTCACCAAGCTCTGCTCAGAGTTCGCACAAAAGAACATCGCGACCATGACCGAGCAGTTCATCAGACTAGGGGAAAGCATGGACCCTAGCATCTACTACCAGACCGACGCGGAGTACTACCGCAGAATCACCCAGATATCATTTCTCGAATTATTCAACAAAGGCCACATCTACAAAGGAGAATTCCCCGTGAACTGGTGCCCCCGTTGCATGACCGCGATGGCAGACGCTGAGGTTGTGTACAGCGACCGGACCACCAAACTTAACACGATAAAATTCTATTTCACAAAAAAACAGGATGAGCAACTCCTCAAGTTCCATGGCATCGGAAAAGACCCGCAGGGGATGTACCTGGAGATAGCGACTACCAGGCCAGAGATGCTTGCTGCGTGTCAGATCGTCGCAGTCCATCCCACAGATGAACGCGCCGCTTGGCTCCTCGATCAAACTGTGAAAGTCCCGACTGTAGACAAAGAAGTCAAAATCGTTGCAGACGACGCGGTGGACCCCGAGTTTGGCACTGGTGTCGTCATGATTTGCACCGTGGGAGACAAAGAGGATCTCAACTGGGTCTTCAAGTACAAACTCCCCCTAGAAATGAGCATTGACGAAGAAGGAAAAATGACTGCGATTACCGGTAAATACCAGGGGATGAAAATCGAGGATGCCCGCGCAGCCATCATCAAGGACATGACTGCTGATAAACTTCTATTGAAACAAGAGCCGCTTGCTCAGAACGTTGGCGTCTGCTGGCGCTGCAAGACACCTGTCGAGTTCATCAACGCCAGACAATGGTTCCTGAAAACTATCCCGTTCAAACAACTGGTACTGGACGCAAGCAATTCAATGCACTGGTTCCCCGAATTCATGAAGATACGACTCGAAGACTGGGTTAACTCCCTGGAGTGGGACTGGGTGATCAGCAGACAACGCTACTTCGCCACTCCAATACCTCTGTGGGAGTGCGCATCCTGTGGAGAGGTCGTCCTTGCACGAGAAGAAGACTGCTACATTGACCCTACGATTGACCAACCACCAGTACCTCGGTGTCCAAAATGCGGTGGCACACTCAAAGGCTGCGAAGACGTCTTTGACACCTGGATGGATTCCTCGATCTCACCGTTGTATAACACTTTTTGGCGCCGAGATGATCACAAGTTCAAAACCCTCTATCCGATGTCCCTTCGTCCGCAGGCCCATGACATCATCCGCACCTGGGCGTTCTACACCATCTTACGCTGCACCCTATTAACCGATAAAAAGCCGTTCGACGATATCATGATGGGCGGTTTCATCCTCTCCGAGGACGGCACCCCGATGCACGCCAGCCTCGGCAACGTCATCGATCCGCTCGGCATCATTGATGAGTACGGGACAGACGCGTTCCGCTGCTACGCAGCCAGCTGCGCCCTGGGCGAAGACAACCCGTTCAGACGCAAAGACGTCGTCCGCGGCACCAAGCTCCTCAGGAAACTGTGGAACGTGCAGCAGTTCATCGGCAACATCATCAAGAACCACAAACCACAAAGACCAGAGCACCTCCAGGATATCGACCAGTGGATGCTCACCAAGTACAGCAAACTGGTGAGCAAGTGCACAGAGAAGATGGATGCCTTTGAGTACTCTCCCACCATGAAAGACGTCGAGTACTTCCTCTGGCATGAATTCGCAGACCACTACCTCGAGATGATCAAAGGATCCATCTACAACAAAGAGAACGAAGACAGCATCCGATTCACCCTGTACACCATAGGGTTCGGGCTGCTGAAGCTGTTTGCCCCGTTCTTCCCTCATCTCACCGAGGAGATCTACTACGATGTCTACAAGCAGTTCGAGACAAGCGACAGTATACACATCAGCTCCTGGCCAGAGCCCATCCTGGAAGACGATGAAAAGGAACAGTCTGGCGAAGCAGTGAAAATCTATATCGCACAGGTACGCTCCTGGAAAAGCGAGCAGGGCATGGCACTCAACGCCCCTCTCCCTGCGACCGTGACCTACGCAGCACAAGACCTGATTACGAAGCTGAAAACCAATCACCACATCATCGTTTCTACGCTGAAGTACCCACAGACGCACCAGTTCATCGCAGGGAAACCAGAGATACAGGAAACCATCACGGCAGTCGAACCGGTGTTTTCGAAACTCGGGCCAGCGTTCAAAACAGACAGCAGCACCATTGCCAGATGGATTAAAGAGAATCAGGAGAAATGTATCACGATTATTGAATCCAAAGGCGACTTAACACTCTCAGAGATACCAGGCGTGGCAGCAAAGAAAAAAGAAGGTCTGCTCAAAGCAGGGTACCTCCAAGTGAAACGTGATGCTGGTCTGAAAGGCAAGAAGGACAGCACTGTTCTCTCCTTCGATGGGTTCTACCTAGAGCTCCAGAGGAAGAAACCATGAGGCTCAATAAGAAAACCTTACGAGCCTGGGGGCTCAAGATCATCGTCATCCTCATCGTCTTATTCATGATCTTTACCGGGTTTTCCGTCGTCCTCTGGAAGTAACACCTTTTTTTTTCATAAATCGAAAGACATTTAATCCACTTGTCTTTGAGGGAGAAGACATTGAAAGGTGTACCTATGGTAGAAACAACACCACCAGCACAGAAGCAGACTCCAGAGAAGACCATGAATCGATGGATCATCGTCATCGGTGGCATCCTCATCCAGCTCGCCTTAGGTGCTATCTACGCATGGTCCGCATTCACCACTCCACTCCAAGGGACCGCCACTGCTCCCAGCGATTTTGGATTCACCAAAACAGAGACCCAGGCGATCTTCAGCGCAGGGCTGCTGTTCTTTGCGATTTTCACGATCATCGGTGGTCGATTACAACTCAAATACGGACCCATGAAAGTCGCTCTTCTTGGTGGCGTGCTCCTTGGTCTTGGTTACATCCTTGCCAGCTTCACCGGTGCGAACTTCATGGGAAAACTACTCAGCATTGGCATGATAGCAGGATCAGGCATCGGACTTGCCTACGTCGTTCCCATCGCCACCGGTGTGAAGTGGTTCCCTGACAAAAAAGGACTTGTCAGTGGACTAGCGGTCGCTGGCTTTGGCTTTGGGGCATTCATCTGGATACTCATCGCTAACCCACCAAGTATCTTAGGATTCAACGGTTTAATCACCCAATATACCGTCGCCATTGTCGATCGAGCATTCCTCATCTACGGGATCGCTTTCCTCGTTCTCGTCATCCTTGGTTCCCTGGTGATGAAAAACCCACCAGCAGGATGGAAGCCAAAGGGATGGACCCCTCCTGCTGCGGATGCAACTGGTAAAAAAACCACTATGAATTGCAAACCCCGTGAGATGTGCACCAAAAAAGAATTCTACCTGCTCTGGACGATGTTCTTCATCGGGGCACTTGCAGGCTTAATGGTGATTGGCAATGTGCAGAACTTCGCCAAAAGTCCGACTGATGGGTTCACTGCATACGGGTTTGGTGCGCAGGAAGCAGTTGATTTTGCGGTGCTTGGAGCCGCGATTTGTCTACCGATTTTCAATGGCGCAGGACGCATCATCTGGGGTCAAATCTCTGATAAGATCGGACGGCGGAAGGCGCTGCTGTCCATGTTTCTCTTCCAAGGAGTCATGATGGTTATCTTCTTCTACACGACCACGAATCCGTATTTCTTCTACATCGTCGCAGCACTGATCGGTTTTAACTTCGGTGGGAACTTCGCCCTCTTCCCCGCAGCATGCGCTGATTCCTTTGGTGCGGAGAACCTTGGGTTGAACTACGGGTTCATCTTCACCAGCTACGGCATCGGCGGTATCGCAGGCCCACTGCTTGCTGGGTATGTCCAGGATGCACAAATGAGCTTCCTGTTCGCGTTCCTCCCTGCAGCAGTGATGTGCTTCATCGCTGCTGGACTCGCCATCATCTACAGAGAAACCACGCTAAAAGCAGCATAGCGAAAAGAAAGATGCGGTTGTCACCCTCAACCGTCATTTTTTTTTTTTAGAAGATGTGATGGACGGTCCACTGCTCATCGACCCACAAACCAATGATAGAAGCAGTAAAACCCCATGACTGAACAGTGTGCTTGGCCTTCTCCAATTGCTGCAGCTGGACGTCCTTTCCCACCGGGTTTCCTGCGCAATCACCATGGCCGATGACTGCAATGCACGAGGATCCATGTTTGTTCACTGAGATGCCGGTCCGTGTTTTCAACGATGCCACCACATCAGCTGGTTTGTTGTCAGCAAGTACTTTAATAGGACCTGGCTCTGTAATCATGTCCACGTACTCCGCTTTATAGCGGTGTTTCATCCATTCAATGATGGGCAATTGCACCCGTCCATCCATACAGTTAATAGCGGTCACAAACGTCCTCGGACTCATATCACATCACCTTTCTCTTCCTTCACACCTCGATCAGCTGATATTGGGACGACCCCAACCCGATCTCCTCCCCATAGGTTACTTGTTTAAAAGGATTTATTTTATTAATCTTTTTGAACACATCAGGTTTCACCGTATGAATCACATCAAGCGTCGCTTTGTCGATAGCAACCGGGTCTGTTGCCACCAGATACCCGATGTCAGGACAGATGATCGGCCCTGCTCTAGGATCACAATCACAGCCTCGGGAAATCCGCTTCAGCTCATTGATATAGATTATGTTCTTCTTCCGCACACAGGCTTTGGCTGAACACGCCAGCAGGTACTGCAGATCCGCATCCTGGTACCTCAGAGCATCGGTTGGACATTCGTCCACACAGGCACCACACCCGAGACACTTGTTTTTATGGTACTTCCATGATTCTTTTGTCACGGTTATGGCTTGAAACGGACACGCCTCAGCGCAGACACCGCACAAGGTGCAGGCATCCTTATGATACACGGGATAGCTCCCGTCATGCATCCTTGTTTTTGTCTCCTTGGTGACTCCCCCCATCCCAAAGTTCTTGATAGCGCCACCCATTCCGGTCTGAATATGCCCTTTGACATGGGATAAGGCAAGCACATGCGTGGCCTGCTTCAAATGAGTAGCGACCTCGTAGGTTCTTCCTTCGACTGTTGTTGGGACTCCTGTGTCATCTATTACAACCTCACAACCAACCTGCTCTGGAGTGAATCCATGATGAGACGCAAGCTTCAGATATCCTTCTTTTGTGTATCGAGACCCATGGTACGCCACCGTCGTATCGAAGAGGAAAGGATCTGCATCAATTGCTTTGAGCTCATCGACTACTTGTTTGACGAACTCAGGTTTCATGAAATAGGGGTTGTGTTTCTCCCCCATGTGGAGTTTCACGAGCACCTGCTGTCCTGACAATTCTTTGAAGGGAACGCGCGAGAGCGCAGTCGCAAGTTTCTCTGGATGTTTAAAAAAAACAACGGTGTTCATCCAACTTTTTTCTCCCACTTCTTCAGCTTCAACACACTGCCTAACGAACCACCCTCTTTGATTTCCTCCCGGATGCGGTTCTCCTGCTCTTTGACATCGAGGGCTCGGTTCGCTATCTCCTGGGCGATTTCTTGGGGCACGACCACGACACCAGAATCATCGCCGATGATCCAGTCACCGGTCTGCACCGTCTGACCACCGCAGGTGATTTCTGCGCCGATTTCCCCACAGCCCTTTGGTTCTCCAGCGTTCGGGACGATATGTCGTGAAAAAATCGGAAACCTGATTTTGATCAAATCATCGTAGTCTCTGACTGCGCCGTCGACGACGACGCCAGCAAGGCCTCTGAGTTTAGCACTCCAGGTCGCCAGCTCCCCCCAGACTGCAGTAGATCCACCGTTAACGTCGACAACGAGCACCTCTCCTCTCTGTGCTTTATCTATGGCTTCAATAGGTTTTGCCCAGTCACCGTCGATGGTTCGCACAGTCAATGCCCGACCTACCATGTGAAACCCTTTCATAATCGGTCGTACTCCTTGGAGCGCTCCTTGTTTGTGCATCGCATCGGAGATATTCGGCGTGGAGACCTTTGCGAACGCTAACTGGAGCTGCGCCATATCATACTTCTTAAACAACTCGGAATGGATTTTCTTTTTCTGAAGCACTGCTTTTTTGATCACTGCTGTGGCCTTGGTCACATCCTTTGCTTTTGTAATCGCCCCACCAACAATGATGATACAGGCTCCCGCAGATAGCACCTCGGCAACGGTTTCACTGTTAAGCCCACCAGCGACAGCAACAGGAAGCCTGGTGTGTTTCACTAAGTCGGTGAGCACCCGGAGGGGGTGTTGCCCACGCATCTGTTGATCTATCCCCACGTGGATGCAGAGGTAGTCGACTCCGAGTTTTTCCAAGCTGTGCGCTCGTTTCACCGGGTGAGGGACACCGATGAGATCCACCATGATTTTCACACCATATTTCCGTGCGGATTTCACTGCATCAACAATCGTGCTGTCATCAGAGGCACCTAGCAGACACACGATATCTGCGCCTGCCTTTGCCGCCATCTCTGTTTCCAACGCCCCGGTATCCATAGTCTTCATATCAGCAACGATGGTCGTCTGCGGAAAGCTACTGCGGAACTGACGCACGACCTCCATCCCTTCGCTCTTAATCAGGGGTGTACCGACCTCAACCCAGTCAGCACCACCAGCGAGTGCATCACGTGCGATGGAGACCGCCCGATGAGCATTTATCACATCCACTGCGACTTGTACGACGGGTTTCATCACAGGAGGATACAGACGTCTTATTTAAAAAGGTAATGCACAGAGCGCCTCTGGAGCAGGAGGTTCTCGAACGTCTTTCGAGTTAGCTGAGACGTCGATGTTTCCAGAAGCGATAGAGGACAATAGACAGGGAGACGACAATGATGCCGCAGCATATCACCAGGATCAGCGAGAACCCCAGGAGATTAAAGGCTGATGCTTGCGGGGAGACGTTGATAGCGATCGTATTGGGGAGAAACCCGCTTTTCTCCACATGAATCTCATAGGTTTCGCTTTTCCGAACACCGGGAGTGGATAACGGAACGGTTCCGTTCAAGTCTGTCGAATAACTCTGGTTCTGATAGGTGACGGTGACGTTGTCGACTATAAGTCCTTGTTCATCAACCACCGTGAGTGTAAAGAAGGTATTTTCAGAGATGTACGAGGAGGTCACCAGGGCGAAGAGCTGCGGGATATTCTTGATGGTCACCTGACAGGTGGTGGCATTGAAGCCCTCCTTTTCCGCGGTGAGCAACACTGACTTGTTTTGAGTAGGCTCGACACGGGGCGCCTGCAACCGCACAGCACCGGATTCGTTCGTCAAATACACTAGAGTAATAAAGCTCATGGTCACATTAGCTATAGGGGTGTTGTCTGCAGTCACCGTCACTTCAAACCACGCGTTTTCATCAACTTCAGTAGGACAGAGAAGGGAAAGATCTGCTGCCTGTGTGCATGAAGCACACCGTAGCAGGGGAAACAGCACAAGAATCAGAAGAAGAATTGTACGGATGCCCTGTGTCCTTTGCATACCTGCCAACGACTCAGAAGCAGCATGAGGGTTTATATCATTTTCAGGGGTTGTTTGGTGTTTCCCAAACATTTTCTGACACTATAAATAGCAGCAGGAAAATAACATCTACTGAGGCGTATAACATGACCTCTGCATCCAAACAGTTCCTTGCCTTGCTCATTGTCGTTTCGACCATTGTCGTACTCGCAAAAATATTCCTCCAGGTCTAAACCCTATTTTTTTTTAAAAAAACTTATATATAGTACAAACCCATAAATGATATGGGGGATATGTCCAATGCGTCGTGATCACCGATTCTTCCACCGAGGCATGCTGTTCGCTGCCCTGTGCTCTCTGCTGTTCCTTGCGTTCTCGTTTTCCACGACTGCAGACCGAGGAGGTTCTTCTGTTGAATCACTTGACCCCTATCACTATCATACGTATCAAGAACTCACTGATGAGCTGCATGCCTACCAAGCAAACTATTCTTCTCTGATGACCGTGTCCTCCCTTGGGACGTCCTATGAAGGCCGGGACATCTGGGTTGTGAAACTCTCAGATAACGTAGACCAACAAGAGGATGAGCCTGGTGTGCTGTTCATGGGAGCCCACCATGGTAATGAAAAACCAAGCTACGAGGTCTGCCTGTTCTTCATTCGTTACATGGTGGAGCACTACGACAACGATACTGTCCCTGAGGTGCGGGAGGCGCTCAACACCACGCAGATCTATCTCATCCCGATGGTAAACCCAGATGGTGTCGAGGCAGACACCAGGAAGAACTGCGTTCCAAACCATGGGCCTTTCGGCTTCAAACCAACCATCACTTCCTATGGGGTGAACCTGAATCGTAACTACGCAGACCAGTGGTTCCTGTCGTACCTTCTCCCAGTCCACTACTACCTCCCGTTCATTCTATGGGATGATAGTGGCAATTATCGTGGACCCTCCCCCTTCTCTGAGAATGAGACTCGGGCAGTACGGGATTTCGTGCTGGCACATGACCTGTGCCTCTCCTTGTCCTACCATACGTTTGGAGAATTCATTGTCTACCCCTGGATGCACAGCTCACAGCCCACTCCAGATGAACCCCTGTTCCGCTCCATTGGTGAGAACATCACACAGATCAACCACTACACGCTGTATACGAAGACCTGGTCCATGATACCCCGTTTAGGAGGAACGCTGGGGAGCTCAGAGAACTGGTTGTACCGGGAGAAAGGCATCCTTGCGTACACGGTAGAGCTCTGCACCCAACGAGCACCAACCAACCCGCAAGTCGTCTACAACGTCTGCATGACCCACACCATGGTGCATCTGTACCTCTGTCAGCGGGCGCAGACCATCGAAGCAGAACGACACCTGCTTCATCAGACCTTCACAGGATGAATTTAAACAGTTATTTTTCTATATGGAGGAACACTGTTTCTCTTTTATCAAATAACCATCCTTGTATTCATAATAACTAGGAGAGAATGGGGTCTTATGTGAGGTGGTGAGGAGATGTGTTTGAAAAGACTAATGCCCCCATTCTCTAGATTATATATAGTTCCTTCAAGTATATATAATTTATTATTATAATTGTTTATTATATATCTTTTCTATATATTACACCTACTGTTAATACGGTAAAAACGAGAGAACGAAAGGGGTCCCTGCGGAGTGTGGGGGCCTTAGTGCAACTCCTGTATCATCGCGTACAACAGCTGGGTGACGATTGCTTCAAAGCACCCACCGATGTTCAAGCAGGTCACCAAGGTAATGGTCGCGATAACTAACCCCAGGGTAATCGCCAGCGGAATAAAGACAAGGACCGTGATGAAGCACCCTAAGGCACTCGAGGTACTCAGACCCAGCGGCTGAGGAGAGTCGATGAGGGAAACAGGGAAATCAACCTCGCTAACGTACTCGTGTAGCAGCTCTGGGTGCTGTCGTACGTCATCAAAGTAGCGTTCCACATCAGCGACACTGTACCCATAGGACTGTAACAGCTGACGCACCTGAGGAGACGTGGTAATCTTTTTGAAGTAACCCTTGACGAGAATCGGGTTATTCTGCAGGAGCTGGAACGCTTTGTCCAACTGCGCCTGCAGCGTCGTACGCCCTGACTGGAAGAAATTCGTGGTTTTCCCTCGCCCTAGGTAATTGCGCGCGATGATGCTGTTGGTGTGCTGCGCTGTTGACTGAGCGGTACGGACAGCAAAGAGTGGTGACTCGACTGATGAGCTTTCAGGTTGTGAGGATGGAACGCCAATGACAGATGATAACGACGCCAGAATGAGAAGTACAGCTGCTCCACTACTCACACACATGGTCTTTTTCATCATACTAAAACCCCATAGTACGTATATATTATAAGGTTTAACTATATAACTATATCGTAGAGGAAATAAAAAAAAACGCCTTCTGATAAACACACAGCCTCACGTGGCGATATGTTCATCGACAGACGGAATGTTCAATCACAGAGTCTGGTTCTCTTCCTGCTTTTTTCCCACGGTCTTTACGAGAGTCCCTGGATCATACTGTTGAAGAGATTCTCAAAGCAGTTGTTGATGTTCAAACAGGTCACCAGTGTCATTGTGGCGATCAGTATTGACAGAACGAGAAACACAGGCAGCAGGACGATGATGGTGATGACGCAGCCTAGGCCACTGGATGTGTTGAGGAGCTGTGCCGGTTGGAACCCCCCGGGTACTTGTATTGATTCTTCGATAGCACCCATCTCACCAGCGAGCAGTTCAGGGGTGTGCTTCACCTGGTTGAAGTACGCTATGACCTGTTGTTCACTTAATCCTTGCTCCTGTAGTGTGCACTGTATCTGTGGATTGCGGAGGGCGTTTCGTAAATTTTTTTCAATGATGCCAGGGGAGATGCGTAGCAATTGCAGTCCCCGCTCGATGAGTGACTGCGTTGACGACAAGCGACCAAAGAACAGAGGTGATGTTTCCCCTTTTCCGAGGTACATCGTGTGGACTGAGGTGTCAAGGTGATGCCCTGTGGATCGTGAGGTCCGAACAGAAAACAAAGGTGATTGTATCGTGTCCTCGGTGTGTTCTCCTGGTGAGGTGTTCCACCCAATGACCGATGAGATTGAGGCTAGAATCAGAACAACAGCTGCTGTACAACTTACCACTACCAACCTTTTCTTCATACGCATTCCTCTTCTAAGTGATATATCCCGCCTCATGTATAAAAATATATCGAAGGACGAATCGTAAAAAGGCTATCTCTGTACGCTTGCAGTATCTTGATGGTGTTCCTCTCTCGGCTCCTACTTACTTTTTCGCAGAAACCCAGACCGCACTCCCGAGCGGGAGCACCGTCTTCCCACTCATGGTGTTCAGCAGAATCGCTGCCGCGCCATAAAAGGACAACAGCGAGGTTAGTACCAGAAACACCCCTGCTGGTTGTGCGGTCCACTCAACCAGGTAGTGGAGAATGAGTAAGATGACCGCGAGGTCCACAGCAAGTAAAATGGCTACAAACGTTTTGTTGGTCCTTAACGCTGCTACCGTAGCGATGAGCGAAAACACAAGGATACCTATCAGTCCAAACGCATAGTGTGTGAGATCAAAAGGCACACCAGTAAAGATGGTGATACACAGAGTCACTGCGATGGAGTACATCGTCATTGCGTACACCGAAAAGACGGTTGCACCGAAAATGTTGTTCCGTTTGAACTCCATCGTACCAGCGATGAGCTGCGCGGTAGCACCAAAGAACAACACCCAGGGGATCGCGAGTGATTTTGCAGTTGTCGATGTTAATCTGAGGTCTATGGATCCTAACACGAGTGCAGCAATAGCTAAGCCTAGCAATCCTAATGCAGCCGGCTCTGCAACCGGCGTTGCTGTGCCTACTGTGTCTGAAGATTTTTGCTTCTGCTGGTTTGCTTGAGTCGGTGTCGACTTTGAATCATGCTCCATTTACTTCCACTGCTCCCAATACCGTTTCTTCACCGTTGGCGGGTGTTCGCCTTTTTCGTACACCCCACCCCACGTATTCAACCCCTGTTGCTCATCGTTGTCAATTTTTTCTTGCAGCATCTGCAGCATCTTTATCTCGGTAAACCCAAGCTGCTTCATTTTCTGCGGTGTCGGAATCCCATTGGGTGTCCACCCGCGACGGTAGTACACCGCATCTGCGAGCTTCTCATACTGATTCCGGCGGTAGGCGTACAACCTCGTGAGTTTCTCCTTCGTCGTCATCGTCTCAACCTCGCCTTTCGAAAGACCCAGTTTGTCAACCAGCTGGGTGTCATACCGCTCCTTCCGTGAGACGTACTCCATCTCTGTGACTGGCCCCATTGCCCGGAAGGGGATCCAATCATCCTTTCGCTGCCCGCGACCGAGCCACACGTTCATCGCACGCTGCCAGTTGTAGCACCGCTCGCTTTGCAGAATCAAGTCCTCTTTTGTGACACTCCATCCAGTCATCGCATTCTGGTACGCCACGTAGTTCTCTACATGCTCTGGGACCTTTGACGGCTCTGCGGTCTCGGCGTTGTTTGCCGGCTCGATGTCATTCCAGGGCAACTTACAGAGGCCGTTGAGCCCAAACCACGTCCGCCACATCGGGAAGTAGTGCAGCGCCTCTGCTTTCATCTCAAACGTCGGAATCGCATTGTTCACCATGTCCATGAAGATGAGCCATGCTTCATCATGTTGTGGTCCTTTCAACGTCAGTCCATACCCACCCTGCATCGCCAGTGACTCCTTGGTGACATACTCTGAGAACTCCAGACCTTTGCTCTCCATGCCCGCGTCATTCACAAGCTGGGGATCCCCCCACTGGTTCTTGATGATCCAGTCTTTCACCCGTCGGACTCCTTTGCCTGCGACTTTGATGAACTCAGCATGGTCCCCTTGTGCCATGCGATGGAGCAACTCAAGGGCGGCATCAGCGTTGCCAAAGCACAGCTCCAAACCATTGCATCGCTCCTTGTTCAAGATGCCGTACTCATACATCTCCATGTAAAACGCGGTCGCTGTGCCTGCTGAAATCGTATCAATACCATAGGTGTCACAGTAGAAGTTGAACTCCAGCACCCAAAGTGGGTCCCAGATGCTCATGTTCGCACAAGCACCAATGGTCTCATACTCAGGGCCGTCCACCGTGACTTTCTCGCCTTTATACGGCCCGGTCATCACCGTGTAGCCATCTACGGTTTTTGCACACGCCATCGTGCACCCATGCCAGCACCCATCAGGAATGATTTTCGTAAACAGTTCGTAGAAATGCGGTGAGAAGATCTTCGAAGCTTTCGGAAAACTCCCGAACCGATAATTCTCTGTGGGTAACAAATCATAGGCATCCATGATCTCCACGAGATGTCCGGTCCCAACAGTACGCATGTTGCATTGGTACCGATCGAGATCACGGATTTCACGATGCAGTTTCGTGCCGACTTTCGCCAGTGTCACAGGATCAGCTGGATGATTGGACACCCCATCAAATCGTTCGACTTTCACGACGAGCGCCTTTATTTTCTTATCTCGGAGCACGGTGCCCAGTCCACCACGACCTGCTTGCTTGATACGAGGCACTTTCCGCCGGATGTCATAGAAGGAGAAATTCAGGCACCCCCAGAAGCTGTGCTCAGCTGCTGTCCCTGAGGAGACCACTGAGACTTTCTGTCGTGCTTTATCTGTGTGTTCTGTCGCGTACATCTCCGTGAGCTGCTCACTGAGCAAATGAGTGTCTGTTTCTTCTAACGGAGCAGTTTCAATAGTGACTGTTCCTTTTTCTCCATCAATAACAACAATAACGTCTTCGCTGGCCTTCCCTTGTATCTCCAGTGCATCAAACCCAGCGAACTTCAGGTACGGGCCGAAGAAGCCACCTACGTTACAATCGCAAATAATGTTTGTGGAAGGAGAAACACTCAAACACAGAGATTTCCCTGAGCCTGCATACTGGGTGGTGCCGCAGAGCGGACCAGTCGTGATGAGCAGCTCATTCTCCTCGCTGTCCCATCGTGTCGTCGGCTGAATTGACTCCCATATCAGCTTGAGCCCAAATCCTCGACCACCGGTGAACAACTTCTTCATCTGGTCTGAGACAGGTTTTTCTGAGATCTCCTTCGTGCCTACATTGACGTACAGTGTTCTGTTTGCGTACCCTCTCTCAACACTCCCTTTTGTATAGGAATAGGATGCCAGCTTCTTATGAGCCGCTTTCAAGCGCTGTACATCCCACTGATGGGGTGTGTTTCCAGTACTGTACTCCTCGACCGGTATCTGTCCTTCCATCATGTTACGCCCCTTGTTTATGGTAGACGACTTGCTTGATGTCCTCAATATTTCTTTCCACCAGCTCTAGTGCTTTTGTTGGACAGGCACGCACGCAGGAGCCACAGGAGATGCACTTGAACGGCTCGATGCGCACGTCTGTTTTACGCATCGCACCAATAGGGCAGAACCCGACGCAGGCTTGACACCCGATGCACGTTTCTTTATCGAGCCACACCACACCGTTTTTCCTCCGTGTCAAAGCACCTACCGGGCACATGTCGAGACACAACCCACGTTGATCGCAGACGTGCATCGCGAAATCTTTGTTGTGCTTGAGAATACGGATGGCGGAGAGCTCTCCACCTTTCTTTGATTTAAAATGGACTTGTGAGCATGCTTTTTCACAGTCAAGACAACCGGTGCATTTCTCCGCATGGAAGATGAGGACTTTCACAGTGGTTGGTTGGCTCATTTTTGAAACCTCGCTACAACCACCAGATGATGATGGTGTTTGTGATCACCACTATCCAGCAGAGGGCTGACACTCCATAGGTGAGGGGGTAGTACAATCGATCTGTTACGTGAATGTCAATGTGTTGTACTGCAAAGACCACAGGAACGGTCACTGCTCCGAGCAGGGCAGCAAGCAACCCGCTCGCAAGGATGTTGGGGATAAATCCAATCAGATTCGCGAGGTGGAACCCTGCTGACGAGACGAAGGGGGTGAGGATCTGTGTGATGATGTACCCGCTGATGTACACGAGATAGGTGATGGTGGTCCCAAGACTTGTCTGTATGGTCACTGTCTGCTTCTGTTTCATATCGACCGACAGCCCTGTCCAGATGAGGTCAAAGAGGACTCCTTCTGCCATAATCGCTATGGCAGAGCATAGGAAACACCCGCCAAATGGGTTGAATAACCGTAGGCTTCCTGCGATCAGGCCGATGCCTGCCTGCATCCCAGGTTGTCGAAACGCTAGTCTACTGTACGAGAGCAGGCCAATGGCAAACACACTGGTCATAATCGCTCCCGCAGGGAGATTGACATCACGTAGGAATGAGCCAATGATGCACTCTGAAAACCCCCAGAGCGACCCAAAGACGAGGATTGCTGCAATCAGCTTCGTTCTTTCCATAGTTACATCACCTCGATTCGTACGATATCATCGACTCGAAACGCTTTTGGTAGATCTGTGAAAACTGCTTTTCCCTCAGCCGTCAGCAACCCGTTCCTCAAATTCTCCCAGGTCACGGTTTTTTCATAGCCATCTGCTCCAACGAGGGTGTACTGATGGTGCCCGGGGTCAGAGACACCGGCTGTGATGATCAGGTCATCAAATGCAATACCTGAATAGTTGAGGTTAGGAAACTCCCGTGGTTGTACCAGGGAAAACAGCTGGTCGAGAGTGTACATCTGTCCGTTCACCTCGACAGACTCTGTGGGGAGTTGCGTTGTGTACACGTACATCGATGATACACTCCCGGTGAGTAAAACGAGTAGCGCACACAGTGGAATGAGTTGTTCCTTCCCCATCGGTATCGAAGGGAGGGATGCTCCAAGAGCTATTTAATCGTTATGACATGCAGCGCGCACACCGTTCTTCCGTACTCGCTCAGCAAAATGCCGTAGCGTCTCTTCATCTTGGGGTCGCCATTGAATACGCTCCAGGAGCGCATAGGCGATTTCTGTGTTGAGGTGCTCGACAGGCCATTTCGCGGCTCGAAGGTAGGCGTTGATACACGCGTGGCAGAGCTGCACTTTTTCCTTGGTAAACATGGGGTCTGTGCTGAGTAGCGATGCGCAGAGTGTCGCGACATCTTCGCTTGGTTTTCCGGGACGTGACTCCTCAAAGTCAACGCCCCAGACACGGTCTTTGCTGAAAATAAAATTACGCAGGCTTGCGTCACCACGGATGCGAAATCCATCCTCTGATCTGAATAACGAATGGAATTGAACCAACCAGTCAGCTAGTAGCAGAATGATGCGTTCTTTCTCCTGGAATGTCTTGTGACTATCGTTGATGATATCACAGACATTTTCCCCCATGATGTAGCTCATGATCAGGACGTTGTTGTCTGTATCTTTGTCAAGAGGCGAGGGTATCGCGAGCTCAGCGCACCCTTTTTGTAGAATGCTGTACTCAAGGTCCATGTTCTGCTTCAAGCCTGGGACAAACCATTTGAACACCCGGGGTTGGCCTTCATAGACGACATAGCCGACTGTGTTTTTTTTACTCTCAAACTCTTTTTGTAACAACGCGGATTGGTACTTCTCCTCTTTCTTCAGAAGGTCTTTAATATCTCTCATTCTCAATGACGAGTAATAGACGAAAAGACATAAAGGTTGTGATGAGAAACAACTCTATGTCCCTGGAGTGACCTCTATTAGAGTCACCATCTTCAGCCAGAATTCTGAGGGAGTAAAGGCGCCCTCATCAACGTACGCTATCCGTAAGGGACCAACATCAGTGTCATTTATATATTCATCATTTTCCTTGTACACGAGCACCATCGTTACCTCTCCAGATTCAAGGACTTCTCCTGCGTCATTGTACATTGGAACGATTCCTTTGATTTCGCTGAGAGTATAGGTTCTTGAATAATTATCAATAGAGGTAACAGTGATACTGTAATTATTCGGGAGCCCTTGGAGGTGTTCCAGCAGAACGAGAAGGGGAACCCCTGTGTATTCGAAGGGACCAGTCGTGCTCACTGTTGGAAGAACCTTTGTCTTAATGTACCCCCCACTTCCTGTGATTGGTTCTAATGCTTCTAAATCATCTAACGTGTAATTTGTGTATGAACCATTGAATGAAACAGTGAGAAGTGTTGTTGATGGTACTAGCGGGGTCGTTGAGTCTTGTTCTGTTTGCGGTGGTGGGAGATTCACGTAGATGAACACAGCTAGTGAGAGGAGAAGTGCGCCGGCGACTGCTGCTGAAAGGATGATATGTGTTGTTTTTGCCATGCGATGGCGTATTTGCTAGTTCTATTAAACAGTTTCTAACACCTCAGGGCTGCGCGTTGTCCGTGCTGTCAGGACGATACCGATGAGGATAATTCCGCCACCAATCACTGTGTAGGCTGATGGTACTTGTGCCGCCCAGGACACGGCGATGAATTGTGGAATGAGAAATGCTAACAACGACGAGCCTATCGGTTCTCCGAGCAGAGCCACGGACATCACCGAAGCGTTGATGTGGCCAAGGGACCAGTTGTAGAGTGTATGGCCGAAGATACCAGAGATTAACGCCATGAAGAAGATGAGGATGGAGTCGTTTGAACTCACAATATGTACCGGTTCTCCCAGTAGCAGGCAGATGAACAACAACGTGATGGTGCTGACGCTGTAGACGACGAAGGCGTACGATACCGTTGAGACTGTTCTCCTCAGCTTGCGTCCTCCGAGGATGTAGAGTCCTGCAGCGGCACCTCCGAGCATGGCTAGGATGTTGCCTTCGATGGTGTTGAATCCAAACGCTGAGAACCCGTAGTTCCCTATGACGAGGACGGCGATACCAACCAGGGAGATGGTGATGCCGAACACGTTCACCCAGCTGAGTTTCTCTTTGAAGAAGTAGAACGAGACTGGTGCGACGAGAACCGGGTGTGCTGTGACCAGGACCACTGAACTAGCAACCGACGTCAGTGTTAACGACGTGATCCACAGCGCGAAGTGTGCTGCAAGGATCACCCCGATGAGTATCATAATTCCTACGGTGAGTCGTGGGAGCGCTCGGAGTTCATTTCGTATTGGTTTTCGTAGGAGGACAAGTGGGGCGAGAAGAAGGGTGGTGAAGAGGATGCGGTAGAATGCGATGCTGAGTGGTGGTGCGGTACAGGATAAAATAAAAATAGATGCGAAGGATACTGCGACGATAGAAATAAACAGGCCCAGGTAGTGCTTCTGCATCGCAGTGAGTAATCGTGCGCCCCGCTATTTGTTTTTCTCTCTTTGTTTTACGAGGGCTGAGCGAATGGTTTCGAGTAGTTCACGAGGAGGACGAGGGAGAAGAGCAGGGTGAGTGCCCCCAGTAAGGCAAACGGCATCCAGATGCCGATGAGATCAGCAAGCAGGCCACCTGCGAAGAGCAGGATGGTTCCTCCACCAGTTTGGAAAGTAAAGGTGAGTCCAAAGGTCCAGCCTTCCACAGATTCATGGGTGACCTCAGAGATGAACGATGCCAAAGCAGGATACGTGAGGAACACCGCAATGCCAAGGAGGATCATCAGGATGATGAGGATCCAGAGGGTGGTGACCACGGCCAACGCAAGGCTAATACTTCCTATGAGAATGTAGGAGATGAGGAGGAGTTTTTTCCTACCAACATACGATTGTATTGTGCCATAGGACAAGGACGCAAGGCTTCCCACCACCGCCCACAGGGCGATTAACACTCCGATGAGGGGCAGCGAATACGTAGTTTTTTCTGTCAGCAGTAACGGCAGGTAGGTCACGATGATGCCCCAGCAGGCTCCGCTGATGACAAACGCAGGGACTAAGCGGCGCATGGATCGTATTCGTTTCATAGCATCGTGCAGTGTCTCCTTAACAGAGTGCTGTGTTGTATCCCGGGGGACAATGAGCAGTGATTTCTCCAGGGCTGTAGTCAAACCTAGACTGAGCAGTAAGATCAGGGTGCCGAGGACTGCCCAGATGAACAAGGGAATGGTCCAGTGGGTCAGCTCGCTGATGAACAGCGTTGTTGCAAGAGCAGTGAAGACACCAATGTCTGCTGCGCCACTCTGAATGCCCATAGCCCAATCCAACTTTCCTCTCTTGTAGGTTCGTGAGATCCATCCGGTGCCGATGGGGTGGAAGAACGCAGTCGCGAATCGCAGTAGGAAGACGAAGAGCAGCAGCGTGAGGTAGTTCGAGCTGAAGGTGAGCAGTAGCAATGCAATGCAGGTGAACAGGATGCCGATGTGAAGAAAGATATCGACGTTTTTCCCGTCAGCTAGCCTTCCGAGTATCAATTGTCCAACAAGGGTGAGGAACAGTCCTCCGCCCGTGATGATTCCCACCTCAGTGTAACTGAGGGTGAAGAGATCTTTGAAGACAGGAAACAGAATAGCGATGACCGTGACTGCGGCATCGTTCACTGCATGAATCATACTCACGCTCGTCAGAATCCTTCCCTGAGGTGTCATGGTGTGCTAGGCGGGTAAGGGTTGACACATTATATTCCTTGCTGGTGCTGTCGAAGGATAAAACATAAACCCTCTGGTGTGTTATCATTTTTTATGTCAGCCCCTGTTGTGTATGGAGTCTATGGACCATCTGATTCTGGAAAAACAAGGCTTGTGGAACAGCTCGTTACTACTTTTACTAAAGACGGGTATAGTGTTGCGACAGTGAAACAAACACACAAAGCCATATCCTTAGACATGGCGCACAAAGACACCTGGCGACACCATGCTGCTGGAGCCAGGCTCGTGGTCTTCTCCTCTGCTTCTGAGACCGTTTTTCTTGTCCACCATCGTCTTGACAGTAGTACTATTCTTCAGAGAGTACACGACTTCGGCGGGATAGATCTTGTCCTTGTGGAAGGAGCCCGCGATCCATCTATACCGAAGATACAGCTTGGGATGGGGAAAAAACGGACTCACACTCTTCTGACGTACTCCAATAATTACTCTGATGTTCTATCAATAATCAAAAAAGAGTTGAAAATGAAACAATCGTTACATCGCATTCACATCACTGTTAATGGGAAAAGTATCCCTCTCTCCGCATTCCCTGAAAGCATTTTTACCAATACGCTCATTGGAATGTTGCAATCGTTGAAAGGCGTCCGTGACATCACTGATGTCACGATTCAGTTACACCATAACAAAAAGAAAAAACGCTGATCTCTTTTTTTTGATTCTCGTCATATGGAACCGGTAACGTTAATCACCAGTAACAGGAGGATAATCAAGGAAATAATGCATATACTTACGATGTCTTCCGCTTTCTCTTTTCTAGTCCGTATGTTGCATCCCGTCCCGCTCATTCGTATGAACTATCACCATTTAAATCTTTACTATTTTTTCAACAACACGCTTCGTCATCGGCGCATCACTCGTCGTTCCAGAAGAGCTTCTTCGCACCTACATATCCACGTGTATATGCAGTTGCCAAAAAATCATATAAACCCTTTTTTTGGAATTTTCAGTCA
The DNA here is from genome assembly GCA_016927555.1 of Thermoplasmatota archaeon. Classification (GTDB taxonomy): domain Archaea; phylum Thermoplasmatota; class E2; order DHVEG-1; family DHVEG-1; genus SM1-50. The sequence goes on from JAFGML010000025.1 coordinate 43,543, forward strand.
CTGACAGACTTGGAACAACCAGTGACCGGCGTTGACTTCTTGTTTGTGTCCGTTTTGCCATGGGGCGTTCTGGTTAAGTCTTTAAACCATCCTTCGATGTTGGTTGTACATGAGACCAAGAACGCCGGCTCTTACAGTGGACGGTATTCTTCTGAGAGGGCAGTCGGTCCTCCTCGTGCAGCGAAAGCATCCACCGTTCCAGGGGGCCTGGGCGTTACCCGGCGGGTTTGTCGAGTACGGCGAAACCACTGAGAAAGCACTGGTGCGGGAGATGCTTGAGGAAACCAGTCTGCATGTGTCCATACGCTCGCTGGTTGGCGTGTACTCTGATCCACAGCGGGATCCACGGGGCCATACTGTGACTGTCGCGTACCTTGTGCGACGAGTAAGCGGGTCCTTAGAGGCTGGTGATGACGCCAGCACTGTAAAGTTTTTCAAGCGGCAGCAGTTACCGGTATTAGCATTTGATCATGCAAGAATCCTGAAGGATGCATTCGCGAGGGGTGCATATGGAGTTTTGTCCAAAGTGTAAGGTCTTGATGGTTCCAAAGGATGACAAGTTCGTCTGTACGAAGTGTGGTGCTACAAAAAAGAAAGGTGGCCGATCTGTCGTAGTTGAGAAGCAGAAGCAGAAAGAAACCGTGGTGCTCGAAAAGAAGATTGACATTCTCCCTAAAATCCGCATAGAATGTCCGAAGTGTGGGAATAAAGAGGCGTATTGGGTGTTGCGGCAGACCAGGGCTAGCGATGAACCTGAGACCAGGATTTTTACGTGTACAAAATGTGAGCATCGGTGGCGGCAATATTAAGATCAACGTGAAGAGAAAAGTATATTAACAATTGTTAATTAGGGGGTGTGGGATGAACAGAAGCACCGACCTCTCCTCCATCTACCCTCGCCTCATCAGCACCTATGAAGAGGTGAAACGAGCCGTGCAACACAGTGAGGGGCGCTCCCGCGCAGGACTCATGCTCGGACTGCAGGAAATCGGGACATCACAACGCGGGTTTATAGGGGCGTACTACCCAATCGCATCAAATATCATCATTGTGAATAAAACACCTCTCCGCCGCATTCTTGAGACCAACACCACGTTGCTTGAACCCTACTCGTTTCACATTCTGCTGCACGAGTACATACACTCCCTCGGCTACCTCGATGAAGCCATCACCACTCGCAAAACCTATGAAATCAGTAAGCAACACTTTGGAGCCCGTCACATCGTCACAGAACTCTCAACCAATATCAGAAAGTACTTCCCGAGCCTCGTCTATCCGCTACAAGGGTGGATTCCCGCAGGAGAACCCCTGCGCATTGAACTGGTTCCGGGGTTTGATTACTCCAACACCACACCCTACATCACGTAAAAAATGGTAAAAAATGACGAGAACCTGATTTTTTTATCATTTTATATATAAAAAACAGAAAATTATATAAATACCCGAAAACAATAGAGATGCAATCACTCTATCAAAAGAGGTCTGAGTATGATGAAAAAAACTCTCATAGCAGGAAGCATGGCACTCCTCTTCATAGCCGTCTGTTTCGTCCCGGCCAGTGCACTCCCGGTTCAATCGAATGAAGACGCTTTGCAAGAGGCAACGCTCCTTGAGACCTTCATGGAGAAAGTCGAGGCTATTGCCGCTGAATCAACTACCTTCAATGCGTTTGCCGAAAAACTCCAGAACCTGTGCTTAAGCACCGAATTTGGGAAACATCCTGTGATCCGGGAAATCATCGTAAGAATCCTGCAGAACCTTCTCAGAGAACGAGACTTCGTCATCGGAGGGATCAATGTCGGAGATCTCCTCGGGAAACTCATCAAAAAGCACCAACCTTCCTTTTTTGTCATCAGCTTTGGTGCCTATACGAGACTTAACCCACGAAAAGAGAACTCCATTGATCGATTCAAAGAACGCCTCTCCCTCTGGCGCTACACTGATGCAGCGAAGTTGCTCAAGGGCAGAACACTCATCCTGGAGCGACACCCCTTTGGAGTACACCAGAAGCTACAGGGGCCACAGCTCGGGTTGATGAGAGGCTTTAAAGGAATCTACCTTGATATTGAAAGCAAGCTGACTGGGAATTCCTACGTCTTCTTCATCGGCCGTGTCAGTCGCATCCGCGCCTTTGATCTCACGCCACTCAAATAGACACCCCTCTTTTTTTTTCTTCCTTTTTCAGTCAAAATTTTACTTATTCACTCAGTCTTTTCTTGTCATTTTTCGGCATTTGCCTTACTCCTATAGTAGAAAATTATATAAATGGTTAAGATAATATAGATTTACAGAAAACGATTTAAATTCGGAAAAGAGGGCCAAAATATGAAAACCATAAAAGGCATGCTTGCAGTTGGCGTCATTCTACTGTTCTTCGGACTCGCACTCAGTCCAGCAACAGCACGCACGACAATCAAAGAAAAAATAGAGGTAGGAATTATTGGGGACCTCCCCGCACTCACGCTCTCTGAGAACGACCTGAGCACCCTAGAGCGTTTCTTACCAGCCTTATTTGAGAAGATGCAATCAGCCACCTCCCAAACTGAGGTCATTGATGCTCTACACGCGTTAATGAAAGAATACGGGAGACACCCTGTTCTCGTCTTTCTCATGAATCTCCTGATCAAACTCATCCGCCTCAACTTCAACGTCAATCAACTTCGTCCCCTCCGAAAAACCGCTTTTGTGATGAGCCTAGGATTCACCAGCAAGTACCTGGCGTTAGGAAAAAATAAGATCAGCATCTCAAAACCTCTCACCTCCTGGCTCTACACAGGACGATCTAACCTTGTCCTCAACAGCCGCACCCTTGTCCTTGACCTTCACCCCTTCACCTCACGGATGATCTCTGGAAGGCAAATCGGGGTCATGACCAACTTCATTGGCCTGTACATCCACTTCCACGGGAGCATCACCGATAAGGCAAAGACCTTCTTCGTTGGGTACGCAGGGGCCATACGAGGATTCGACCTCTCACCTATCCACTGCTAAGCCTCTCATCCTCGTTTTTTTTTCCCTCTTTTTATTCTCCTTTTTTTTTCCTTAAGCAGAAAAAAACAATCCTTATAAGACTCTGTTCCTTTGTCGTTGCACAGTATGCCCAGAGCACCTCCCCCGGTCACTGTTCTCCGGAGTCGACGACGGAAAAAAACCATACAAGCCAAGTATGGAAAGGATGGCCTGTTGATTTACCTGCCTGCGGGAATGAGCCACACAGAAGAGAAAAAGTGGATAGACAGGATGGTTCAACGGAATCAGCGGTGGCTGCAGCGACAGCGTGAGAGACAGACTGATTCCTGGCTGACGCAGCGGGCTGCACAGCTGAACACGGAGTACTTCAACGGAGAACTGGAGTTCTCCATCTCTTTTGTGTCCAACCAGCGCTCCCGGTTTGGCAGCTGCACCTCGCTGGATAAGACCATCCGCATTTCAGAGAAGGTGAGCAGCATGCCCGCCTGGGTGCAGGACTACATCATTCTCCACGAGCTTACTCACCTCGTGTACCCCGATCATTCCCCACAGTTCTGGGAGGTGGTGAACCGCTATCGGTACGCGGAGCGGGCGAAAGGGTACCTCATCGCCCTTGGCCATGGAAGCGACGAGTAGGCTACGCACTCTCCTCTGGAACCAGAGAACGCAAGCGTACGGACGGCGCAACCATCAAACTATATATATTTCTTTCATCATATCATCCTGTGGTGTGAGGGTTCGTTATGAAGACACTGACTGAAGAATTTGGGTGGAATGCTGGCAAGGTGTGGAAGATACTCAGCACAAATGGTCCACTGAGAGAGGACGTGTTACTGAAAACCACAAAGCTCTCAGAAGATGAGCTGTGGACTGCCGTTGGCTGGTTAGCACGGGAGAATAAAATCTCTAAGGAGAACAATCTCTATAAGCTCGGTCAGACGAATTTAACTGAAAAAATTGGTACTGATGCAGGAAAAGTCTGGGCAACAGTGTCACAACAAGGAGATGTGGACATCTCCACGATCGCACGCAACGCACGGCTCACCGAGGTTGACGCCTACTGCGCCCTCGGGTGGCTTGCCCGAGAAGACAAGATTCACTGTAAGAAAATACGCATCAAAGGATCAAAGATAAAGGTCTCATTGAAGTAAGTCGACTACGTTGAACCACTGCGAGTCGATCTAAACACATGGTACTTTGCTCTTTTTTCTGACACAAAAACTATATAAGAGGCTTTAACGTTCAGGGTGCCTGAAGAGAAGAATATATCATTTCATTTTCCATGTTTTTTGGATGATGTAAAGAGCACATTATATTTTTCTTGGACCAGATACCTTCGTGTACCGAAGAAGGTCATACTATGAACAGACGACCAAATAACCGTAGAAAAACAAACCAAGATTCAATTCACAAGATACTGATTCGATGTAACCTGCTTCAGCGCCCGGTCTATGAGCATGAAGCCTGTCCACAATATGAAAAAAAAGCCGGGTCAGAATCCCAAAAGAACTGTAAAACGTGCATCCATTCATTTTAAACCAAAAAACCATGATAGAATCTTTTTTCTAGACATACCTACATAGGAGGTGATTACTTTTGAAAGGAATCGTGAAATTTTACGACATTCGAAAAGGCTACGGCTTCATTCGAGGCAATGATGGCAAAACCATCTTTGTCCACAAAACGGCTATACCGTTTTTCGATATCTTTCTTACACCCGGTGAGATTGTTGAATATCACATCGGGAACTCAAAGAAAGGACTGTGCGCCGTCGATGTCAAAAAAGTAAAGGACACCTAGTCCTCTGACTCAACGAGACGGTGTACTGCTTGTCGCAGAAAACCGAGCATACTCCCCTTGGAGGTGCTTTGCTGATAAGGCTTGGTAGATCTCAGCGTTTTTTCGTGCAACAGACCGAAAGGATGCATCCTGCTTGATGATTCTCCCAGGGATGCCAAGCACAAGACTGTGCGCAGGGACAACCATGTTCTCAGTGACTAGAGCGCACGCACCGATGATGGAACCTTCGTGGATCTGAGCGCCATTGAGGACTGTCGCGTGGATGCCGATGAGGCACTCATCTTCGATGGTTGCCCCATGAATCATCGCAGCATGACCAATCGTCACCTGTTTCCCTATGGAGACGGTATGGTCTACATCGGTGTGGATCACGCAGCAATCCTGAACATTGGATCCTTCATCGATGACGATCGTGTTCTGATCCCCGCGTATCACCGCGTGGGGAAACACACCGCACTTCTTTCCGATGGTGACTGCACCAATGAGAACCGCTGTTGGATCTACATAACTAGAGGGATGGATCTGTGGTGTCATACGACAGTCTTCATCCCCTCAACACCAACGCCTCTCTTATACTTTTTTGCGTCTCTGGGTTTTCATACAAAGCACAAAATATTTAATCAGCCACACTATGCTTCTCTCAGAGTGAGAGACGATGAGTGAGTTTGTGTCGATGTTCGGTGAATATGCTGGTACTATTTGGCAGACGTTGCATCAACTGGGACCACTCTCTGAAAAAGAGCTGCTCGCGAAGACCCACCTCACTGTACCCCAGCTGCATGCTGCTATCGGATGGCTTGCCAGAGAAAATAAGATCCGCAAAGAAAACAACACGTACGCCATTGGGGACACCAACATGAATCCTACCGTAGGCAAGGATGCAGGAAAGATTTGGCATGCACTCAACGTCTGGGGTGAGGTTGATACCCTCTCACTGTCTCGCTTGTCACGTCTCAAGGAATCAGAGGTATTCAGCGCAGTAGGATGGCTCGCACGAGAAGGAAAAGTCGACGGCGTACTGAAAAATATTGATGAGAAAAAAATACTCTTCTGGTTGAAGTAACGTAGAAAAAAAACGCTCGTCTTACTCTTTTGATGTTCGTTTGAACAGACCTTTGAGTTTCTCACCAAAGCCGCTGCCCTTGGTGGTTTCCTCTGTTGTGGTTTTTCTCCGTAGGAGCTTTGAGGTAAGCCGGTTGAGTTGTGCTTTCATCCCTTTGGCATGTTCGCCTTCAGATTCCTCAGAGTCCTTCTTTCGCTTCAAGAAACTCCATCGTCGATGCTCCGTTGGCTGTGAAGGTTTCTTCAGAGGCAGTCCCATGAGCTGTCCTTCGTCATCCAACGCCAAGGTAAACGTGCTGCGTAGTGGTGTGACCATCTCGTGTGGTACTTCAGTGGCTGTCGATGGTTCTCCCGGGCTGATCTCCTTCTTTTTTCTCCAAGCAAACCGCTGACGTGCTTTCTCTAACAATTGTCCACTGTGAATGTCATGTACGACAGGGCGTCGTTGTCGTAGTATTCTTTTTCTGTGCAGTGGTTTCTGGGGGGTGTCCTCATCAGGGGGTACAGCGATGTGCGACGGAAGCTCCACTTCCTGAAGGAGCGTCTCTACGTCTACGAGTTCCTTCTCAAGGAGGTCGGGATTTCTGACTTTCTCTTGTAGAGAGTCAAGGTCTTTGAATAGTGCCATGATCTCTTCGTGTGTTTTTACTCCTGAAGAGTCTCTCCGTTGTTCGTCCACGTTTCGTCTCGCCTCTCAGCATTCTATTGTCGTGTTTCAAAGAAAGATAACAGATTTTGCTAAAAAAACCTATCCTTTTGTGGTTTTTATTTTCGCGCTGAAGCTTTTTTCTCGTCGTCACTAGAGTGGAAGGAATTTCTCGTACCGGACCTTTGACTCATCGCAATGTGGGCAGTACTCTTCTATGACGAAGAGTGAATCGATTTTCCGTACGGGTGTTTGCTTCATTTCGTGTTTACAGACTTTACAGTAACTCAAAAACAATGCCCCCAATACTATATGAAAGGGTTATAATATATAAATATTTCTATAAAATGTGCTCTTCCTACATTGTCACTAAAGAGTGGCTATGGATTCATTGTTCTTTTATCTCTGCTTACAATTTGATTTCTGGATAGGTTTCACAGGAGGATTTTTCTCCTTACATCACCCTCCGCAGGTTTGACAAAACAATAAAAAATACCGTCATGGTTATATAGGCATTATCCTATTCTTTTCCCAGACGAAGACTATAACGTAGGGAGGCAGTTCGTTATGTTCACTGCAAAGGTAAAATCAGAAATCATTAAAGGAATCATCGATGTGACATCACCACTGGTGAATGAGGCAAAATTCAACATCAACGCTAAGGGAATCGCGATTCGTGCAGTTGACCCTGCGCATGTCGCCATGGTTGACTTGGAGCTGCAGAGTTCAGCGTTCGAAGAGTACTCTGCTGATACCATGGAGCTTGGTATTGACCTGGATAAGCTCAGTGGGATTATGAAGCTGGCAACTGCAGGAGACTCTGTGTCCTTTGAGTACGATGAGGAGTCGAACCGTCTCATAGTGAAAATTGGTAATCTTGTACGACGGATGGGTCTCATTGACACAGCAGGGATGCCTGATTCAAAAGTACCCCATCTGGATTTACCAGCAAAAGCGGTCGTGAAAGCCTCAGAGCTCAGCAAAGGAGTGCGAGCCTCAGAAGCCGTCTCTGATCACCTCGCCTTGAGTGTCGATAAAGATTCGTTTGAACTGTTCGCTGAGGGCGACACTGATACGGTGAACCTGAAGCTCCCAAAGAGCATGCTGGTGGAGCTCCATGCGCCTGGGAAGTTTAAGAGCCTGTTCTCCATCGATTACTTCAGCAACATGATTAAACCAGTGAAAGTTGAAGACCCCATCACCATCAACCTGGGGAACGACAACCCTATCCGCGTCGACTTTGATATCGCTGAGAAGCACGGTCATGTGACCTACCTCTTAGCCCCGCGTATTGAATCAGAGTAACCGTCACAGTAGTATTTTTTCAGAGGGGTGGTGCGCATCGTCAAGGGAGCCAGACGTTATCGGTACATTCGTTTCTGTGTCACGTACCATGGAAGCGAGAGACAGGAGACGAAAGAAGCGCTGCTCTCATCACTACGACGACACACCGTTGATCTTTTTTCACTGAGACTCCAGGATCTTGGATTGTGGTTACTCTACTGGGATGGAGCCGTAGGGATTATCAAATGCCGGCATCGTGAGAAAGACCGCACCATCCGTCTGCTTCAGTCGATGACGGCGATCCAAGACACACCGGTGCAGATTATCACGACGGGTACCTCAGGGACCCTGCGTTCATTACAGACAGTTCATCAGGACTCTTTTGTATACCATCAGTAGCGGAATTCGTTGAGCAGCTGGATTTCAGGGTTTTGAATACCACAGACTTTCACAGGGAAGATTTCTTCAACAAGGTAACACTCTCGGACGTAATTCTGATACACTCTGTGAAAGAGTGAACAAAACTTTTTTGCATGCTTGATATCCTCCGCGGTGAACACCACCATCCAGTCGAAGTGGCCATGGAGGTAGATGCTGGTTTGGATGTAAATCCCTATTTTTTCCGCGTTTTTTTCAATGTCTCGTGTGAGGATGATGTCGATGAGTGCATCCAGGGGTTCATTTGTTTTTTTTATAAACATGTAGAACGTCTTTGTGTGTAGTTTCTTCTGATCAACAACAGGATGATATCCCCAGATGGTGTGATTCGCTTCAAGTTTTTTAATGATCCGCCAAACTTTCTGTCGTGAGAACCCGCATCGTTCCGCAATGCGATCAATGTTCCTCTCCCCGGTCTCGAGGAGTGCTTGAATGACTCTCTTTTCGCTGTCGTCTCTACGCATGGTTCTTCTCTTTGGCATAGGAGTCCCTTGAAGTGACAAGGGCCTTGGTGTTTAATAGTGTTGTGAATAGCTACCTTTCGGCAGGGGTGAGTGTCAACCTGAGGCAAACGACCTACACTGAAAGAAAGAATGCTCTCTTCATTGTTGTTGTATGGCATTCCAGGTCAACAGAGGGTTCTTGATTGCGCTGACTTCATCAATGCGGCGCACGGTGGTGTGATGGGGTGCGCTCTTCACAAGCTCTGGGTCTTCAGTGGCAATCGACAGTAAGGCATCGATGTACTGGTCCAAGGTCTTCTTTGCCTCAGTCTCTGTTGGCTCAATCATCAGTGCTTCTTTGACGAGGAGTGGAAAGTAGATGGTTGGCGGATGCAGCCCGTAATCCAGGAGTCGTTTCGCGATGTCTAGCGCTCTGATGCCCTTGTCAGCATGGAGACGTTCAGCGCTGATGACGAACTCATGTTTCCGGAGTTCCGCGTACGGCATCGTGTACAGACCACTGTCGATTATTTTTTTCTTCATGTAGTTGGCGTTTAGCACCGCGACTTCAGATGCTTCTGTTAACCCGTTTCCACCCATGAGGCGGATGTAGATGTAGGCTTTGACCAGGGCAGAGACGTTCCCGTAGGTGAGTTTAATTTTTCCTATGCTGTCAGGGTAGTTGTAGTCAAAGGAGTACGTTGTGTTCTTTTTGATCACACGGGGGACGGGAAGAAAGCGTTGAAGTGTTGATTGTACTCCCACGGGTCCTGATCCAGGACCGCCGCCACCATGCGGTGTCGCAAAGGTCTTATGGAGGTTCAAATGGACGATGTCAAAGCCCATGTCCCCGGGTCGTGCCTTGCCCATGATGGCATTCATGTTGGCGCCATCATAGTAGAGGAGTGCGCCGGCCTGGTGGACGAGGTCAGCGATGTCGAGGATCTCTGCTTCGAAGATGCCCAGCGTGTTAGGGTTGGTCAGCATGAAGCAGGCGGTGCGTGAGGAGAGGGTCTGCTTTAAGACCTTGAGGTCCACGGTTCCTTCTGCTGTCGAGGGAATTTCTATGACCTTGTATCCTGCCATGGCTGCGCTGGCTGGGTTCGTCCCGTGGGAGGTGTCAGGGAGGATGATTTCATCGCGGTGGAACTCCTTGTGGTGCTCATGGAACGCCCGGGTGATGAGCAACCCGGTGAACTCGCCTTGTGCCCCTGCCGCTGGTTGCAGGGTGAACGCGTTCATGCCTGTGATGTCGCAGAGGGCGGCTTCAAGGTCGTACATGAGCTGGAGGGTTCCTTGCAGTGTTGATTCGTCTTGGTAGGGGTGTACCAGGGAGAAGTGCTCCCAACGGCTGATCTCCTCGCAGAGCTTCGGGTTGTACTTCATTGTGCACGAGCCGAGGGGATAAATCCCTGATTCTATACCGTAGTTCATCTGGCTGAGGTGGAAGAAATGGCGTACCACCTGTGTCTCATCAAGCGATGGGATGTGCGGGGGTGCCGTCCGCTGCAGTGAGCGTGGGAGTCCTGCTGTTCGTGCGTCTTGCTCTGCTCTTTTCTCCTCAAGTTCTCTGAGCAGCGGCTCCTCGTAGACTGCGCTGTGGTACATCAGGAGACCTCCTTTAGCAGGGAGAGGAGATGCTCAACGTGCTCCTTGGTGTGCATCTCAGTGACACCAAAGAGCAGGCAGTCCTTCAGCGCCGGGTAGTGTGGGTGCAGGGGCAGCCCACCCTGGATGCCCTTGCTCAATAGGTGACGCTGTACTCGTACGGCATCCTGGTGGTGTATGACGAATTCGTTGAAATGGACCCCTGAAAACCTCAGGGTGAACCCTGGGATGGCCGCTATCTGTTGTGCGAGATCCTGGGCTTTCGTGAAGTTGAGGAGACTGAGTTCCTTCAGTCCAGTGCTGCCCAGCAAGGACAGGTAGACTGCTGCTGCGAGCATGTTGAGTCCTTCGTTGGTGCAGATGTTACTCGTGGCTTTCTCTCGACGGATGTGTTGTTCCCTCGTTTGCATCGTCATGCAGAACGCACGCTTCCCCTGCGTATCTTTCGTCATGCCGATAATGCGGCCAGGCAGCTGTCGCACATGGTCGCTTTTACAAGCGAAGAGTCCAAGGGTCGATCCCCCACAGTCCAGGGGGTTCCCCAGGCTTTTTCCTTCGCCGATGACAATATCTGCTCCATAGTCACCTGGGCTTTTCACAATGCCTAGGGAGAGCGGGTCGGCGCCTACGACGAAGAGGGAGTGATGCTGGTGCGTGAGGCGAGAGACGTCATCGACTGCGTCTTCGAACACACCGAAGAAATTCGGGTTCTCCAAATACACCCCTGCGGTGTCTACATCAATGGTTCTGGTGAGATCATCGATGTCCATTGTTCCTGTGTGCGCATCGTACTTGGTTTCTCTGATGAGGATTCCTGCTCCTCTGGTGTAATTCATCAAGATACTCTTCTTCTCCCAGGAGATGTTCCCAGGGATGATGAAGGTTTTTTTTCTGGTGAGACGAGTAGCCATCAGCGCAGCTTCTCCAAGAGCTGTTCCTCCATCGTAGACTGAGGCGTTGGACACATCCATGCCGGTGAGCTCCGCAACCATGCTCTGATACTCGAAGATAGCCTGTAAGAATCCTTGCGACGCCTCAGGTTGATACGGGGTGTAGGCTGTGTAAAATTCAGAGCGGGAGAGTACTGCTTTGACTGCTGCTGGGATGTAGTGGGGTTTCATTCCCCCGCCAAGGAAGCTTGGCATCTGGTGGAAGGGTGTGTTGCGTTCAGCCAGGCGTCTCATGTGCTCTTCGACGTGTTGTTGGCTGTCCCCTTTTGGTAGGGAGAGTGGAGGTGTTCGAAGTGTCTTTGGTATGTCTGAAAAGAGGTCGTTTATATTTTTTAGCCCTAGCTCATGTACCATCTGTTGTTTGAGCGGAGAATTTGGGATAAACTGCATGGTTGCCCCCACAGGGGGTAACTCTCAGTGATTAAAGAAACTTCTCCTCCTCAGTTATGTGTTGGTGAACAGAGCAGCTGCGTTGAGGTTCTCTATGGAGAGATCCCAGAGATGTACCGAGAGGGCATTCCAGAGGGTGTCGTCGATTCTCTCGGTTATTTTCCCGAGGATCTGGTACTCATAAATCGGCCCTTCTAAGTGTGACATGTCGCCTGTAGCAGTGTAGTATGTCTTGATTCCTTTCTCCACCTGGATCTTCATGACACGCTGGTAGAGGATAGTGTCTGTGTTGCTGTGGTAGAGGATTGTATCACCTGGTGTGACCTGGTACTCGTGGTGGGTTGGGTTCTGGACGATGAGGTAGCTTGATGGTGTGTCCGTGATGCTGACTTTGTCGGTTTTCAGACATTGGTAGCAGGAGGGATGGTAAAAGGAATCGAGGAAGGTGTCTATGCCCAGGAGCTGGGTCATCGTCAGAAATGGGAGATTGGCGATGATGACGAAGACGCAGAGTTTTAGGAGAGCTACTTGTGTTGTTTTCTTCATCTCGTCACCTCTCTATTGTTATCTTGTCTCGTGCTAGCGTTTGTCAATAAGGCTATATAAGGATTCTCCGTCAAAACACCAAAAAGACAGAATGCCACTCCTCGGAGGCAGGGGGGTTTTAAAAAAAACATTAAGAAGGGGGGAGTCATTACACAGGTGGTATGCAAGACATCTGGACAGAGAAGTACCGGCCGAAAACCCTCTCTGATCTTGTCGGTCAAGACAACATCATCGAACGACTCAAGGCCTACGCGACGACCAAGAACGTCCCCCATCTGATTTTCGCTGGGCCACCCGGAACAGGTAAGACAACAGCAGCCCTTGCCTTAGCCCACGAGGTCTTCGGGGAGCACCACTGGACGCAGAACTTACACGAGCTCAACGCCAGCGACGAGCGAGGCATTGGCATCATCAGAGGGAAAATAAAGGATTTCGCACGGACCTCACCAATAGGAGCGAGCTTTAAAATCATCTTTCTTGACGAGGCAGACTCACTGACCCAAGACGCCCAGGCCGCGTTACGACGAACCATAGAACGCTACACCCACATCTGCCGCTTCATCCTCTCAGTCAACTACTCCTCAAAGGTCATCGAACCTATCCAGTCACGATGTGCAGTCTTCCGCTTCAAACCACTCACCTCTGAGGATATCAAGAAGTACATCCGGAAGATTGCGATAAAAGAGCACCTGGAGATCACAGACGATGGCTTGGAAGCCCTCATCTTCATCGCCAGAGGAGATATGCGTAAAGCCATCAACGTCCTGCAGGTAGGAGCCTCCCTGGAGAAGAAGATCACCGCAGAGCTGCTCTACGAGACCTCAGCGACAGCCCGACCTGAGGACATCAAGGCCCTGCTGAGCACCGCGCTCTCTGGGAACTTCATGGCAGCACGAAACCAACTCTACGAACTCCTGATTACCTCCGGTGTGAGTGGTGAAGAAATCATCAAGCAGATCCATCGCAGCATCTTTGACCTCACTATCCCAGACGAGCACAAGGTCTCCTTGATGGAGAAAACAGGGGAAGCAGAGTTCAGGCTCGTTGAAGGCAGCAATGACCACATCCAGCTGGAATCATTGCTTGCCCAGTTCGTCCTGTTGGGCAAAAGACTAAAGTAACTTCTTTTTCTTCAAGAACGGAAGGACAACATCCTCCAGTTTCTTGGCGGTCTGCTCATCAACACCATAGCGGACCCGTGCCAGTGGTTTCTTTGTCTTCAACACACGAGTCAAGTCAATAGGAGTGCCGCTCAGGACCACATCACAGTCGATGTTGTTGATCGTCTGCTCCAGCTCACGTATCTGCTTCTTGCCGTACCCCATAGCTGGGAGCACATTGGTCAGGTGAGGGTATTTCTTAAACGTCTCAATGATAGAGCCGACCGCAAACGGGCGGGGGTCCACCAGAGTTTTCGCTCCGTACTGCTTCGCAGCAACTGTGCCTGCACCGTACGGCATCCCCCCATGGGTGACCGTTGGGCCATCTTCGATTACCAGCACCGTTTTTCCCTTAATTGCTGCAGGGTCATCCACCTGGACGGAGGACACCCCATCGATGATGCGTGCAGTCGGATTAATTGTCTTGATATTGCTCCGAACAGTTTCAATATCCTGTTTCTGTGCGGTATTCACCTTGTTGATGACCACGACATCCGCAGCCCGTACGTTCACTTCACCGGGGTAGTACTGCAGCTCATGGCCTGGTCGATGCGGGTCAGCTATCGTGATGAGCAGATCAGGTTTGATAAAGGAGAAATCATTGTTCCCCCCATCCCAGATGATGACATCTGCTTCTCTTTCTGCGGTATGCAGTATCTCCTGATAATCCACACCTGCGTACACGACGCCGTGTAAATCAATGTACGGTTCGTACTCCTCCCGCTCCTCAATCGTGCAATTGTACCTCTCGAGGTCTTCATAGCTGGCGAACCGCTGGCAAATCTGCGTCATTAAATCTTGATCGTACGGCATGGGATGACGAATCGACGCTCCCTTCAAGCCGTTCTCCTGCAGCATCTTGAAAATCGTTCGAGACACCTGGGATTTCCCACACCCTGTCCGCACAGCGCACACGGCTATCACTGGCTTGTTTGAGGCCAGCATCGTACTCTTTGGGCCCAGTAACACAAAATCTGCTCCAGCGGCGTTCACCACAGCTGATTTTCCCATCACATAAGAGTACGGGAGGTCACTGTACGCAAAGACCACGAGGTCAACATCGTGCTTCTGGATCAACTCAGGCAGATGATCCTCCTTATAAATAGGGATGCCATCCGAGTAGCCTTCTCCTGCGAGTTTTGCTGGGTACTTCCGGCCTGCGATATCTGGGATTTGAGTCGCGGTAAACGCAACGACATGATACAGGCTGTTCCCTCTGAAGTACACATTGAAATTATGGAAATCTCTGCCTGCCGCACCCATGATGATGACATTCTTTTTCTTAGTCACAAGAACCCCTGATGCCCAGGAATCAGATAGCGGTTTATATAGATTATTCTCCCTATAGAACGGCATCACTAGTCCTTGTTTCCATTAACTACAAATAGGCTGGTTCGTATTCATGACCGGTGGAAAGAGTCAATGAACCGAGAAGCAGTACCCCTCATCATCGGCATCCTCCTCCCCATCGTTCTCGTCTCGCTCATCGTCCTATACCTAGCAGGGTATGATGTGACCTTGGTTCTTAGGCAAATCGACCTCATCTACTACGTGACTGTGCTGCCGTTTGGCCTGGGTCTCCTCGTCGTCTTCTTCTGGTTCTGGAAACCAAGAAGCTAGCCACAAGCCTTACTCTTTTAAAACAACGTTGAATCGCTGTAATGCTCTCCTCACTTTAAATAAAGAAAGTTATAAATACGATTAAACTATATCAACAGTCTATTGGATGAGATGCGCGAAAAGTAGAGAATTGTAGTGTTCTAGTTAGTCTACTCTTTCGTCTCAAGGAAAGTGGGAAGATGGGATGCAACACATCGGAAGGAGAGCAGTAACGGAGGGGTACGATGAGCACAGAAGAAAACCCTAAAAAAGTACCCCTTCACCATGTAAAAAAAAGAAATGTTTCAGACATCGAAAAACAAGTCGATGAAATCATAAAAGCACAGCAATCAAAACCCTCGACTGTACCACCGTCCACCGCTCCTCCTGCTCCCAGTGTCCCTCACGAGAAGGACCGCCCGTCATTCTTTTTTGTGAAAAGCAAGAAAAAAAAGGAACCCCGCCCAGTACACAATGAGGAAATTGACCGCTACCGCGTTACTTTTGGCCTTGAATCTGAAAAAACAGAAAACAAGGCACTCAAACCAACACCAGTGCCCCGGAAGGAACCCATCCGTAATCCAGAAAAAAAAGTACCGTCCGTCACAGAAAAACCCTCTCCACCTGCAATGGTAACAGGTGGGAAAAGAGACGTGAAACAACCATCGGTACCTCCGGAACAAAAGAAACATATTTTATTTGGCACAAAGAAAAAAGAAGCAAAACAAATAGAAAAAAAAGTTGAACCAGCACCACCGGCTCTTAAAAAACAGATGCCGCCTGCTCCTCTTACCAGCTCTCCTCAACCTGGACCTTCTGAGAAAAAAATCTGGTTTGATCGACCACAACCCGCCGAACCAAAACAACAAATGCAACCAGCAGTCCGTGCACCCACCGAAGCACAAAAACCTAAGGAGCCTGCTCTGAGAGAACCAGAGCACCATACGCTGAAAGACACCCCAATATCTCCACCTCAAAAGGAGACACCAATTGCAAGGGAGATACGAGACGATGTCGAACCACCCGTCTTCCAAGACAAGCCACCAAAGAAAGGATTCGCTCCCCTATCAACACCGACAACCTTCCCAACACGAGGGGGACCTGCTTCTACGACTAATGTTAATGTACAAGAGATTACTCCAGATGGTCACATCCACTACAGCACCATAGCAGCCTCACTAAAAACACTCACCCTGCAGCACCTCGGATACTCTGAATCCACCGTGGAAGAAATTGATTTCTATCCACTCCAAGAACCCTATGCGTACGTAGAGATCATCCGAGAGCGGGACACACTCGATAAGCTGTACGTCCTCATCGAGGTTGAACTGACCGATGAAGAGAAACGCATCCTCCAATTCATAAAAGAGACACTGACGGGTTTTTCGATAAAAACCGAGGATCTTGAAGTAAAAGGTGAAGAAAGCTACCTGAATGAAAAAGTCGACGTCATCATCGACGACTACATGCTGCACGTCGAAGCAGAATCAAAAAAACGAATTCTGTACTACCTGAAAAAAGATTTCCTTGGGCTAGGAAAACTCGAAGTGCTCATGAGAGACCCCAACATCGAGGATATCTCCTGCGATGGAGCTAGTGTGTATCTCTTTTTATATCACCGTCGCTACGGGTCATTGAAGAGTAACGTACAATTCGATAACGAAGATGAACTCAGCGCGTTCGTGGTAAAACTTGCGCAGAAGTGCGGCAAGCACATCTCCATTGCTGAGCCGATGCTGGATGCAACCATGCCTGATGGGTCACGTATCCAGATGACGCTGAGTCAAGAGGTGACGACAAAAGGATCAACCTTCACGATTCGGAAGTTCAGTGAAGACCCCTTCTCTCCCCCAGATCTCATTGAGTTCAATACCATGTCCGCTGAGATGGTGGCGTACATGTGGCTTGCGGTGGAGAACGGAGTGAACGCACTCATCGCAGGCGGCACAGCTGCGGGGAAAACATCGACACTCAACGCCCTCTGCCTCTTCATCCCACGAGAGTCAAAAATTGTGACCATCGAAGAAACCAGAGAGATACACCTACCACACCCCAACTGGATTCCTGGGGTCGTCCGCTCAGGATTTGGTGAAGTGGTCGGCAACAAGGTCATCGGTGAAATTGACTTATACGACCTCATGAAGGCAGCGCTCCGTCAGCGACCTGAGTACATCTTGGTCGGTGAGATCCGAGGCAAAGAGGCCTACGTGCTGTTCCAGGCCATGGCTACTGGTCACACCACGTACTCCACGGTGCATGCGGACTCCGCGCAATCCCTGATTCATCGGCTGGAGGGAAAACCCATTGAGATTCCACGCATCATGCTGCAGGCACTCGACATCGTGTGTATCCAAGTGATCTCCCGTGTGAAGAATAAACGGGCACGTCGCTGTAAACAAATCATTGAAATCATCGACATCGACCCCACGACAAAAGAAATTCTCACCAACGAGGTCTTCCGCTGGGACCCAATCGAAGATAAATTCACGTACTCCGGAAAAAGCTACATTTTAGAACGCATCCGGGCTGAGAAAGACATGGACCGGGAGACGATGATCAGTGAAATCAAAAACCGCACCTCACTCTTAGAATGGATGAATAAGAACAATATCCGTGAGTTCAAGAAAGTCGCAACCTTGGTCGCCCAATACACGGCGAATTCCTCTGAGGTTATGAAAAAAATAAAAGAATGAGCTATGATAAAAAAAATCGCGATTTGCCCTGACTGCCACACGGAAATTTCCTGTGAGGGTGAACCAGGTCAAAAGGTAACAATCACCTGCATCCACTGCGGTAAAAAAGGAATCGTAGTGTTTGATACTACACCAATATCTGCTGAACAAAGCACCTTGCAGCAGCTTGATTATTACCCCGTGTATGAACCGTATGTGTTCGTTAAAATCTTCAAAGACACCGTGACCCTTGATAAGATATACAAAGTCAGTGAACCACTGCTAGCTGCCTCAGAGCAGACGACACTGAAATTCATCCAAGAGCACATCATGAACTCTGTTGATGTGCTGTTAAGTGAACTAGAACAAACCAAAGTCGAACCATTTCTTCTCGAACGCATCGAAACCATCACTGCGCATCATAAAATAAAGATTGATGATGCATTGAAAGAAAAACTCCTGTATTATGTCAAACGTGATTTCATAGATAACGGAGCCATTGACCCGTTGATGCGCGATCCGAACATCGAGGATATCTCCTGTGACGGGGCGGGTCTACCTGTGTTTCTGTATCACCGTCACTACGGCTCGCTGAAAAGTAACATCATGTTTCCTGACGAAGCCACCCTGTCTGAGTTTGTCGTGAAGCTTGCGCAGAAGTGCGGCAAGCACATCTCCATTGCTGAGCCGATGCTGGATGCAACCATGCCTGACGGGTCACGTATCCAGATGACACTGAGCAAGGCGGTGACGACGCACGGGTCGACGTTTACGATTAGAAAATTCCGTTCGGATCCTATCACCGCGACAGATCTCATCTCGTATAAAACCATGTCCGCTGAGATGGTGGCATACATGTGGCTTGCGGTGGAGAACGGAGTGAACGCACTCATCGCAGGTGGTACGGCTGCTGGGAAAACCTCCACGTTGAATGCGATTTCTCTGTTCATTCCCCGGGAATCAAAGATTGTGTCAATAGAGGAAACCCGGGAGATAAACTTACCACATCCGAACTGGATCCCCGGGGTGGTACGCTCAGGGTTTGGTGAAGTCGTCGGGGACCGAATCATTGGTGAGATTGATTTATACGACCTCATGAAGGCAGCGCTCCGTCAGCGGCCTGAGTACATCTTGGTCGGAGAGATCCGAGGCAAAGAGGCCTACGTGCTGTTCCAGGC
>JAFGML010000026.1 GCA_016927555.1 Thermoplasmatota archaeon
AGCATTTCCATGATGAGTCACTGCATGTGTGTTGTGTGACTCCGACAGATTAAAAAACAAGACAACTACTTACCAAGCAAAAGAAATGAGGCGTGTCCATGACTGAGGAGTATTACCCCTGGGGCGGAGAATTTACACCGTGTGCTCCCCATGGATGTGTCGCAGTCGTCCTCCTCAACATTCAGTACACTCCCCCTGCGAGTGTCGCTGTGTACGGTCCATTGAAAACAGAGAACATAGGGATAGAGAAAATCGTCGCGAATACGATTTCAAACCCTCACATTCGCTATGTGGTGGTCTGTGGTGAGGAGATCCGTGGGCACCGCTCAGGTGCGTCTCTGCTCGCGTTACATCAGCAGGGGATTGATACGAATCATCGCATCACCAACGCCCCAGGAGCCATCCCCTACATTGAGAACCTGAACGACGAGGCGATCAAGCGCTTCCAGGCTCAACTCACCATGGTCGATTTACTTGGTACGACAGAAAAAGACACCATCGATGCCGCTATAAAGGAATGTGAACAGCAGTCTCCATCCTCTTTCGGTGAACCGTACATTGCGATACGACTCAAGCCAGAGACTATGGAAAAGGTGACTGATAAACGGGCGTTGCATTCAAAAATAGTGATTGATTACCTTGGGAGAGTGACGAAGAGAGGGATGTAACAATGTACTCCTTTACAAAAGAACAAATTGTGTATGACATCTCAGGGGTCTCCATTGGCGGTCAACCTGGCCAGTATCCGACTGTTGTCTTCGGTGGGCTCTTCTTCAAAGGCAAACCTGATTTTACAGAAGCAGAACGCCAGGTGCAGCGGATGCTGCAGCTCAGTGCATCCACCGGGACGCCAGCCATCCCTGATGTTTTCATTAAGAAGGCAGAGTACATACCTTCTATCCTCTCGTTTATTGAACGCACCTTGCCACCGACGCATCCTTTCTCTGTTGACATCATTGAGCCTGCGCTCAAAGTAGAGACGCTCCAGGGTCTTGCTGACCGTCACCTGCTCAAACGGACGATTTACAACTCTCTTCATATCGGGGTAACTCCTGAGGAGAAAACCGCGCTACGGGCTCATACCCCAGAGATGGCTATCATCGTTGCCTTCAACCCGAAGGACACCTCGCCAGATGGAAAACTAGAGGTGCTAGAGAACGGTGCGCATCTCACTGACACAGGTCTCTTGCAGCTTGCTTCCACGCTTGGTATAAAGAAGACTCTTGTTGATACTGCAGCTCTTGCGCCTGGGCAGAATAGTGGTGCTGCTCTGGCTGCACTCCCCGTGATCAAAGAGGAGTATGGTCTTCCTGTCGGGTGTGCAATCCATAATGTCGTGGAGAAATCACAGTGGTTACGCATGGTCCCTGAGGCAAAGCAAACCGTCGATGCCTCCTCCAATAGTGGCATTGCGTTGTTCGGGGGTGACTTTGCCATCTTTGGCCCAATCCAGAACGCTGACCTGGTCATTCCCCTCATCGCCTGGCATGACATCCTCGTCTCAGAGTACACCGAGCACTACTTTGGGATCGCCCCTGTCTCGTCACATCCCCGGAGGAAACTGCTGAAATGAAGCATCATCTCACCAGTAGCGTCATCGGCTCCTATCCTATTCACATCGATACGATGCGGCTGATGAACGCGTATTTCTCTCAACAGACCAGTTCCTGGGATGACTTCATTACACAAGCGGTCCAGGATATGACCACCGCTGGCATCACCTACGTCTCCGATGGTCAGACTCGTGATCCGTTCATCCAGCTCTTCACTAGGAAGCTTGGTGGCTGCCGTATCAGAGACCGCACTGAGGTTGTCGGCCCCGTTGAGTTCACAGAGCCAATCACGCTGCCTGATCAACAGCTGACCAAGACAATACTACCACCTCACACGAAACTCATCGGCGTTCTCACTGGTCCGTTCACCCTTGCAAAATCCTGCGTCGATTTCTTTTACCATGATGAAGAGCAGCTCTGTTTTGCGTTTGCTGAGGCACTTCACCACGAGGCAGACCTCCTGCAGCACCACGTGGACCTCCTCAGTATCGATGAGCCGTTTTTCTCTAATGAGATGCCACCGTACGCAGCTGATCTCATAGGGATGATTACGAACCGTCTCTCCTGCCCGACCCGTCTCCACGTCTGTGGTGACGTGTCAAGCATCATCCCTCACCTTCTGGATCAACCTGTGGATATGCTCTCGCATGAGTTCAAAGCTTCACCGTTTTTACTGAAAGCTTTCCAAGACTATTCTTGTACAAAACAGATGTGTGTCGGTGCGGTGCGCTCAGATGACCCACGGGTAGAACCCGTCGAAGAAATCGTCACTCATATCAAGAGGGCTCTTGATGTCTTTGGGCCACAGGTTGTTCAGATTGCCCCTGATTGCGGACAACGGCTCCTCCCTCGGGACACCGCATTTGAAAAATTAAAAAACCTTGCAGCAGCAGGAGAGCGACTCAATGGCAGATAAAGACATTCCGTTAATCTCCGCGAAGAAAACAGCGGAAAAAGACGTGCTCCTCGACCCACAGGGTTTCTTTGTCATCGAGGTACATGCCAGGGACATCCGGGTGGAATACTACACCAACGTCTATCGGAACAAACGGATCGTCTCCGGGAAGCTGCAGAAGGTCTTCACCGGGACACAGGCTGATGCGTTGTCTGATACTATTGCCCAGCATGTCCCACGGTTACGTCCAGAGCATTACTTGTACCTGGGACGAGAGCTGCAGAAAGCACAACAGGCATTTGAGCAGAAAACGAAGTACGTGCAGGGCGGCTGCTAACCCCTGAGGAATCGCTCCTCATATTTCGTCACATTGTTTTTCTGATGCAGCATGTGGATTTTTTTCTTCAGCCGCCCCATGTCTCGCCTATCAATTTTTGGTTTGGTATGAAAATACTGTTTATGGCGTGGAGGTTGATAACACGGTCGCATACCAGCACTCCCTCTACGAGATGAGAATGGGGGAGGTTTTATTAAACCCTATCGAAGGCAAACACGACTAGTTCTGTTTTCGGATGACTCCGGTTCCATTCACGTGCAGTTCGGATGATCCGTTCACCTGTTTTTTCGTGATGTTTGAGATGGTGACCTTCTCACCGATTTTGATGAGTTGAATGTCTTTGACGCATCGATCCCACAAGGTGAGGTCTGTTTCTCTGTCGTGCTCCTTCACTGTTATCGTGGTGACAAAGCCGACGTCTCCGTTGTCCTTGAAGAACACCTTGGTTGCCTGCTTCCGAATGAGGATGCCGGACAGACTCTCAGGGGTCGCTTGCTGCTCCCTAACTCCAGGAGTCTCGGTAGGCGTGACTTCCAGCATACTCCAGCGTCCCAGGTTGATTTCCATGCCACCGTCGTACCCTTGTTTTGTGTACCCGTTGATGACTTTCACCCTGCTGCCTGGTGTGATGTCTTTGCTGGTGATGTACTCAATATCATTGTTCCACAACACCAGCCGGCAGGAGCCTGTCTCATCACCGATGTCCAGGTTCATGACTCTTCCGCCACGGCCGTTTTTTCGTGTGAACGTCCGCACGTCGGATAGTGAGCGAACCGTGCCGACCACGGTGTATTCACCATTCGTAGTAATCTTCGCTATCTGTGTCACACTCTGCTTGTTCCTGCCGAGTTCATCGACGAGTAACAAGCCAATCGTGTCCTTATCGATGAGGCGATCGTATCGGAGAAAGCGGGCCTGTACCTCTCTAGTGAATTCTTGTTTGGTCATCAGGTCTGCAATGAGTGTGTACTGATCGGGTCTGGTGTTCTGCATCCGCACCAACGACACCGAATCGGTTGCTCTTTGAAAAACTCTCCGCTAATAAAAAAAAAAAATTTGAATGGGGGCTGGTAGTTGTAGCGCGCATCCCTTCTTTTCGAATTATGTTGATCGAATCGGTTTATGGTACTTGGTCCAAGGCACCAGGGTTTTGTTGACGTAGTGCCTTGTTTTTTTTCCACCATACGTACGATATCGATAGGGTGAGTTCCCTCGCCCTCCATACGTCTTTGCTCTATGGTACGTCATCTTCTTCACCTCTGCTCCTGCTCCTTACCAATAAGGATGCAGGGTTGTCTCTGTTATTGATAGTATATAAAGGTATATTGTGAATATGTCAGAATGGAAAAATGATGATTCTTAAGGGTGGTTTCGAAAAGAACATTTAAATACTGAAGGGATGATAAAACATCTCGGAGGTCGGATTGATATGAAGAAACGAAGTATTATGTGTCTAAGCTTGATTGTTCTGATGGTCTGTGCCCTGTTCTCAGGGTGTATCAGTACTAATGAGTATATGGTGCCGATGCGTGATGGTGTGCAGTTGGCGACTGATGTGTATCTTCCGCAGAAGAACACCCCTGCTCATGGTGCTGTTCTCATCCGCACGCCGTACAATAAAGGAGGCATTGGTCTGGTGCTCATCGGTACGAACTGGGCGCAGAACGGCTGGCCGACCATTGTTCAGGATACACGCGGGCGCTATGCGTCACAAGGGGATCTTGACCCGGTGTTTAAAACCGATGCTCATGATGGGTTTGACACTCTTGCCTGGATTGAGAATCACAGCTGGTCCAACGGGAAAGTAGCAACGTTTGGCGGCTCCGCGTTAGGCATCACGCAGTACCTCGCTGCGGGTGAAAACCCACCAGCGCTTGCCTGTCAGTACATCCAAGTGGCAACCCCGAATTTGTACAAGCATGCGATGTACCCTGGTGGTGAGTTCCGCAAGAGCCTCGTGGAAGGGTGGTTGAAAGGACAGGGGAGTGAGTACATCCTCCCTGAGCTCTGGGAGCATGAGAACTCTACGCTTGATTACTGGACGAACGTGTCTCTTGAAGATAACTGGGCAGATGTGAACGTCCCTGCCATCCACATTGGCGGATGGTACGATGTGTTCACCCAGGGCACTATTGATGGTTTCATGGGGTACCATTACCTCGGTGGACCAGGTGCTCAGGGGAAATCCAAGCTGATCATCGGACCCTGGACGCATGGAGGTGCTGGGAGCACGGAGCAAGGGGAGCTGACGTATCCTGCGAACTGTGTTGATACTTTCTCTCAAACCTGGTTCTGGGAGATGGTCGATGAGTACACCATGGGTGGCTCAACCGGTTTTGACGATCTCCCCGCAGTGACCTACTACGTCATGGGTGACGTGGATACCACGAGCACTTTGTGGAATGTGTGGCGGAGTGCAGAAGACTGGCCGCTGCCGTACACCCAGACCGCGTGGTACTTCCACGAGGATGACAGCCTGCAGCTCACACCACCAGGGACTGGGACACCAGTGACCTACCTGTACGATCCTGATACCCCTGTGACGACCAAGGGTGGCGGGAACCTGAACCTCCCTGCGGGCCCGTATGATCAACGCCTGGTGGAGAACCGCTCCGATGTGCTGCTGTTCACCAGCCCGGTGCTCACCGCGCCCTATGAGGCGACAGGTCCGATTACCGCCCGGTTGTTTGTCTCCTCGGACGCTCCTGATACGGATTTCACGGTGAAGCTGTCTGATGTGTACCCTGATGGGCGGTCCATGCTGATTACCGATGGGGTGCTGCGGATGCGCAACCGAAACGGCACTGATCACTGGGAGCTGATGGAACCAGGGACAGTCTACGAGGTCGAAGTTGACCTGTGGAGTTCATCGTACGTCTGGAACACGGGTCATCAGATCCGTGTCGCGGTCTCCTCGTCCAACTATCCACGGTACCTGAACAACCCTAATGTCGCTGAAGGGATCTATAAAAACAACACTGTGGTGGTGGCCCAGAACACCCTGTATATTGATGCAGCTCACCCCTCATGTCTGCTCTTACCAGAGATTCCTGCGGCACTCGCGCAGAGCCAGGTGACCTACGATCCCTCCCAAGTACTTGGGTCTGCGTCGCAGAGACCACGGATGAGTAAGATACTGTCCTCACTGCAAGAACGGTTCCCGAAACTGGCCTCTCTCCTGGAGTATCACCAGTTTCTCCTCCAGTGATGCCCCCTGATTGCTGATTAATAAAGTATATATATTATATAAATGTACTTTTTATTACAGTAGCGGAGCGTATCATCAGAGAAAGGCCTATGAAGAGAAAACTCATCGCAGTCCTCCTCGTCATCTTCTTTATTCTCAACGTCGTTGCAGCCGCGTTCTTGTTTCTTGACATCCAGGTACTAGAGTTCCCACAGACCACGATACGCATCGATGTCATTGAAATCACGGCTGATGAGGTCATCGTGCACCATGATCTCCAGCTGTACAACCCGAACAGCTTTGAGATGATTCTGCAGGACTTCGAGATTCTTGCCACCACGCCTGAGGGGGAAGAGGTCACCCGCATGATTATCGAAGGAGGGTCGATCCCTGGTCAGTCAAACGCAAGCTTCTCCGCAGATGACCGCATCACCATGAAAGGAGACCTCTCCGGGTTACTCACCACCCGCATCTCAGGTACTGTTGGTTTAAATGTGTTCGGCATCATCAGAAAAACCATTCCACTTGAGCTCACTGTGCTCACCTCCCTCAAAGACGTGGTGCAGAAAATAGCGGTACCCACGATAGCGGTGCATGCTAACGTTGGCACCATCACACGCGAAGCAGTCGAACTACTCGTAGATATCGATGTGTCAAACCCCAACACCATCCCTTTGAACATCAACGACGTCTTGCTGAGCATCACCAATGAGAAGGGAACGTCTGTTGGAACGTTCACCATCGCCGATGCGCAGATCCCTGCAGAAGACGCCATCACCTTGCACGGTCTGGGGACTGTGCTGGTGGACGCCTTGAATGCCAAACAACTGTTCCTGACACTCTCAGCAGCAGCAGGAGCAGCCATTGCCGGCATGAACAAGACACTACCGATAGAGACAACCATCGACGTAACGATACCGGATCTGACGGACTATCTCCCGGAGGATACCTTCCTTGAGCTCGCCATACGCGTCGACCTGAGGCTCGCACGTGGTGGGTTGCACGGGAATATGACCCTTGAGGTCATCAACCCGACAAAACTTCCGTTTGTCATCAAAGACATTCTCGTGGACTACTATGGGGTAAAGAAGAATCAGAAATACTTTGTCGCACAAGGCCCGCTCGGCTCAGGGGAACTAGTCCCTGAGAACACCACGTACTTCTACGGAGACATCCTCATCCCCATAGTCAAGCTGCTGAATCTCTCGAGGAGACCTTTGTTTCCAGATATGATGTTTGCGCAGTTACGCGCCAAACTCACACTTTTTGGTCTTGATATTGCTCTCCCCGTGGCCATAGGTTCCTACGTTGATATCAAACTCCTGCGAGTCAACGACTAAGTACTTCTCGGTTACCGTACATGTTTGGATATATATTATTTCCCCAATTTTATACAAAAACCTCTCCATAGAAAACTTGAAATATCACCTACGAAATATTATAAACGTCTCTTATGAGGGGGAGCCATGTCCGATGGAAACAACCGAGTAAAATCTAGTGTACATGCGTACTGGAAGAAATTTTATATTTTACTCCTAATCTTTTTCCTGTGTACGAACCTTCTCCCGCTGTCCGGTACCTCTAAATTACCACCACTTGCCCCTGTGCTCACCATACTTGGTGTCTCTGTGACACCAGACCCTGCCTACGAAGGAGACACAGTCCATATTTATGTGACTCTGAAAAATATTGGTGACCAGAACATCTCCGTTGGAGATCCGATCACCATCACCGTGAAGCTTGATGACGAGCAGAAACCTCAGGTCACTTTCTTTGATGCTCTCGGGTTGAAAGAGAATCACCAGCGGACAGAAAACCTCACCTGGACTGCGACCCTTGGTGAGACGCAGCAGCGCGCCCTCCACATCCGGGTGTTCTACAACGGCACGGAACACGACTACCTGGTGCGGGAGATCCAGGTGAACGAACGAAACACCGACTTGCTGTTCTACTCCCCCCCAGCCATTAGCGGGATAGCGAACCTTGGCACACCAGTCAGCATCACGACCGTGGTAAAAAACATTGGGAAGAACACGTCGAAGGACATCAACATCTCCGTAAAAATTGATAATGTACTCACGGTATGGCACGTGAAGAGCGATGGGTTGGTGAAAGGTGAATCCTACGATCTCTCCTTCTCCTGGACCCCTGATGCTTTTGGGGTTCACACTGTGAACCTTACGATTGATCCGAACAAGTCAATTTCTGAGCAGACTAGGAGCAATAACTATTATCAGACCACGACCTCGGTCATCCCCTGGTGGGATGCCAACTGGCATTACCGACGCATCTACAATGTCACCGGGACAGGGAACCTCTGTGTGTCTGTCAATTTCACTGCCCTGCTGAATTCGTCTCTCCATCTAGTCGGGAAAGCGTTTGAAAATGACACCATCCGCGTCGTTCGGTACAACGCGAATGGCACGATGACGGTGGTCAACACCAGCTGGTTCAACGAAAGCGCCTCCTTTGAGAGTCACACACGGGCGCTAGGCACCCTCACCTGGAAGGTGTCTGGTCCGGCCCTGTACGCAGTGTACTTCGATGTAGTGGAAAACCAGGGGACGCGGACGCCAACCGTTGAGACTGTGAATATGTCTGCCTCAGGGTCAGCACAGGCAAGCGTGGTCTCCACGCAGGGGTGGTGGCCGGAGTTTATCACCCCCTGGAAGACGTACTACCTCAACAACACTGCCGCGTTTCAGTTTCAGGTCAACACCACCGCGTATGCCCATAACCTGTCTGCGCAGTTCACCTGCGATGCCTTGCAGATGTACTCTGGACCTTTGCACAGCCTTGATAATCTCGAATGGTTCAACACCACGGGTGTGCTGTCCCGGCGGGGCAACTGGACCGTGAAGGTGGCAGGGTATGACGATGCGGGGTACAGGACGGCACCCTTAACCGCCTCGTTTTACGTCGGCAACCCTGATGTGGCCGTCACCGCTGTTACGGTTCCTGACAAAGGGTACGAAGGGTACCCTGTCACCGTCTTTGGTTATATACGGGCGTTCAACACCACGGTGACCGGTGCTAATGTGTCCTTGTATAGGAATAACACGCAGCTGGCATCCCTATTAGTGACGATTCAAAAGAATGAAAACAAGACTGTTCAGTTCACCTGGCAGTCTCCGACGAAAGGGAAATACAACCTTAGCGTGCGAATCACCTACATAAATGATTCAAACCCCAACAACAACAGGAAATGGAAGGAGATCACCATTCAAGGGGTACCTGACCTCGGGGTGCTCAATATCTCTGTCTTTCCGATTCCCGTCGATGAAGGCAACCCGGTGACTGTCTCTGTTCTGGTGAATAACTCAGGGGATGGAGACGCCGTCGACTACGAGATGGACTTGTTCTGCGAGCAGAAAGAGAACAACCAGACCATGTCCTTCAAGAACCTGAAGAACAGCACCCTGATTTCTGTGCAGAAGGGGGAAACCAAGACCGTCAATATCACCTGGGAAAAAACGGTCTATGGAAAAACAAGTTTTAACGGTGAATGGGCCGTGGGGATTAAAATCCTGAACACCACACTCACCCCTGATAAAAATAATGGAAATAACTCCATGTATCTCTTCCATGTCCTGCGAGTCCTGCCTGGAGAGCGCCAGCCACCAGTCTTGTCCAACCTCAACTACCCAACGACGGTAGAGATAGGAAACACGGTGACGATTTCGGTGAAGGCAACCGATGCATCCGGCATCGACAAGGTCACGATTTCTCTGAAGACTCCTAGTAAAACCTCTGTGACTACAACCATGACTGAGAAGAACAACAATGTGTACGAGTATGTGTACACCGGCACACAGATCGGGAAGTACAACTTCTCTATCACCGCGACGGATCTGTCCCCAAATAAGAATACCACTACAATCACAGGGTCGTTCACCATCACTGATGATGAGACCCCACCGACCGTTGAGTACTACGGCGCCTCCCCGTTTGTTGCCCTGAGAAACAGCGTAGTTGAGCTGCGCTGCATCGCCACAGATTTCTCTGGCATTAAGACAGTTCAGGTTACCATCCACTCCCCAGACAACACCTCCGAGACACTGTCGATGACCAACTCCTCTGAGGATACAAAGTACACAATCAGCCGTCCGTACAGTGACATTGGGAAGTACACCTTCTCTGTCACCCTGAGAGACACGAAGGGGAATGCGAAGACCACTGCGGAGAAGACCTTTTGGATAACCACAGATCTGAATGACACGGATAACGACGGCATGCCTGATGCCTGGGAGGATCGCTATGGGCTGGACCCGTATGACCCCAGTGATGCGACAGGGGACGCTGACGAGGATGGGATCTCTAATGTGCAGGAGTACATGGATGGGACCAATCCGCTCAAGAAACAGTCCCCAGCATCAGAGGTTCTGGAGAGACTGAAGGATAACTGGGTGTACCTCGTCGCCTCAATTGGTGTCTGCGTTGGCATCGTTTTCCTTTCGTGGTATGGTTTCCGGAGGCGGCGGCCATGAGGTGGCCTGCGAAGGGACAGTGGTTCTTCATTGTCCTTAGTGTACTGGCAGTGGTTGTCCTCCTGGTCTCCGTGTACGATATCCTGTATAACGAGGAGTGGCTCACCTGGGTGGGTGCGTTCTACGGTGTGCTCCTGCTGCTCGTCGTCGTCATGCTGTACCTGCGCCTCACCGAACAACCAGCAAAGAAGACTGCTGTGGCGGAGTTTGAAAAGACGCTGAAAGGAGCCTTGCACCACTTCAAGTGCCCCAGCTGCGGCGGGGTGTTTGCGGTGAAGAAATCACGGCAGGACAACAAGAAATCCTTCCTGCTGACCTGCCCTGACTGTGGGATGACCGGGATGGTGCCATCAACACCATCGGTGATTGTCGCGGAGATCCCTGAGAAGAAATCAACATCGAAGAATTTCACGTGTCAACAGTGCGGGGAGTGGGTCATGGTGTGGGCGGAGGGCACTGAGCTCGCCTCTGATCTGCATGTGTACTCCTGTCCGTACTGCGGGGCTCAGCAGGATTTACAGTCGACTTAACGATGGTGCCGGAGTTTCACTGCTTCCCCATGCGTTGCTTCTGTCATCTCTGCACCGTTCATGCAGGCGACGCCGACGCCGCAGAGTTGGTTCTTTTTTCGGATGATGACCTCATCGCCACTGCGGATGGCTTCGTCTGCCTCGTGTACCCCTGGTGCAAAGATGGAGCCTTTCAGGGGGACGTCTACATCAATCTGCACCCAGTACTGCTGTGCGTCTGCGAGTCGCTCTGCTCCCGCCAGGGTTAAGGACAGCAGTCCTCGCTCAGGAGTCAGCATTCCGAGTTGGGTGTCCTGATCCATGATTTTCTGGTACGGATATTTTCCTCGAATTGTGCATGCTTTCATGAGTTGGTCTGCAAGAGCTGAGCCGAATTGATAGCAGGCGAGTGCCCTGATGTTGTCAACGGCTCGCGTCCTCGGCTCGGTGCGGGTGAACCGTGACGTCACATGATGGAGCTCCCTGGCAAGGCTGCTGAGGGATTCTTCTGTGGTAGGAGTATCTTGACAAGTGCACACCGGTTGATCAAAGAGATCAGTGGTAAACTTTTGTAATGAAGTGGGGAGATGCATGAGCACTGCCTCATAGGTGTTCTTTTGGAGGTACTGCTTCAGCAGCGTGCGTATCATGGTTTGTTCCTCAGCATCCCAGTGGCCGGTCACCGCGATGTCGTAGGAGGAGGCAGGGGAGGTCAGTTCCAGTTCCCGGGGGACGATGCCCAGAGGTGAGGTGATGATGAGTTCGTGGACGACAGCTGGGTTTCCCGCGGTCAGGATGCGTTCTCTGAAGAGCATATGGGATTTTGAGGAGGAGTATGGTTTTTTCGCGGAGCAGGGCAGTAACAGTAATACCTTGGCGCTTGCCGGTTTTTCATAGCGCTGGATGACGCGCTCCTGGAACCGTCGTACCTCTGGTCGTGTGAGGGCATCCGTGGTTGTCGCCAGTAAGGGGTGTTTGCGTGTGAGCGCGGTCCGTTGCTCAAGGTAGGGAAACTGGGTACGGTCGAGGAGCCGAAGCAGGGATGAGACGTGGGGGCTGGCGCGTACGCGGGTTTCTATCAGCTCGCGTAACGTCCCTGTCATAATCGCGTTTCTCACCTGTTGTATCTCACTGTGGAGTGCGTAGTAGTTATGGGTGAGTATCTCGTTCTGAGTCATGGTTGAGGCATCCTTGTGTTTAACGCATATTGGACATGTGCAGGAGAGTTCAGCGAGCATGGTTTTCGCCCAGTGGCCTGTGGGGAACAGGAAGGTGTCGTTGTATGCTGCCATCACTGCTTGGAATGAATCAAAGCAATCGACTCCCATATAGGTGAGAAAAGCAATATTCACAGGGTCACCGACGTACGGGAGGTACAGGAGTTTTTGATAGCCTATGGTCTGGCGTGCGTTAACGACATAGTCGACGAAGGATGATTGGGAGGAGAAGAGTTGAGCTGCATAGGAGACGATGAACAGCTGCGCAGATGTTGCTGAGGCGACTTCTTGGAGGAGTTCTTTTTTCGCAGGCAGGAGGCAGCACTCCGAGTTTTTTTTGAATGTTGCGAGTGCACTGCGGTGGAGTTCAAGTGTGGCGTCCTTTGGATAGATGAGGTAGTTGTCGATGCAGGCGTTGCTCTGTGTTTTTTGCTGTTTATTCGAGAAGATGCTGCTGCCAATGTGAAGGGAGGGCTTCGTGGTTTGTGTAGACCCGTCAGTGAGGAGGAGTTCAGAGAATGCTGGTGCTTTGTAGCGTGCGGTGTGGAGAAACAGTATGGTTGGTGTGCGTAGTGGTGTGTCTTGGATGGTGAGGTGTCCGACCCGTGCAGGTCCGTCTCTGTGCAGCGTTTGAATTTTCATCACGGTACTGATAATCCTTCTCTTTAAGAACGTTTAGATGCCCTAACTGTTTAGTGTCTGAAGTAGCGTTGGCCGGTGAACACCATGGCGATGCTGTGTTCATTGGCTGCTGTGATGACTTCGTCGTCGCGTATTGAGCCGCCTGGTTGGATGATACAGGTCACCCCTGCGTCTGCGGCGACGTCCACGGCGTCTCTGAAGGGGAAGAACGCATCACTTGCCATGGTGGATCCTTTGATGTTTTCTTTTCCTTTGTGGGTCGCGATCCAGGTGGCATCCACCCGGGAGGTTTGTCCCCCGCCGATGGCCACGGTTCGTGTGTCTTTGACGAAGGCAACAGAGTTGGATTTGATGTGTTTGACGCATCTGACAGCAAATTCCATGGATTTGAGGTCGTCTGGTGATGGTTTTCTGGTCGTCACCGTCTTCCAGCGGGCTGGGTCTGTGAACCAGGTGTCTCGTTCTTGAGCGAGGAGTCCTCCGACGACGCTGCGGATATCAAGGCCTTGTCTGTGTATTGTCTTGTCCAGACCTTGTAGCTCCAGGAGACGGAGGTTTTTCTTCTCTTGTAGTACCGTTCGTGCTTTTGGGTGGAAGGATGGTGCGATGATGACTTCGAGGAAGAAGCTGGAGAGTTCCTTTGCAACGTCTGCTGTTAGTTCTCTGTTGAATGCGACGATGCCTCCGTACGGTGAGTAGATGTCTGTCGCGTATGCATCCTTCCAGCTCTGCAGCAATGTGGGTGCGCTGGCGATGCCGCAGGGGGTAGCGTGTTTGATGATGACGCAGGTTGGCTCTATGAATTCCTTGATGCATTCTATAGCGCAGTTGGCATCCAGGATGTTGTTGAACGACAGCTCTTTTCCTTGGAGCTGGGTTGTGGTGGAGACGCAGGGTTCTTGTGTCGGTGGGAGGGTCTGGTAGAACGCGCCGTTCTGGTGGGGGTTTTCCCCGTAGCGCATCTCTTGTTTCTTGCGTGCGGTGATGGTGTACTCGTGTGGGAGGACGTCGTCTGTCCATCGTGTTCTGAGGTACTGGGCGATGAGAGCGTCGTACTGTGCGGTGTGGGCGTACGCATCTACTGCGAGTCGTTGTCGTTGTTCCAGGGTGATGTCTTTTTTTGCTTTCAATGAGGTGATGAGTGCTGGGTACTGTCGTGGGCTGGTGACGACGACGACATCGGTGTAGTTTTTTGCTGCTGCGCGGATCAGGCTTGGTCCGCCGATGTCGATGTTTTCGATGACGTCTGTGATGCTGACCTTTGGTTTCTGAATCGTGGCTTCAAAAGGGTAGAGGTTGCAGATGACAAAATCAATCAGGTTGATGCCGTGTTTCTGAAGTGTCTTCATGTGCTGGGGTTCGTCTCGTCGTGCGAGGATCCCAGCGTGGATGACAGGGTGGAGGGTTTTAACTCTGCCATCGAGCATCTCAGGGAACCCGGTGAGGGTAGCAACCTCGGTGAACGGGATTTGTGCTTTCTGGAGTACAGCGGCAGTTCCCCCTGTTGTGAGAATGGTGAACCCGTGGTTCGTGAGTTCTTTTGAAAAATCAGTGATACCTTCTTTGTCATAGACGCTTATCAGTGCGTACCGGTGGTCCATTACTCTTACCCAGGGAGCATATGTACAAGGCTCATAAACATTTGGGTTCAATGATCATGATTTTTTTTCCTGTTCTATTGCCTCCAGAAGACTCAATTCCCCGCGAAGTACTCTTTCAGCGGTACTCTCCGAAATCGAGAACCTTCCCTCAGTGAGCTGCCGACTTCGCTTCTGCACGTTCTTAATCGCACCACGCGTCAGCTCCAACGGCAGTGTCGTCTGCACCCGCCCCCCAGAGAGCAACGCAATCGCAGCAGCTGCCTCGCCGTCGCGTACACACCGTCGTTTCTCCTGCGCCGGGGTCGTACGGGTCTCGTCCACAATCTCAATAGGAACCTCCAAGGGAATCAAGGAGTTGATGATTCGGTTCCTCGTAATCACTGACCCATGTCCAATGCGAATACAGGTGTCTTTCGACGGGTACACCTTCAAGAATCCTTTGATTTCATGAACAACAGCCGCAGGGTCTTCTACCTGCATCTTCTGCAGCAGGATATCATCACCCACCACCGCAATCCCAGGGTGTTCCCCTGGGTCAATACCAATGAACACCTTTGCATACAGTTCTTTTCCTGTCAGCTTCTGCAGCGCATAGTCAATCGCATGCTCCACAGAATCCAAGCTGTCCACTGCAATGGTTTTTTCCAAAGAAATGTCTGGTTGTTCTCTCTGCGATGTGAGGATCACACCGATGCGCTTGGGGATGTAACGGGTAGACGAGAGTGACACGTACGCGACCTTCCGCTTCCTCAACCCTTTGATAATATCATGGTACAGCGAAAAATCCTTTGTAAACACCCCCACAGTTTTCATACTCATAAACTATCCACACACAGGAATATATACGTTTCCACTCACCTGTTTAGACGAAGAACTGTGATAGCAGGTTCCCACTCACAAACAAACCACCAAGCAGCAACACTGAGGTGGAGAAGAGCACAAACCACAGCAGTTCACTGGTGACAAACACCTTTCTTCCATCTAGGGGGTCTAAGGGAATGAGATTAAACGTTGCCAACAAGAGGTTCACCAGGCAGATGAACCCGACAAGCAGCCCCCAGAAGGCAATGTCATAGAACACGAAGTAGTACAAGACGTACGTCACCACAGCAATCACGATGTTTGCCCCTGGTCCTGCAGCTGCTATCCTGCCGTACTCCTTGCTGCGTGCATCACCACGGAACATCACCGCGCCAGGTGCAGCAAACACCAGTCCCGTGAGAAACGCCAGAAACAACGACACCACCAGGCCGCGTGGGTACATCCGGAACTCAGACCACAGCCTGTACTTCTGCGCCATGAACTTATGGGACAGCTCATGGACAAAAAACGCAGACACAATACCAATGAACGCAATCGGCATGAAGTAGAGGAACGATGAGATGCTCACGCTACCTTTTAGCAGGAAAAACAAGAGATTAGTTTTAGAAAACGTACACGTAAATGCCACTGTCAGTACCGCAATAGCGATGAGCAGGTGACAAAGTTCCACTCTGCTAAACGACCCGGGTTTCCCGACCTCCAGGGTGCCTTTGGGGATGTACATGTACTCCCGCGGTGACAAATCATGGAAGGAGCCATAGAACTTTTTTTTCTCAGGCATAGCAGCGTACCGAATCACCACGGCGTATGACCTGGTGAGGATAAAAACATTTAGCCAATACCAAGGCTGAAGATCCAGGGTAACGCGACAATAGTTCCGATGATGCTACCCAAGTTCGCTAATGCGACGACCATGAGCAGACGGATGATCTTGTTGCGCAGGAAATCACGCATGCTCTCCAGCTTGCTGAGCTGCTGGAAATCCTTAATCACCGGTTTGCGTAATCGTGCTTCCACCAGGCCAGCGAACCACCCTGGTGCGAAGAACGGCTCCAGGGACGTAAACGGGGCAGCAACAAACGCAGTCAGCACAGAGAGCGGATGGCCACGGGCTATTGCTGCACCCGCGGCAGACAGAATACCATGGACCAGGAACCAGATGAGGAACACATCCTTGATTTTCTCCCACCCAGACAACCCATTCGTGTAGATGATCCAGCCGATGACCGCAAAGAAAATCACGGGGATGGCGACCTCTACCACTTTGATGAGACTGACGCGTTTCTTGGGCACGGTATCCAGTGTTGTGATATCCACGTTGAGATTTGGTTGTTCCAGGTGCTGCTGAATCCCCTTGAGATGCCCGGCACCCACCACCGCGACAACCTTTCCTTTTTTGCTCTCGTTTAGGATCTTCTGGGCGATGTACGAGTCCCGCTCATGGATCAGCACGGTGGCTGCCTTGGGTGCTATCGCGCTGAACTCCTCCATCATCTGTGAAATCACATCTTGTTTCATGAGCTCCTTGAGGTCCAGGTCTTCTAAGTCCTCCTCCTCGTACCCCAGCATGGCTTTCAGGAACTCCCAGACCACACGGAATTTCTCACGAACCCCCATGGCCCGCCAGGCGCGCTTCAACGTCACGGTGATGTCTCGGTCGACCAACGCGACCGGGATGTTCCGTTTCTCTGCCTCTTGCATCGCAGCGATCATCTCAGAGCCTGGTTGCACGCCGTACTCCTCGCCGAGTCGTCGTTGAATCGCAGACAGGAACGTCTGCGCCAGCATAAAAAACGCGTTATTCGACCGGATCAACGCGGTGATCGGGGTGTTCTCCCACTGGTCCTTCTTGGTGATGGACTGGTGTCGTCGTTGGCACAACTCCACAGCAACAATGTCAGGTGTGTACGTCTCAATTGCTTTACGTACCTCATCGACACTCTCTTGTGAAATATGGGCTGTACCAATGAGAATGATGTTGTCACTTATCTTGACTTCCAAGGCAATCTCCTTTTCTCACATGAATAAACTACGACTTCAAAAAAACGTCGTTAGATCTCCGCTTCGAAGTCTTCCACGGTTGCCTTGAAGTCCTCATCAGACGGTATCTTACCTTGCTCCCGCAGAATCGCCCTGGCTAACAACCAGTAGATCAAGGCGAGGGCACGGCGTCCCTTGTTGTTCGTCGGAATCACGTAGTCAATGTACTTCGTCTCATTGTTCGTGTCACAGAGCGCAAGCACCGGGATGCCGATGTTTTTTGCTTCATGCAATGCTTGGATATCTGCAAGCGGATCTGTCAATAAAATAATCTCTGGTTCAAGGAATGTCTTTGCATTCGGGTTTGTGAGCGTCCCTGGTTGGAAGCGTCCGTCCAGCACAGAAATGCCGGTGGTCTCCCCAAGCTTACGGACGGGTTTCTGCCCGTACTGACGCACAGAGACCGCAAGCACATGAGAAGGATCGTACTTCGCCAGGAACTTCGCGGCGTTCTTGATGCGCTCATCGGTCTTCTTCACATCAATGATGTACAACCCATCGTTGCGTACTTTGTAGATGAACGCTTTGATGTCCGCGGTTTTCTGCCGGGTGCCAATGTGCACCCCTGAGGTCATGTAGATCTCCTCAGACACCATCATGGGAAGTTGCTCTTCTGTTGTCTGTTTTTCTTCAGCCATAGCGTGTTCCTTACCTTTCTGTTTGTGTCTTCTTTTGTCTCACCGTTATGGGAATGACATCTTGCTCGTACTCCATCATCGCGATCTCCACTGGGTCGATGAGGTCTTTGGGCAGCGACGCGAGAATCGGCGGTGCGCCCATGGATAGCTGCAGGGCGCGTGCCCCGATGATACGGGCTTTTTCAAAGCGGGTAAACGTCACAGTCTTCCTCCAAGGCATCTGGATAGGTAGAAGCCCAAATAACAGAAACCTTTAAAAAGATATCCCTTCGCATGGGGTGGTTTCCTTGTAGAACCGTGGTTTTTTCGCCACAGACCGGTTTTTACTTCAGCTCATCGACGTATTCTGGCAGATCGGTCGCTGTCGTCCGAAGTGTGAACTCATCGTCTAACGCCAGCTGCATGTCCACGATGATGTCCCGTAGCAACCGGTCGATTCTGTTGTTTTCAAACTCTTTGACCCCATCAATATCGGAGTAGATTTTCCCTAGGTAGTTTCCCTCGTTGCGATGAATTTCTATGTTGTAGAGAACTTCCTCCATCTCATACACCCTCTTTCCTTAATTCACCCATTAAAATACATGTCCTATAATAATGTTTTGAAATATTTCACCTTTTTTAGAGCATGCGTTCGATGAGGGTGTTGATAGCGTCCTTGCGGTACCCCAGGGATCCTTTGTTGACCACGGAGCGTTTCACGGTCCGGTAGCCTTTCTTGGGTGGGCTGAGCCGAAAGACAGGTTTGACATCTGGCAGCTTGCTGTAGGTGACCTTGTTGTCGAGGATAGCCTTGGAGAGAAGCTCAAAGCTGGTGTACGAACTGGTTTTCTTCAGATGCTCCACCGTGAGTGGTTTATCCCCGATGAGCCGTCCCCGTGAGGAGAGCAACTTGGTCAGGGTTTCTGTGTTGATTTCACCCCAGGTGGTGTAGTCTTTGACCATCTGCAGCATTCCTTTGTAGACCACGTTTTCCTCCAGGAGCACGCAGTGGTTGACTTTCGTTAACCGTAACAACTGCATTGTTTTTTTAATATCAGGGTTGACGTTCACCGTGCCTCGTACTCTTACGACTGCATACACCATGGTTATGCTCCCTCCGTTGTTGTTGGCTCTGCTGGTGGCGTGGGTGGTTGTTCTTCTTTCACAGGTGGTACTCCGATGTTGCCTTCGATGATCGCAAGTTTACTAATCTCCGCTGCTGAGATGCGCATCTCCGCGTTCTTCTTCAACGCGTCGTAGACCCCTTTGGCGTAGTTGACCACGGTCTTGGTCTTCCCTTCGGTGAACGCCCAGCAGTCACTGACGCCTGCGAGACGCAGAATCTTCTTGGCGACATCACCGGTGGCCAGGCCAATGCCTCGTGGCGCTGGTTTGAAGGTGACCTCGACAGACCCGCTTTTCCCTGTGACGGCGAACGGGATGGTGTGCGGCGTCTTACACCCGCACTCCCAGGAGCCGCAGCCACGGCGGATTTGAATGATGTTCATCTTCGCGTTCTCAATAGCGCGTTTAATACTCAGGCCGACTTCTTTTCCCTTTGCCTGTCCCAGGCCAATGAACCCGTCTTTGTTGCCTACGGCGACTGTGATGACGAATTTCACCCGTCGCCCGGAGTCGGTCATCCGCTGCACCATTTTGACGTCAATGACTTCATCTTCAACGTCGGGGAGCAGCAGGTCAACGATTTCTGCCTCACGGAGCGGCAACCCGGTTTTCAGGGCGTCGCTCATCGTCGTGATTTGTTTGCTGTGCACCATCTTCCCAAGTCTGGTCTTCGGTGACCAAATCACGGGAGCGGCTTCTTCTGTAAAATGTCTGCGTCGTCCTCTCCCTGACCCGCTTCTACGTTCTGGTCCTGCCATGTTTACTCCGTGCCTCCTATGATTTTTGTTTTAATGGAATCAACGAGTGGTTTGATGTCTTTGCTGAGGTGGGCGCCATGGATCCGCTCCTCTTTCGGGAGCATGTCTTTGTCATGTGGACAGGCGACCCCTGCGTCAAGGATTCCTTTCAGAGATGCAAACAGTATCCCACCAACGGTGGGGCGGTACAACCCGATGTCAAGGACGCCTTGCTCAATGCCGCTGTCTTTGGCGCGCTTCCCTGCGAGGACCCCTGTGAGGTACGCTGCGGGGGTGCTAGAGACAGAGTGCTTCCAGCCGTAGTCTGTGGAGAGCTCCTTGGACAGTGCGGACGCAAGCACCACGTCGCCCTTTGGGTCGTAGCCAATGAACTGCACACGGATGTACTTCAGTGATCTACGTACCACGATGCGAGGTTGTTTGCTGCGGAGCAGTTTCAGTCGAAGACGGTAGTCTGTTTTCTTCTGCCGGTGCCGGCGTGGTTTGACGTGGTAGCGAGGACCTGCTTTCATGCGGTCTCCTCCTTGATGATCTGATCTGAGAGTAAGTGGGATCTCAAGTGTTGCTTGTTGCGGAACACCCCGCCTTTTGCTTTCTGGTAGTACATCCGGTAGGTGTGCGCATCGATTTTCTTCTCCTCACGGAGCTGCTTGAGGTACGAGCGGATTGGACGGATCGTCCGCATCCACTGCTCTTTCTTCGGCAGCCGGGCGTGCTTACGTCCCTTCCGGGACCCCTGGCCGGTGCGCCGTCCTTTCTGTCGCTGGTGCAGTGCATGCTTGTACCGTCCACTGGAGTTCCCTTGTTTGGGCAGGGCTCGTATCGCACCACCGTTCACCAGGATAGCGATGTCGTTTCTGGTGACTGCTTTGGCGATCTCCTCAAGTCGATCTGGATCCATCCAGACCCGCGAATGGCCGCATTTCATTATGGACGCTGCCATTCTGCGTTGGTTTCGTAAATCTGTCATGATTCATCCCTTCATGTTGAGCACACGAATGTTCAATTCGTTGGCTCGTTTGACAATCAGTAGTCGTTTCTTGGTGCCCACCGTGCTGCCGATGCGCACCGCCTGTGTCTTTGGGTCAATGGTCTCTAGTTCCTTGGCGGTGTGAATCAGCTTCTCCTGGAACCCTGAGGAGTGTAATCCACGGACGATCTTGGGGCTACGGAACCCGACATGGACTTTACTCGGACGATATTTCAAATTGATACGCAGCTTTGAAGTAAACCCGGAGGGACGTCGCCAGTTCTTCGGAATACGTTTGTACCGGAACGCCTCATCTCGCAGGAAGTACGGTGTTCGCTTCTTTATCTGGCGTCGAATCACGAGCTGTTCTCTCTGGGTGTCAGTCAGCTCCGGTTTTATCTTTGGATGGTAGGCGCCTTCCTTCTCCTCAACGATTTCCACGGCAGCTT
Organism: Thermoplasmatota archaeon; assembly: GCA_016927555.1. Taxonomy (GTDB): domain Archaea; phylum Thermoplasmatota; class E2; order DHVEG-1; family DHVEG-1; genus SM1-50. Next base: position 21,210 of record JAFGML010000026.1, read on the forward strand.
CTGTCGTCTTCTTCGCAGGTTTTTCAACCGTCTCTGGTTTTTCTTTTTTTGTCTCCGTGGTTTTCTTATCTGGTTTCTCTCTCTTCTCCTTTCCTTTTTTCTCCTTGAGTTGCGTGAGGATGTCTTGTGCGTTTTTCTCACTGATACCTTTGATTTGTGTCAAGTCTTTCACACTGGCTTTTCTGAGTTTCTCGAGTGAATCAAACCCCTGCTCGTAGAGAAGTGTTGCTTTATTCTTGCCGATACCTCTCAAGGCTTCGAATTCTTTGAGCACTGCTTCTTTTGTCATGGTCTAGTCCCGCTCCACAATGTAAATGCCGTCTTGGAACACCCGTATGTCCCTGTTTTTCACCTTCGTTGCTCGCTCGATGTTCGCCGCGGTTTGCCCGACTTTTTCTTTATCGATACCGGTGAGGGTGAGGAAGTCTCCTTTGACTTCGACTTTCACGTTCTGCAGGATGTCTGCATGCCGTGGGGCTCGTTCACCAAGGAAGTTTTGAATCACCACGTAGTTTCCTTCGACCACTGTTTTAATGGGGAAATGGGAGAATACGGTCTTCATTTTACAGGTGTACCCTTGCGTCACACCTCGAATCATGTTTCTGACGTGTGCTTTGAAGGTGCCCATGAGGGCTTTCTCCTTCCGATTGGGTGATGGAGAGGTGATCCGTACTTTCTTCTCGACGACAGCGATGGTGATGGCTGGATGGGTGAAGAGTTTGGACAGCTCTCCTTTTGGTCCTTTCACCTGGACTGTTCTTCCTTGCACTGTCACCTGGACCCCGTCAGGGATTTTGAGTTCTTCTTTGACTTCAACAGTCTTTTCCATAGTAGTCAGCCTCTCAGTACACATACGCGAGGAGTTTGCCTCCGATGCCTTTCTTTCGTGCTTGGTCATGGGAGATGATGCCTTCGGTGCTGGTGAGGATGAGTAATCCGAAATCACGTGCGGGGAGGTACCGTGCCTCCCACTTCTCCATCTCCTGCACCTTAATGGGGTACCGTGGTTTGATGACACCGCAGTTGTTGATGCTTCCCCGGAGTTCGACGTGGAAGATCCCTGCCTTGCCATCCTTCACAAACTCGTAGTTCCCCAGGTATCCCTTCTCTTTTAACAGGTCTAGGACCCCGCCGATGAGCTTGGAGGAGGGGCGGATCACGCAGGTGTGAATCCCTCGCATCTCTGCGTTCTTTATGATGGATAGTGCGTCTGCCAATGGATCGTTTAACATAGTTTGTCACACCCTCTCAATCGTATTTTTTAAACCCCATTTCTTCTGCTTTATCTCTGAAGCACTGTCGACACAGGTGAAGCCCGTAGCGTCGGATGATGCCGCGTTTTCTACCGCACTGCTCGCAGCCGATTTTCCTGCCGTAGGTTTTCTTCCGCTCTTTAATCCTCATTCGACCACCTCGACGTTGTAGGTCTCCGTGATGAACTTCATGGTGTCGTCTCTGGTGCATTGATGCCGCTGGGGGATGGGACGCTGATTGATGCGTCGATGTTTGATGCGGTACCCTTGGTTTTCGACGGTGACGCAGATGTCCATCCCAAAGATCCCGATGTTAGGGTCGTACTTCTGCCCTTCAAACAACGTGTGATCAGGAACCCCGAAGGAGAAGTTGCCTTGGTCATCAAAGGAGTACTCAGCGATTCTGTTCTCCCGGATTTTCAACGCCTCCCGCAGGAACCCGTCAGCAGCTTTTTTCCGCAACGTCACCTTGCAGCCTATAGGCATGAACTTTCGTAGCCCCCAGTCTTTATTGGTGGTTTTTGACAGTGTCTGCACTGGTTTTTGCTTCGTGACGCCTTGTAACACGGATTCTGCTTTCTTGAGTTTCTCCCCAGCTTCACCGACACCGATGTTCACCGTGACTTTTGCAACACGCAACCGCAAGGTTCTCTCTACGTCTTTCTTCTTCGTCTTTTTTGTCGCAGGTTTTTTCGCATGTGATGTTCCTTTCTTCGCGCTCATTGCATTCTCACCTCAGGCAGTGTGATTGCTGGTTTTGTTTTCCCAATGGGAAACACGTACTCGGTGACGGTGGAGAATTCCTTTTCCCCTTTCATCTTTGCAAGGTTTGGTTTTGATGAGGCCACCACTTGGATCTCTGCGATCCCAGCGATTTCACCGACGTGGGTTCCACCGATAATCATGGAGACGGTGCCGCTATCAAACTTATAGAGGTCTTCTATCTTTTTTTCTTTGAAAGATATCTTGAGGACGTCACCAGTCTTATACGTGTCCTTCTCCACGAGGATGTTGTTGCCATCATGGAGGTTGAGTTGAATCTTCTTTCCTTTGACGATGGTTTTATTTTGAATTCTGCACAGTTTCCATCCCGCGTCAATGTCATCGATGGAGACCAGTGTCAGTTTCCCGTTACGATCAAAGAGGACGCGGTAGTTCTGCCGCATCTTCGGGATGGAGATGACATCCATCAGCCCGCAGGGGAATTTGTAATCCTTCCGTTTGGCACCATCAACCAGGATGTCTCCATTGGAGACGATTTTCTGTGCCTCTTTGTTCGTGTCACACAAGTGAAGGTAGTCACGAACGACCATGCCGAGGGGAATCGCCTGGTTGAGTGGATGAGGGCCTGGCGCTGCACGGATGGCTAACTTACGCTCTTTCTTATGGTAGCGTAAGACGCGTGGTGCGGCGAGTCTCTTGAGATGTTTACTCATGCTTCACCTTCTTGTGTTTTCTTCTTTTCTGCTGGTTCAGCAGGTTTCTTGGCAGCTGGTTTCTTCTTAATAGGCTCAGGACTTTTCGGTGCTTCGTGTTTCTCTTCTGAGGGCGTCAGTGGTGTTGCTTCCTTGGAGGGTGTTGGTTCTTCAGCTGCGGCCGCTGCTTCTTCTTTCTTGGCTAGCTCTTCAGCTCTCTGTGCCTCCTCAGCTGCTTTTTTCTCCTCTTCGCGTTCCTTGATCTGCTCTTCTGCTTCTCTCTCGATTTCCTTCTTCGCGGTGTCAGAGAGCCCTTTCTCTAATTTCTGTCGCCGCCATTTATCAGTGAGGTTTAACTTCGTAATCAACAGGCTGCTCGCGTGGATTGGTCTGGCCAACTTCGTTCCCTTCGCGGTGGTGAGGGTGACCCCTTCGATTTCCACGGTCTGGTCTTTTACATTGACCTTCCCGATTTTATTCTCATGGCCACGGTAGCTGCCGCGCATGACCTTCACAGTGTCTCCTTTGATGACGGGGAGGCTGCGTCTGTCATACTTCAACAGGAGGTTCTCCGCGAGGTGCGCTGCAATCATCTTTCGTTTCACGTGTAACGGTGCGTTATAGAGACGAAACCGTTGTTTTCTTGGTTTTGTTGATGTCATGTTCTCATCCTTCAGAGGATAGTTGCTGCTAACGCAGCGATCTTCGGCCATCGCTCTGCAGCTTCGATGGCGACAGGGCCTTTGATCATTGTTCCTTTCGTTTCTCCAGTATCCGTAATCAACACGGCTGCATTGTCTTCGAATTGGACCATGAGGCCATCAGGGCGTCGGAACGGTCGTCGCTGACGGACGATCACTGCTTTGAGGATTTGCCGTCGCATCTCCGTTGCTCCTTTCTTTACACTGACGATGACCAGGTCCCCGACACCAGCGGAAGGGACACGGCGGTGGACACCTTTCACCTTCACCGTCATGATGATTTGAACAACCTTTGCACCTGTGTTGTCAATACAGTTTAACCGGGCGCCAACCGGCAGCCCGCGCATCACTCTACCAGCTATTCCTTTCATGTGTGTTCACCAACGTTAGATTTTTTCCACTGTGACAAACGACACTGTCTTACTCAAAGGTCGGCATTCCGCGATTCGTACGGTATCACCCACTGCTAGCTTCATGCAGGGTGGACAATGCGCATGGTACGTCGAAGTGCGTTTCTCGTACCGCTCGTACTTCTTCACGTAGTGCATGAAATCCCGTTGGACGGAGACGGTGTTGTGTCGTTTCGTTCCCATCACAATGCCGATGAATGTTTGTCCACGCACGGGTAACGTCCCATGGAAGGGGCAGTCAGCGTCGGTACAGCTGTCGCTAGGTGGTGTGATGTTCAACCCTATGTTTCGTGCTTCTCTTTTTTCTGCCAATGGCTTCACCTTGCTTTTTTTATTCGTTCTTCTGGTCGATAGACCAGTTGGTTTCCTTTCACGATGATGGTTTTACCATGATGCTCGAAGGCAAACGTTGCGGTTTGCTTTGCGATTCGTTTCTGTTGCTGCTCTGTCTCGATGAGGAAGGTCCGTTGGGTCTCATCGATGATGACTCCAGAGCGGTTCACCCAGGTGGGATCGGTGCAGTCGATGATGGTGACGGTTCTTCCAATGAGCTCGTCACTGGTGATTCGCGCGTCTTGCATCGGTGTGCTCCTAGCGCAGTCGTGCTGCGCCTCGTGGTTGGTGTTAGATCACATCAACGGTGAATCCGAGTTTCTCTAAAGCCTCTTTTACCTTTGCTCGATGGTCTCCCTGCAGCTCAATCCTGCCTTCTTTGATGGTGCCACCGCAGGCGCAGATTGATTTGAGATTGCTGACCAGTGCGTTCATGTCCAGGTCATGTGGGTTCAGACCTTCCACGACGGTCATCGTCTTGCCGTATCGCCTCTTGTCGACAGCAATCGTGATGCTCTGCTGTTCCCGGGCGATCTCTTCACAGACACAGATCTCTTTGGGGAGGCCACACTTTGGGCAAATATCACTCATTTGTGTTCTCCTTCCTCCTGCATGACCGTCAGGATCCGGGCGATGGATTGTCGTATCTGCCGTATTTTTCCAGGGGATGGTGACGACCCACCCATGGCAGATACTCCGCGTTCATGCATTAGTTCTTCTTTTAATTCCTTTAATTTCTCGTTTCGTTCTTCTGGATTCATCTGTCTGATTTCTTTAGCCTTCAGAGCCATTTTCAGTACCCTCTTCTAGTAATTTTCTGATGTGTTTCACGATTAACTCAGCGGTTTTATTCCCAATGCCATCGATGGCCATGAGATCATCGAGATTCATGGAGTAGAGCTCCTCAAGGGAGGTGATCTTTGCTTTCTCCAGCTTCTTGACGACGGAGGGGCCAATGCCTGGGATTTTCGTAATCAACTTGATGTCTGTTTTTGTATCCAGCTTCGGTTCTGCTGGTTTGACTTCTACTTTTGTCACAGGTGCGACGTCCTCTTTTGCTGCGACAATGTAGGTGATTTCATCAGGCAGCTTTGACTGTGGTTTCATGATTCTGACTTTTACGCCAAGCACACCGGGTTTGAGTTTCGCGGTCGCCAGGCCGATATCCATGACTTCTTTTGCGGTTTCCCCGCAGTACTTCACATGGCCTTCAGTGAATTTCTCTGTCCGATGGCGCTCTCCAGTGAGCTTTCCTGCGATGATCACCTGGCAGCCTTTTGCGCCTGCTTGCATGATGCGCCTTACCGTTGAATGACCGGCACGTCGGAAGTGCCAGCCGCGCTCGAGTGCCTCGGCGAGTTTCTCTGCCATGATCTGCGCGTTCAAGGATGCGCTTGAGCCTGCCTCCTGGATTTCAATCTGAGGGTTGTCGACATCGAACTTTGTTTTAATGTTGTCGGTGAGCTCTTTTATCTTCGCGCCACTCTTCCCAATCACCATCCCCGGTCGCTCCACCAGGATGTTGACCCGCGTCCCAATGGGTGTACGCTGGATGTTCATGCCGCCGAACCCTGCGCCTTCGATTTCCTTCAGCAGGTACTTTTTGATGAGTGATCGTTTGACGTTCTCACGGATAAACTTGCGTTCATTGGCCATTATTCTACCTCTTGAAGGATAATTTCGACGTTGGTTGTCGTCTCATTTTTATCGGTTGCTCTGCCGTGGGCTCGTGGCATCATCCCCTTGATGATGCGGCCTTGGTAGGCTGCGATGTGTTTGATGGTCATGGACTCGACATCGAAGCCTTTGTACTCCGCGTTGTTCTCCGCGTTCTCCAAGACTTTGAGCATGTAACTGGCTGCTTTCTTTGGGAAACTACCGGGACCGATGCCTTTCTGATGGAGTCGTTTCTGCTTGTGGTAGACAGCGGGGACGGGTCGCTTCAAGGCGATGACGTCTTCGAGGTACTTCTTCGCTGGGTCTACCTTCATCCCTCGCAAAGCGTAGGCTACATTCATCGCATCCTTCGGCGAGCAGTGCAGCTCGTACCCATAGGCTCGTGCGCTGTTTTCACCTTGTTTTTCCGCTGAGTATTTCGGCATAGGTCATCACTTCAATGGCATGAATTTCGAACCCCGTGTGGCTCCAACACCAGGACCCGTGTGTTTCACTTTCTTTCGCGTGATTGCGAATTCACCGAGATAATGTCCAATCATCTGCGGCTGAATGTTGATCCGTTCAAACTCTTTTCCGTTATGGATCAGGAGGTTATGACCGACGAAATGAGGCAGCACGATCATGTTGCGGCAGTGGGTGCGGATGATGTCTCCTTGTTTTGCGTTCTTCACGTCTTCCATGAGCTTGTTCTCATCGCTGGAGAGCCCACGCTTTAACGTCCGACGGGACCGTGACGGGAGTAACGGTAGTAACTCCTCAAGGGATAATTTCTGGAGTTCCTCTAAGGTTTTTCCTTGGAAGCGAAACTCTTTTTTCCGTATCTCGACTTTCTTTCGCTCTCGTTTACGCCTGCTTCGTGCAGATGATCCAAACGTACCTTGTGCCATACTCGTTACCTCTTCCCGGTGCGTCTCGCGGCAATATTCCCTACTTTTCTGCCTGGTGGTGCACCACGGGATACGCTACTGGGTTTCCCAACGTGCTGATGACTTCCACCACCATGAGGGTGATCCACAGGGTTCATGGCGACGCCACGGACCACAGGGTAGTTCTTCCCCTTTCCGCGTCGGGCATGCCATTTCTTCCCTGCTTTCATGAATGGTTTATCCTGTCTTCCTCCGCCTGCGGCAACACCAACGGTCGCCCGGCAGAGCGAATCTAATGTTTTAAATTGACCTGAGGGAAGCCGAATGATGGTTTTTCGTACGTCATGAGAAATCACGTACGCGCTGCTTCCTCCCGCGCGCACCATTTTCCCTCCATCGCCTGGCGTAATTTCAATATTGTAAATAGGATATCCATCTGGGACGTTTCCCAGAGGCATGATGTTTCCCAGCTCGCAGTCTGCTTTACTTTCGGTGAATTTGATCTCATGGCCGACGCTAGATCCTTCGGTTGCTATCATGAGTATTTTTTTGTTATTCTGCAGTTGCACTTCAGCCACTGGGGCACTTCGGCCAGGGTCATGAATGAGTTGTTTTACAACGCCAGTTGTGTTCCGCTCGTTGCTGTATTGGATATTCCCTCTATATTTATGCGACGGAACAGTGTATCGACCTCGTACCCGTCCCCGGCGCTGCTGGATAAGGTTCTTTCCCATAGTACACCTCGTTAGAAGACTCCTATACGCATGCCGATGTCCTCTGCCTTGTACTGGGGCATGAAGACGACGGTAGCGTGTTTTCCATCTTTGGTGATGCGTGTGTTGACGCTTTTGACTTTCACGGCGAACATTTGTTCGACTGCTTTTTTGATTATTGCTTTGTTCGCGGTTCGTCTTACCATGAACTCCAAGGCGTTGTTTTTCTCCATGTGGCTCATGGATTTCTCTGTGACGAAGGGATACAGAACAATTGCATATGGATCGGTAACCATTACTTCGCACCTCCTAGAGATGTTAATGCTGATTTCGTAAAGATGGTCAGTCTGCCAGCGACCCCGCCTGGTGCGAGCTGTTCGATGTTGAGCTGCTGTGGGCGTGTGACGTCCACACCACTTAGATTTGTTGAACTCCGCTCCACTGTGTCCTTTGTTGAAACGATGAGGAGTGATGTTGGTGTGCGATACCGGCGTCCCCGCATTTTTCCTCTCCCCGCGCGGATGTGTGTGCCGTCTGCGGAACGGAGAACGTCGGTGTAAATTCCGATTTTATCCAGAACAGTAATGACTTCTTTGGTTTTGGTAATCTTTTCAAAATCATCGTCGATGATGATAGGCAATGTGACGTTCTTATCGAACTGATGTCCTCGTTGTTGCACGATGTCTTTATCTGCGGTTGCTGCAATAGCGGAGTTGCGTGCAAGTTTGTTTTCTTTTTTGTTCATCTTCTCTTTCCAGTTCCGCTCGACTTTGGGTGGATGGGCACGTCTCCCGCTCACAACGTTAGGGGCAAGAGCTGCTGCCTGTCCCTGTGTCAACCGGGGTACTCGTGACATCCCTCGTCCTTTTCCCACGGAGGCCACTGCGTGTCTCTTCCCTGCTAAGGGATCAGAACCATAGGGTTGCCGTTGATTGGAGTGAATGACTTCGAATGCTTTTTTGATGATGTCTGGACGGTACGGGGTGTCAAAGATTTTTGGGAGATCGATTTTTTCTTTGACGGTGCCGTCTGTCTTGTAGACGTTGACTTTGGTCATGGTTAGGCTCCTTGCTTACTGGTGGTTGAGATGTAGGTGATCTCTGGTTTCTGGACTTTCACACCACGTTGATACCGGGCTGCGTCTCGCATGCCGATGAGTCGTTTGACTGGCCCTGGGATGGACCCGTGCAGGAGGATGTAGGAGTTGCGCACGACGCCGTAGTGAGGGAATCCGCCGGCTGGTGTGATGTCCTCGCCGTTGTCCCCGACTTTCAGGACACGTTTGTTCAGCTCGGTGCGTTGATGGTACCCCATCTGTCCTGCCTGGGGGACTGTGGCTTGCACCCAGCTGGGGTGCCAGGACCCAGCAGTCCCAATCATCCTGCGGTGCTTGGAGTTCTTATGGAACAGGAGTTTGACATGGTGTCGTTTGACGGTGCCTTGCCATCCTTTTCCCTTGGTGACAGCGATGGTATCCAGCATGTCTCCTTCTTTGATGACGTCACTGATCTTCAGGTCTTTGCCAAGGATGTCTTGAGCGTATTTGATTTGATCTTCGAGGCTGCCGCCACCGATTTTTACTTCGGTGATCTCTGGTGCTTTCTTCGGAGTACCGGTGACGAGTTTTGGTTGGGTGTACACGATGGCGTGGAGTTCCTCTGCGTCTTTGGTGAAGTCCCATTTTTTTTCCTTAGGATTTTTGACGAGGGGGATGCGTCGTGAGAGCTCAGGGTCGAGCTTCTCAGCCCAGAGTTCTCCCGTGCAGTGTAATCCGTAGGCGGTGCGTTGGTACGCCCGTATCGCAGCGACTTTCAGGGGTGGTGTCTCGACGACAGTGACCGCCATTTTTACTTCCCGACCTGAGGTTGTCGAGGTGGGTCGGTAGTCGACGATGAATGCGTGGGTCATCCCAGCCTTGTAGCCGAAGAACGCCAGGAGTTTTGGTGTGTCAGCGCCTTGCGCCCAACTTTTAATGTGCGGTGTTTCTGTCTTTGCGCGTTTGCGTGGCCAGTAGCCGTGTGACCCTCGTTTGGGATGGTGGATATTTGGCATAATATATCCTCTGTTTTTTTCTGTTGTATGGAAGTGATGTTCACTGTGCCTGAACCGTGACATTTCCGAAACAGCCGAAAATCACACAGGCTGTTTGTTCCCGGGGTTCACAGGGGAATTGCCCGATCATGTCTGGTTTAGACAGGGATGTAAGGCATAAAAGAAATGGTATATAAATGTTGTTGCGGGGGCAGTTGGTCTGAAAGTTACTACTAAGGATAACAAAAAAATTTCTTTCGCCATTAACATGGTCTAGTCTTTTTTTGTGGTATGCTTATATATCATAATGTATATAATCATCTCATACTATACGGATATGTTGAAGGTGGAATGGTATGACTACTGTTATAGAACAATTCGGACTCAACGCAGGAAAGGTATGGCAAGTCTTAAATGAAAAAGGCCCGCTCTCAGAAACGAAATTAGTGAATACGACGTTATTGAATGAACAGCAACTCCGTACTGCCATCGGATGGTTGGCGCGGGAGAATAAGATCTGTCGAAATAAGACGGTCTATAAGATTGGGGATACGAATCTCGTTGAAAAAGTAGGGGCCGATGCTGGGAAAGTCTGGACGGCGTTACAAAAGAAACAGACGGAGGTAGACATCTCGTCTCTCGCCCGGTTGACGAAAATCGAGGTACGGGATGTGTACACAGCGCTTGGGTGGCTTGCCCGTGAGGATAAGATTGTTGCTAAGTCAGTTAAGAAGCAGAAGAAGCAGCAATTGAAAGTCTGTTTGAAGTAAGATATTTTCTTTTTTTTTCTCTCTTCTTTTATTGTTTTCTATAAGAGGAATCTCTGTTTTATTCTGTATCATTGGCTAAAATTGGTTAAATATTGGTAAATTACCAATAACTTTATATAGGGGTCCATCTATAATACACAGTGTTGATGAGTCACTTGGGAAACAAAGACGCAAGTGGCACATCTAACAATTGTAAAAGGAAGCTGAATGAACATGAACCATATTACACAAACGAAACTGAAGGCACTTGCGGTCATTCTTATCCTTGGTATCTTAGGAATTGTAAGCTTATCCGGGTGTACAACCCAAAAAGAAAACACCATCAAGATATCTGGCGCGTATTCTCTCTACCCCATGATGGTCGTCTGGGCGAATGAATACCAAAAACTTCACCCCAATGTTAGTATCGATGTGACATCAGGTGGTGCTGGGAAAGGCATGTCAGATGCCCTTGGGGGTACCGTGAACCTCGGAATGGTCTCACGAGATGTCACCCCTGAGGAAGCAGCCCAAGGGATCATAGCGGTCGCTGTCGTCGAAGACGCTGTCCTGGCGACTATCAACTCGGCTAATCCAGTCATCAATAACATTACCCAAACAGGGTTAACAAAACAACAATTGAAAGACATTTTCATCACCCGTACCATCACCACCTGGGGGCAGGTCATCGGAGATGCCTCCAACACCGATCCGATACGGGTCTATTCACGAAGTGATGTCTGCGGCGCTGCAGAAACCTGGGCAAAGTACCTCGGGGAATATACCCAAGATGATTTCCCGACAGTTGAAGAGGTCTCCAAGGTAAAAGGAGATGATTCCATGTCCCAAGCGGTTTCAGGCGACCCTCTTGCTATCGGGTACAGTAACGTGAACTATATCTATTCGAATGCAACACATCAACCGAAAACCAGGCTCGCTGTCGTTCCTCTTGATTTAAATGAGAACGGCACTCTTGATGCTGACGAGAATTTCTATCAGAACAGAGACGACATTGTCAATGCAGAGCTCAACGACATAATACCCGCCCCTCCCTCCCGCTTGGTTTATCTAGTGACCTTGAATAATTTTACAGGGATTACCAAAGATTTCGTCCTCTGGATATTGACGGAAGGACAACAATACACCTTTGCCAACGGATACGGAGCAATACCAAGTGACATCCTTGATGACCAGCTGGCTATTATTGAAGATTAACACAAACCCTAACAATAATTACCAAGAAGCATCCTCCTTGAAAAGAAGACTGTTAATATGAGCAGTACCCTCAAAGATACGATACTCAAGCAGAAAATGGTACTGATCGCTCTATTCATCTTTCTTCTTTCTCTACTCTCTTTATTCATCGTTCAAAATGTGGTACTCTTTGCATTGTTTCTCGTCGTCTTCATCATTCTCCTCTTGCGGCACCTCATTCATGTGACGCGAAAACTCTACAACCTGCTCGGTACCAGGATTATGATGATAATCACTGTCTCGATGATTTTTCTCTTTTTTTTACTGTTACTCACTCTCCTCCAAGGATCCTTTCAGATAATAAACGATCAATCTCTGGCTGAACTGATCTTCTCTTCCAACTGGAAACCGTTTTCAGGTCATTTTGGTCTGTTCGCGGTCATTATTGACACCTTAATTGTCACTGCTGTTTCTATGGTTATTGCTGTCCCGATTTCATTACTGACCGCGATTTACATCACCGAATACGCTCCTAAAAAATTTCGACAAATGATTAGACCATTCATCGACGTTCTTGCTGGTGTCCCCTCTGTTGTTTTCGGATTATGTGCCCTTCTTGTCTTAGTACCGATAGTCCGAGACTCGATAGCCCCTCTTTTTGGGGTTTCTACCAGCTCTGGTTTTGGTCTCTTTACCGCTTCTTTGATTTTGTCTATTATGGTTTTTCCTATTATTATTTCCTTATGTGTTGAGTCGTTCAGCTCTGTTCCTCTGGCCTTAAAAGAAGCATCGCTTTCGTTAGGATCCACGAAATGGGAGACGGTAAAGAAAGTCCTCTTTCGCGCCTCAGGCCCTGGTATTCTTGCCGCCATTTTCCTAGGATTTGGGAGGGCATTTGGGGAAACCATCGCAGTCAGCATGGTGGTCGGTAATCAAGAACTCATACCATCAACGCTCTTTGGCCCTGGTCAAACCCTCGCCTCGCTGATTGCATCTAACTATACAGAAGTCAGTTCCATACCGATACTTGCATCCGCACTCATCTTCGTAGCGTTACTTCTTTTTATCGTGGTCCTGATTTTCAATCTGTTAGGTTTTCTTGTCCTACGACGAGCTAGTAAGAGGTGGAAATATTGAACAGACGTAATGTGGAAGAAAAGCTCTTTCTTGGGTTGATGATAGCATCTGTTCTGATTGTCATTGGGAGTCTCTTTTTCATAGTCTTGGTCGTGGTACTAAATGGTGCGTCATCACTGTCCTTGGAAATATTCACCCAGACCTCTGAAGGAGGATTTTACCTCGGTAAAGGCGGAGGTTTTCTCAATGCTATCGTCGGGTCTCTTCTCTTAGCGTTTCCTGCAACTGGGATAGCGTTCCTCGTAGGAATCGTAATTGCTTTGTATCTCCAACGAGATTTTTTGCATCCTGGTATCGCACAGTTTATTCGTCTCTGTCTTGACATCCTTTGGGGCATCCCTTCCATTGTGTACGGTGTGTTTTGTTTAACAATCATGATTGCCATTGGTATGGGTGGTGGTTCAGTCTTTTTTGGTATCGTCGCCTTAACGTTATTAGAAATCCCCATCATCACACGAAGCATCGATGAGTCTATCAAAATGGTGCCTCTGGGCTTGAAAGAAAGTGCTTATTCCCTGGGGTCAACAAAGTATGAGACCTCAATTAAGGTCGTTCGAAAACAGGCAATGCCCGGCATCATTGCAGGTATTCTATTAGGTTTCGGACGAGGTATCGGTGATGCAGCCTCTATTTTACTGACGGTTGGCGATTCGAATTATTTCCCGACATCCTTGTTTGATCAGACCGCTGCCTTGCCTACCATGATCTTAAACCTTGCAAGCATGCCCGATCATATTGTTCAACGGAAGGCATACGCAGTCGCCTTTGTCTTATTGATCATCGTCTTATTGATTAGTATCATCACCAGATATTTAACAAAAAAATCATCAAAATATATCATCAAATAAAGAGAAGAGGGGACCTATATGACAAAAGCTCCTGCAAATCAGATAGAAACAAAAACCCTGAATGTTTCATTTCATAGCAATCAAGTTTTAAAGAATATTGATATCAAGATACCTGCCAAACAACTCACTGCGATCATCGGTCCGTCAGGCTGCGGGAAGACGACGCTGCTGAAATCATTCAACCGGCTGCTGGAGATACAAGATGATGTGAAAATAACCGGTGAGCTGATCGTTGATGGCACCGACATCATGAAACCAGGGCTTGACGTCCCAGATATTCGGAAGAAAATGGGATTGATTTCGCAGAAACCCTATCCCTTGCCGATGTCTATTTTCGAGAACGTCGCATACGGTCTGCGGATTCATCATGATAAAAAAGCTAAAGCGCTGGAAGCAGCGGTGCAGCAGAGTCTACAGGAAGTCGGATTGTGGAACGAGGTCAAACACCGTCTGCATGATCCTGCTTCACGGCTTTCCGTTGGTCAACAACAACGCTTGTGTCTTGCACGAGCCTTAGCGGTACAACCTGAGGTCATTCTCTGTGACGAGCCGACCAGTGCACTCGACCCGGTCGCTGCTCAACAGGTAGAAAAACTTCTACTGAAATTAAAAAAAGACTACACCGTCGTCCTCGTCACCCATACCCTGCGTCAGGCTAAACGGGTCGCTGATTATGTCATCTTCCTGTACTTCGGCAGGGTGCTCGAACAAGGACCTGCCAATGAGGTGTTCACCAACCCGAAAAGCGCTGAGATGAAAGCATACCTCAGTGGAGAAATTAGTTAATCAGAGGTGAAACACATGAAAATCGATCTTGAAAATGTGAAATGCATCAAAGACACAGCAATCACCATCCGTGGATCGCGCAGGCGCATCACGGTTCCCTCTGAAGTCGTTGAGCTCCTCAGCTTACACGATGGGGATAAACTGAAGTGGATTGTGTTGAATGACGGAACAATCTCTCTGACAAAAGTAAAAGAAAAAAAATAAAGTCGTACAATGAGAAGGGCCGTTTTAGTGGAGAGACTCAACTTCTCGTCCGTACGCTTGTTTTGGGGTAATGCCAGTAGCGATGCCTGCTGCGATGGCTATTTTGATTAGATCACCAATGATAAAGGGGACGAATCCCATCATGAGAAGTCCCCAGAGGTCTATGGTGGTACCTGCGATGGAGAGCCATCCATAGAGCTGCAGTAAACCAAGACCAAAGACAAGACCGAAATTCGCAGTCACCATGAGTGCAAGCATCCTCCAGTACGACCGTGACTTCACTGAATGATCAACCCAGTACCCCAGGAAGAATGCTGCAAGGACAAAACCAATGAGATACCCACCAGTAGGGCCAGCAAGGTACGACAATCCCCCGTTCATTCCAGCAAACCAGGGGACACCAGCCATGCCGACACCAAGGTACAACCCCTGACTGATACCACCCCACCATTTTCCCAACACGACAGCGCTGAGAAGCACAGCAAAGGTCTGACCCGTAAGAGGCACGGGGGAACCGGGGAGGTAGAATCGCAGTTGGGCTGCTATACCAGTGATGCACGCGAAGCTAATGGCTAGTAACAATTTATGATATAACTCGAGTTCATAGCGCCATTTAAAAAACGTGTATCGTGCCTGTTTGTACTTGTTGACATACAAGTTTAGTTCCATGTCTATCACCTTAACGGAAACCAGAAATTCATGGGGAGTAACAACTTCCTATAAAAGAAGTTTTTGTCTCAACATTTTCTCAACGTAATCTTTATAAATAGTGTACATTTTATATTAGAAGAGACCTACTATTTTAGAGGAGGCATCATATGAAGAAAATAACACTCGTTGTAGTAGTAATAAGTGTAGTTTTAGCTGGTATGCCGCTGACGACCGCCCTGCCCATGCCGCACCTTCCTTCGGCAATGCGACACACACCACCAACACCAGCACCGTACACCAACGACACCCCACCAGACTGGGCCACAGGGAACTTCAGTGGCGTTTGGGGTATCACCATTTTTGGTATACCACTGCCCGCATCAGGATGGATCACTGGATACTACCAGAGGATTGGACTGGGGAACTTCGACGCAGTCTATGCCACATTCAATGAAACCAATGCCACCTCGTTTCTCAGGGGCATCATGCTGTGGATTTTTTTCCTGGGTGGTGCTGGGAGTCTTGCGACCGGAAACGCAACCTGGGTGAGCGGGATTGGCGTCGCTAATCAAACCCATTTTTACTGGAGGATCAACGCAATCATCGGCCCAAGCTTCTACATCCACTGTGAGTACACCCCCTTTGAGAATACCACGCGATCGGTCCTTCCCCGTCGGTTGCTCCACTAAGACAGAAACATAGTTAAGGATTCCTCCTATTCAACCCTTCATGGTGCAGGTACCACGAGGAACACGTGATTTTACTCCTGAGGAAATGGTGAAACGTCAGTACCTCGAGCAGGCGATGACAGCGACGTTTTCCTCATTTGGGTACCAGCAGATACAGACGCCAAGCTTTGAGCATGTGGAGTTGTTCACCGCGAAATCCGGTGACGCGATCATCAACGAGTTGTACGCCTTTACCGATAAAGGGGGACGGCAGCTTGCCTTGCGACCGGAGCTAACTGCTCCCGTGATCCGCTGTTACATCGAACGGCTGCAGATGGAGCCGAAACCGTTGAAGGTGTTCTACTTTGGCAACTGTTACCGGTACGATCGTCCGCAGAAAGGACGGTACCGGGAGTTCCAACAAGCAGGCTGTGAGATCATCGGTGCAGGAACCCCGGAGGCTGCCGCTGAGCTCCTCGCCCTTGCGTATAGCCTGCTACAGAACGCCGGGCTGCAGACGATTCACCTCAACATCGGCAATCTGACGCTTGTCAAATCCTTGTTTAAAAAATTACGACTGGTACATGATGATCAGAAAACACTGCTGCCCTTCATTGATAAAGGACAATTTGAGGACCTTAAGGTTGCTTTGCGTGACTGCGGTGTCTCAGAGCAGGAGACCACCACCTGTCTGCAGTTGCTCCAAACACCTGACCTCTCGGACATACGAGAGTTTCTCCGTGGTGACACAGAGGCTGAGAAGGAACTCTCAGTGATGGAAACAATCCTTGAGTTGTTGCAGAACGCCTTTGCTGTCAAAGACTATTCGTTGAAGTTAAGCATTGTCCGTGGGCTTGATTACTACACAGGGATGGTCTTTGAAATCGACGCACCAGTCCTTGGCGCAGAAAAGCAACTCTGCGGCGGAGGATTCTACGAGTTGATTCCCTTGCTGGGTGGCACTGCGGTTCCTACTGCAGGGTTCGCAGTGGGGTTCGACCGCACCATCCTTGCCCTTGAAGCAGAACACTTTGTGTTTCCAGCGTCTCGTCTTGATGTCTACGTCGTCCCAGTGAATCCAGAGATGGTTCCCCAGGCAATACAGATTGTCCAACAGCTCCGCAGCACTGGTCTGTCTGTTGATTTTGATGTCCTGCAACGCGGTATCGGAAAATCCTTGAAGTACGCTGCTGCAAAACAAGCACACACCGTCGTGATTGTGGGACCAAAGGAACTGGAGAACAACTCAGTCACCCTGCGGGACATGGACACCGGGGCTCAACAGACCATGGCGATATCAGCGCTGCAGACAATGCTTGACAAAAAGTAATCCACGGGAGGTGATGCTTTTGAAAAAACAAGTGTTCATCATTGATACCTCAGCGATACTCTCTGGAAAACCCATTCAGTTGAATAATAGATGTATGATGACTACCCCTGGTGTGTCTGATGAACTCCGTCCCGGTGGACGTGATTATCAGATTTTTGAGTTTCTGAAAGAGACAGGCCTGGTGATCCACGCGCCATCAAAAGAAGCCTTAGCGCATGTGAAAGCCACAGCACACCAGACTGGTGATGACGCACGGCTCTCCACAGCAGACATCGAGATTCTCGCCTTAGCTTATGATGTGAACAGAGAACCTGAGACTGAAGCCGTGATTCTGACTGATGATTACTCCATTCAGAATCTCGCAGCAACCTTACACATCGTGTTTCAAGGGTTTTCTCAAAAAGAAATTACAAAAAAGTTTAAATGGGTGTCCCGTTGTCCAGGCTGCGAAAGAAGATTTCAGGAGCCAACGAAAATCTGTCCTGTCTGTGGGACACGGACGAAAAGCGCACTGCGACGTCAACAAGACCTCTGATCGTGAGAGCCTATGAACATCAAAGACATGTTTCTCCGGTTTTGGAAAAGCGACAACGATAAAATCTCTATCGTCCGTGATGTCGTCGTCGCACTCCTGGCTGTGCTCATCATTCTGATGGTTCTGTGGGGGTACACCGGGCAGTGGTTTTCTGCTCCCATGGTTGCTATTGAGTCTGGCAGCATGGAGCATCCGAACCCACCGTTTGGTCGGTTGGGGACCATTGATGCTGGTGACATGGTCTTGGTTCAAAGAGTCTGGCAACGCAGCGACGTCATCCCCCATGGTGGTACCATTGAAGGGGCACAGGCGGAGAACGGACACCAGACCTATGGCAGCTACGGTGATGTGATCATCTACAAACCCTTGGGGAGAACCGATGTCTCCCAGATCATTCATCGGGCGATGTGCTGGGTGGATGTGTACACCAACAACGGTCAGACAACCTATACCATTGGTGACTATGGGATTTACAATGCAACAAGTCTCACCATCCCTGCCTTGGGGTTGTATAACCGTGATCCTGGTTGGACGCACTCAGGGTTTCTGACCAAAGGGGATAACAACGATGTCATTGATGAAATCACTGATATCTGTCCACAGCCGGTGAAAGTGGAGTGGATTTCTGGGAAAGCGCGTGGTGAAATCCCGTGGTTAGGGACGATTAATCTGTTCTTTGAAGACCTTCTGCATGGGAGAAACACGGTTCGCAACGTGCATCAGGATAGCTTGATTTGTCTTGGTATCGTCATTGCTGTGCTCATTTCCATCCCTATCATTTTGGATGTCTACGAGTATTTGAAGAAGAAGAAGCAGAACCCTGCTTAGGTCCTTTGTTTTTTCTGAGCTGGTGTTGCTTTCGTTTTTTTCCTAGGTGACGCTTGGTACCACGGAGGATACGCATGGTATGCTAAGGGGTCTTTGTGGTGTGCATCCTGGAATCCTTTGAGTCGCAGGAGACAGGAGTCGCATCTGCCACACGCTGTGGTGCCTCCACGGTAGCACGACCAGGTGTATTGGAACGGTACATGAAGCTTAACACCTTTTTGTATGATCTCTGCTTTGGTGAAATGAAGCAGCGGTGCTTCGATGGTGATTGTTTTTCCCTTTATTCCTCGCTTTGTCGCCAGTGAGGCGAGGTGTTGGAAGGCGTCGATATACTCTGGTCTGCAGTCGGGGTACCCAGAGTAATCCAGGGCATTGACCCCAATGAAGATCGCATCAGCACCAATGGTCTCAGCGTACGCAAGACCAAGGGAGAGGAACACGGTGTTGCGTGCGGGGACGTAGGTGGACGGAATCGTATGTCCAATGTCCGCTAGTCGATGAGTACGGATAAGCTCTGCTGATGTACTCAGGAGGGACGAGTGACCAAAGCGGGAGAGGTCGACATCAAAGATGAGATGGTCATGTGCGTGTACTGTAGTGGCGATTTTTTTTGCACACGAAAGTTCTTTGGTGTGCCGCTGTCCGTAGCGAAATGACAATGCGTAGATTTGATATCCTCTGTCGCGTGCAAGAAAAGCAGTCACCGCGGAATCCAGGCCGCCGGACAGTAAACAGACTGCGTTGTGTCTCGTCATACGCTACCGGTTCCACAATGGTGACATCGTGCGGAGTTTGGCAACAACCTCAGGCAGCGCTTCTGTGACGTAGGACATCTCTGTTTTCGTGTTCTTCCGTCCAACGGAGAGCCGTATGGACCCGTGGGCTTGCACTGGGTCAAGCCCAATGGCAAGCAGCACGTGTGAGGCCTTCAGTTTCTTTGATGAGCAGGCTGATCCTGTCGATGTCGCGATGCCTTTCTTGTCTAACCCCAGCAGCAGGGATTCACCCTCGATGCCAGTGAAACGGAAGTGTGCGTTGTTCACGAGTCGCTGTGTCGGATGACCGTTGAGGTAGCTTTCCTCAAGTTGTAGAATGTTTTTTATCAGCATGTCTCGCAATGTTTTCAGGTGTGTCGTGTCTTTTTTCATTCGTCGCCCCGCCAGCTGGCAGGCTTTCCCTAGACCGACGATCCCTGGGACGTTGTAGGTGCTGCTGCGCAACCCTTTTTCATGGCCGCCACCGTGGATGAGTGGTTGGAGCGTGACACCATTCCGTATGAACAATGCCCCTGTTCCCTTCGGGCCGTAGATTTTATGTGACGAGAGTGCGAGTAAGTCGACGTGGAGTTTCTTGACATTGATAGGCACCTTTGCGACTGCTTGCACCGCGTCGGTGTGGAAGAGCACCTGGTGCTCCTGCGCGATTTTTCCGATGTCTTGGATGGGTTCAATGGTCCCGATCTCGTTGTTGGCAAACATGATAGTGATGAGAAAGGTATTTTTTGATATTGAGGTGCGTAGGTCATCGAGGTTGATGAGTCCCTGGGAATCCACCGGGAGGTACTTCACCTTGAATCCCTGTGCTTCAAGATGCCGGCATGCCTCCAGCACACCGGGGTGTTCAATGGCTGAGGTGATGATGTGCGGTCCTGGACTGGTTCGCTTGTCTTTGTTGAGGTACGCAACCCCTTTGATCGCCAGGTTATCTGACTCGGTCCCCCCCGCAGTGAAGATGATTTCATCGTCCTGTGCGCCTAGTAATTTACCGACGGATCCTCGTGCCGCATCCACTGCTTCATGGGCTTCTCTGCCATAGGCATGAATCGACGAAGGGTTCCCGTAGTACCTGGTGAAGTACGGTACCATCGCGTTGAGGACCTCGGTGTCAACTTGGGTGGTTGAGGCGTTATCTAGGAAGATTCGTTTCATAGGTGTTCACCTTAGGAAAGCTCCATCATCCGCTGCAGGGGCACCCGTGCCTTCTGCATGATGCGTGTGGGGAGCTCTATTTGTGGTTCTAACGTCTGCAGGCTTTTTAATACTTTTTCTAGGGTTATCTTTTTCATGTTCTCGCAGAGTGCCTTTGGAAGAGAGTAGAAGGTTTTCCCTGGGTTTTCCTTCTGCAGTCGGTAGCACAACCCTTGCTCTGTTCCGATGATGAACTCTTGAGCAGGAGACGTCTTCGCATGCTTCACCATGCCGTTTGTGGAGAACACATGGTGTGCCAGCTCAACGACGTCTGGTCGGCATTCTGGGTGCACAAGGATCTCTGCTGCTGGGTGTTTCTTGTGAAGCGTTTTGATGTCGTCTGTGGTGATATCATGGTGGGTGCGGCAGACTCCTGGCCACAGGATCATGTCCTTCTCAGGGACTTGCTTCTGAATGTAGGCGCCCAGGTTCCTATCTGGAACAAAAATAATTTGTTTCGCAGCCCTGCTTTTCACGACCTGTACTCCGTTTGCTGAGGTGCAGCAGATATCAGCGAGTGCCTTGACTGCTGCAGTCGTGTTAATGTACGCGACGACGTCTGCATCCGGGTGTTTGTCCATCAGCGCACTGAGGCTTTCGCCATCGACCATGGCTGCCATTGGGCAGCTGGCGGTCGCATCAGGGAGGATTACGGTTTTCTTTGGATTGAGGAGCTTTGCTGACTCTGCCATGAAATCCACGCCGCAGAAAATGATGGTCGTTGCCTTCGTCTTGGTCGCGGTTAACGACAAATCCAGGGAGTCTCCGACGTAATCAGCGATATCCTGTACCTCTGGGGTCTGATAGTTATGAGCAAGGATCACTGCACGGCGTGTTTTTTTTAACTCCTGTATCTGTTGGTATATTTGTTCCATAGTAGGAAAGCCTGGTCGTTTTTTTGTCCTGAATGTGCGCCTGGAACATAAAGGTTGCCCCCAGGGTCTATTTTTATTCATGGAAGGAAAATCTATTTATCCTGGATGTCGATTAACCCTTCATAGGAGATGGATAGTAGATGGATGTCATAGCATTTATCATTGGCTTAATCATAGGTGTCATCACTGTTGGTCTTGCTATTGAGATCGGGATGCGCCGGATCAATAAAACCGAACCTGCGACCCGCCCGACGCACAAATGGAGTATCACGGAGATTTCGAATCCTCGCATTATCGCAGAGTACCTCGGTGACATGGAGTTGCCGAAGAATGCGAAAGTCGTGGTCAACGAGTACTCCAATGGTGCGTTGTTAAGAGGCATGGAAGTGAAGCACCATTCAGGGATTCGGGGGAACTTCATCCTCGGTGATGACCGTGCGTTGATTCTCTCTGGGCCGATTAAACAGGACAGCCTTGGGGTGTGGACGGTTGAGAAGGACATGTTGCTGAAACTCAATAAGTATTTCACCGACAGCTGGGACAAAGCTACACCCATGATTGATGATGAGTCATCCGATGAGCGTACTCATTAAAGGCGCGACGATTCTGACCCAGAATGATGCGCGACAGCAGGTTCATGGTGACCTCTACATTGAGGATCACCGTATCGTGCAGATCTCAAAAAAGCCTCTGTCTGTGGAAGCTGATTTTAAAATACATGGAACCAAACACCTGGTGTTGCCAGGCTTCATCAACACCCATACCCATCTGCCGATGACGCTCTTGAGAGGGTACGGGGATGACATGCTGCTGCAGGACTGGCTGACGAAGAGGATCTGGCCGGTGGAAGCACAGCTCACGAAGAAACGAATTCAGAGTGGTGCGCAGCTTGGTCTGCTGGAGATGATTGCCTCAGGGACGACTGCGTACCTCGACATGTACTTTTTTGAGGACGCCATTGCTAGGATTACAGAGAAGGCTGGCGTACGTGCGTTCCTTGGGTTCGGCCTGCTTGATTTCGATACACCGGAGTTCCCAGCTGCTGAGTTGTTTCCTCAGTGTGAAGGCTTTGTGAAGCACTGGAAGGACCATGACCTGGTGACACCCGTGGTTGCTCCGCACAGCACGTACTCATGTTCCCCTGAAACCCTGCAGCGTGCCCTTGAGATAGCCACGAAGTACAGCATTCCCCTACATACACATTGTGCGGAGACCAGGGATGAGGTGTACGACACTCAGAAAAAGTACGGGATGCGACCTGTCGAGCATCTGAAACACACCGGGTTGCTGCGACAGGGCATGATCCTTGCGCATTGCGGCTGGATTACGAAGAGCGAAATTGCAGAGATGAAGGCAGCAGGCGTGGCTGTGTCTCATTGCCCGGTCAGTAACATGAAGATTGCCACCGGAGGTTTTGCACCCGTCCCCGAGCTGCTGGCTGCCGGCGTACCCGTGGGGTTAGGGACGGATGGCGCCGCAAGCAACAACACCCTTGACATGATGGAAACCATGAAGTTCACCGCGTTGATGCACAAGAACCACCGCTGGGATCCAACCATTCTGCCTGCGCAGACCGTCCTAGATTTAGCGACACGCGGTGGTGCCGCCTGCCTTGGCGCACAGCAGACCCTGGGATCCCTGCAGGAAGGAAAAACCGCTGACCTCATCATGGTTGATCTGCACACACCGCACCTCACACCGCTCCATGATGCCTGCTCCCATCTCGTGTACGCAGCCAGAGGTACTGATGTGAGCACCACGATCGTCCATGGCAAACCGCTCATGGTAGAAAAAAAATTCTTGACCTTAGACCCTGAAAAAATCATGGAGCAGGCGCAGAAAGACGCACAGGAGTTAACTAGTTAAATCATACGTCTGTTTCTGATGCCGTATGCTCAATGTGATCGGCGTCATCCTTGCCTTTCTCCTCATCCTTGTGTTGATACGCAAGAAGGTTCCCTTCGGAGCATCCTTGATTCTTGGATCCCTTGTCATCGGCGTCTTTTCCCTTCAGATCATTCAACCACTCGACATCCCCAAGGCGATGATCGAAGCATCGTTCTACTCGTTTGAGACACAACGGTTCTTCACTGATACGATAGAACTTGCGATTCTCATGACCTTGATTTACATCCTGGCAAAGGCGATGCAGGAGACAGGGGCGATTACGAAGTTGATCAATAGTCTTCGGACCGTGTTTTCGAAGGGAGGCATCATTGGGATCATCCCTGCAGTCTACGGTCTGATGCCGGTCCCTGGTGGCGCGCTGTTCTCCGCCCCGCTCATTGACACGGAGGGAGATAAGTACCAGCTGAAGCCGCAGCAAAAAAATTTCCTCAACGTCTGGTTCCGCCACATCTGGTTCCCTATCTATCCTATTTCCTCAGCGATGATTCTCATCTGCAGTGCCAAGTTCTCTGGCATCCCCATTCAGATGCTGATTCTTGCTGACCTGCCCGCGTTCATTCTCTTCGTGCTCATCGGCTGGTTCTTCTTACGACGCTACCTGACACCGCTCGCCACCCCCTCAGTCAAACCACCACGAGACTACCAGGGGTTACTCTACATCCTGCCACCCGTGGTCCCTCTGTTGTTCTACCCGTTAACACTGATTGGTTTCTCAGAGACCCGATGCTTCCTGGTCGGGGTCGCCTTCAGTCTGGTGCTGCTGTACGCACTGGTGCATCTGAACAGCAGAGCGTACCTGTCCATTCTGCGGAAATCAGTCACCTGGACGTTAGCATTAGCTATCTTTGGGATCATGATCCTGCGGGAGATGATCAACATCTCACAGATGCATGTGCTGGTCACCGAAGCGATGCAGCAGGTTGCATTCCCCGCCCTCCTCATCATCCTGCTCATCCCGTTGCTCTTGGGTACGTTGACTGGCTACAACCTCGGTGCCATCGCACTGTCCTACGCACTCGTAGAGCCGTTCTTCTCTTTTACGAGCATTACCCTTGTTGGTCTGACCAGCCTGATTTTCATAAGCTCCCTGCTTGGGTATCTCATCTCACCAATCCACCTCTGCAACGTGCTCAGCAGCGAGTATTTGAAAACCGATGTCACCCGGACGTATCGGATGTTCCTGCCGGCCATTGTTGCTCTTCTCTGTCTGCATACCCTCTTTGTTGTCGTCTTCTTTTCTACATGATGCCTGCGTTCTAATTGATGGTTCGACTGCTGTGGACGGGAAGTCTTATAAAAACCCAGGGTCTACAGCGTCTCAATGAATCAGGGAGTCCTGTTCGATCATCTCAAAAGTCCACAGTTCTATGGGCCCAAGGTGAGTTCCGTACAGCTTTTGCAGACGCACATCTCGTACGTCGCACTCACTGGCACCTATGCCTATAAAGTGAAAAAACCAGTGAATTTCGGCTTCCTGGATTTCTCCTCGTTGGACAAACGAAAGTACTACTGTGAGGAGGAGCTACGGTTGAACAAGCGCCTCTGTCCAGAGATCTACCTCGACGTCGTACCGATTACGAAAAAGAATACCAGCCTAGAGCTTTCTGGGGACGGCCCCATCGTAGAGTACGCCATAAAAATGAGAGAATTCCCACAAAAAAACATCATGACCAACATGCTCGCACACAGGAAGATAACAGAAGACACCATTGATGCTCTCGTCGAGATTCTCATCGACTTTTATCACGCACAAGAACCCTCAGCCGAGGTTACCAGCTACGGTGAAGTTGCTGCAGTCAAACGGAACATCGATGAGAACTTCGAACAAGTCAAACCAATGGTAGGCATCACTGTACCCCAGAACACCTATGAGTCCATCAAAGCGACCGCAGCCCAGTGCTTCAACCAGAACGAAGCAGTGTTCAGGCAGCGTATCACAGAAGGTCGGATCTCTGAGTGCCATGGTGATCTGCACTCAGGAAACATCGTGGTGACAGACGACGGGAAGATCTACATCTTCGACTGCATCGAGTTCAACGACCGCTTCCGCTTCTGCGACGTCGCCTCCGATATAGGATTTCTTGCGATGGATCTCGACTACCTTAACTATCCGTATCTCTCCAGCTACCTCATCCAGCGGTACATAAAGAAGAGCGGCGATGCTGGGATTTTGAGTGTCTTGAATTTCTACAAATCGTACCGTGCATTTGTCCGTGGAAAGGTCCATGGCTTTCAACTCAACGACCCGCACATCGATGCAGCGACAAAGCATTTGGTCATCGCCACTGCGCAACACTATTTCCAGCTCTCCTTATACTATGCGAACCTATGTGCCTACGAGATGCATCGCACACAGCCTTTGCTGCTGCTGGTCAGCGGCCTATCAGGGACTGGGAAATCAACAGTAGCCCAAAAGCTCTCTGTTGATTACCATGCAGAGCAAATCAACACAGACGTCGTCCGCAAACAAGCCGCTGGTATCGACCAGTTCGAGCGACACCACGATCAGCTGAACACCGGGTTGTACGACCCACGGAACGTTGATGAGACTTACGAGCGTGTCATGCAGCGGTCAGCCGCAGTGTTAAACAAGGGAGGAAACGTCGTCCTTGATGCGACGTTTCAAAAGAAGAAGTACAGAGAGATGACCGCTCATCTCGCTGCGACACATCACGCGACATTTGTGAGTGTTCACTGTGTGTGTGCTGATGAAATCGTCAAAAAACGCCTGGAGGATCGCTTGAAGAAGAAATCAGTGTCGGATGGCCGCTGGGAGATCTACCTGGCGCAGAAGACAACCTTTGAGCCGCTTACTCCTGAGGGGCAGGTCCTCGTCATGGACACGGGGGATGAGTCCTTGGCGTATCGCATGAGCTTTTTCTGGGCTCTCCTCTCACGTCTCATGGAGGTGCCATGATGGAAATCGCGGGGTACAGACTGGATATTGAGGCAGCAGTCGCTACCGTGAAGCAGCAGGGGTACAAGACCGTGGCTGTACAGGTCCCTGAGGGGTTGAAACACAGCATTGTCCCCCTCGTTGAGTACCTTGAGAAGCAAACCGGTGCTCGTATACTTCTCTCTGCAGACCCGTGTTTTGGCGCTTGTGATGTTGTGAACTATGAGCTCAGGAACATGGACGTGGAATGTGTGATCCATCTTGGTCATACCCCGATGGCTGCTGTGGAGAATTTCTGGATGCCGACGATATTTGTCAACGCGTTCTCAACTGCAGACGCATCCCCCGTGGTTGAAAAAGCCATTCCCGTTTTAGTAGGCACACGTGTTGGTGTTGTCACCACTGCTCAGCATCTTCACACCCTTGATACCGTCGAGGCTCTCCTCCAGAAACACGGGTTGGAGCCCCTGCGGGCAGAGGGTGATGAACGGGTGTCATCACAAGGGCAGATCCTGGGATGTAATTTCTCTGCAGGCACCAGCATCGCAGACAAGGTGGACTGCTTTCTCTTCATCGGCAGTGGGATGTTTCATCCGGTTGGCCTGGCGATGAGCACACGAAAACAGGTCATTGCTGCAGACCCGTACACCAATACTGTGAAAAAAAAGGAAATCGAGGAGATGGGAGACGCGTTGCTGCGGCAGCGGTACGGTGCGATCACTGTGAGTCGCTCGGCACAACGGTTCGGCATCCTTATTGGTTCGAAGCGTGGTCAGCAGCGAATCACGCTTGCCTACGAGCTGAAACAGATGCTTGACGAGGCGCATAAACACTCTGTCTTGATGGTCATGGATGAGTTCTCCCCAGTGTTCCTCCAGGGGTTCCGTGAGATTGACTGCTACGTATCCACCGCGTGCCCGCGGATAGCTATCGATGATTACCTGCAGTACAAGAAACCGATACTCACACCAATTGAGTTAGAAATCGTCCTTGGTCGCCGTGAGTGGGAATCCTACGTGTTTGATGAGATCAGCCCATAAGGTGACAAAGCCTTTTTATCCTGCTGCATATCAGGGTACTGGTCATGCGGAGATTATTACTTGGATGTCAGCCTCTTGATGAGTTGCTGGGTGGTGGTCTAGAGAGCGGGATTATCACTAGGGTCTACGGGGAGGCCGGATCAGGGAAAACCAATTTCTGTTTACAAGCGACATGCGCGTGTGTTCGCTCTGGTGCGAAAGTCGCGTACATTGACACAGAGGGTGTGTCGGTGGAGCGGATACGGCAGCTCTGCGTTGATTGCGATTACAAGAATGTCCTCAAGGAGATACTGTTTTTTACTCCCACATCACTAGAATCGCAAGAGCAGATGATTCATGATGCGATTAATTTGCAGGGGGTGGGTCTCATCGTGGTCGATACGATAACGATGTTGTATCGCCTGAATTTAGAGGAGGATCGAAAGGGAAAAATCCGTTCGTTTACACGACAGGTGACCAACCTGCAGGTCGCGGCACGAGAAAAAGACTTGTTCGTCATCATCACTGAGCAAGTGTATACGGATATGAATGGAGTGGTGAAGCCGTTTACAAACAGGGATGCGGTGCCTATGGCAAAAACCATTCTACGCCTGGACCGAAAAGAAAATGGTCAGCGCTGTGCGACGATAATCAAGCATCGGTCGCAGCCTGAGGGAACAAGCGTGTGTTTTCGAATTTGTACGGCTGGATTAGTCTAACACATAGTTAACGATTAGGGTGCTGGTTCTTCAGGACCAACTGCAAAAAAACTTCCTGGGTCATTCTGATTTTGATACGATGTATTTATCCATTCTGAACTTCTAGCAATTTTTGAGAAACGCATTTCGTCTAATATACCATCCCAATGGAATCCCCAATTAAACGAACATTCGCCGATGTTTACATTAAAGTTACCTTGTGTTGGACTTTCGTAAATTGTTGTTCCATTTGTTGTTTTAGCTCCATTGACATATATTGCTTTTTCCCCACCAGATCCGATATATGTTCCAACGAGGTATCGCCAACTATTTATTTGAAATGCATTATTGTCTCGAATGGAATCATAGTTATTTGAGGCAAACTCTAATGCACAATTTTGTTGGCAAAACAAGATAGTATTTGGGTTATTATGATAGCTTTGACTTCGATCAAATATTCTATGTTCACCAGATGTCGTAAAGGGATATCCCCACGCCTCAATGGTATATGTTGGTCGTCCACCAAACTCAGATTGAGTTCCAACATATACACCACTATCAACACCATCGAAACTACGTGCGTTACCTATTACACCAGTGGTTATGGTTGAAAATGCGTTTGCAGTTCCATTAAAATGATTTCGTGTGCTATCCGCTAGATTATTTCCTTCTGTTTCTTTGAAATGCCAGACTGCAACATAGTTTTCATCCCAGGTTTTTTCAATGTTTTGGAGACTGAGGGTTGTTGGATGTCCATAGTAAAGATAGAATGTTGTATCTTCAGTTGATGACAGCTGTGTGATGTTCACCCATGCTGTCACTTCTCCTGAATTGCCCTGGTATCGTTCTATTTCGTAGTTCAATCGTGTGGCAATTCCTGTGTCGTTCATGAATAGGATGTCATCTCCGTCTTCTTGTGCATGGACAGAAAGATCGTTGTCGTTGATGTTGATAAGCACCGGAAAGTTCGTCAGCGTTTCAGATATCTTCGTATGGCTTATGGTGATTTGTTTCCGGTAGGTCCAGCCATGTGCGAAGGGATCGAAGACACTTGGGACGTCCGTCTGGAAGCTAAATGTTTTTCGTGTCCAGTGCTGTCCGTCTGTTGCATTAATAAACCAGCGGTAGGTGGTGAAGTTCTGCAGTCCAGTGACTGGTACGGTATAGGTGCCGTTGTGGACATGAGCTGCTGCTCCCGAGCCAATGAACGGAGACGTTTCAACTGTGTAATCCATCGCATCTCCTTGGTAATCCTTTAAGGTAAAATGTAACATCTGTAAATCTGTTGGGACGTGTCGCTCTCCATCTGTTGGCATTGGATTGGAGATGATCGGTGCCACTGGTTCGGTGATAAAGGAGCAGGTTTTTTCTACCGTATCTTTTCCGTCCGTGACTTGGATATACCACGTATAGGTCGTTAGACTTTCAAGGCCTGTGATTGGTATTGTGTAGATGCCATCTGGTTTGAGGCCGCCGCTGTCTGAGCCGATGTCTGGGTCTGTGGTGACGTTGTAGCTCAT
>JAFGML010000027.1 GCA_016927555.1 Thermoplasmatota archaeon
CTATATGATTACTAATAAAATAAATCTCTTTTTATAAAAAGAAAAAGAACGTTATAACAAAGCTATCTTGCGCAGCCAGTCGATATCACTAATATATAAACTGCGGATATCAGTAAGACCGTAGCGGAGCATCGCGAGTCGTTCTAAGCCAAGCCCCCAGGCAAGCACTGGTGAGGTGACACCAACGGGCTCAGTCACCTCTGGGCGGAAGATGCCGCTGCCACCCAGCTCCATCCAGGCTCCATTCCAGAACACCTCGACTTCCATGCTTGGCTCGGTATAAGGGAAGTATCCTGGTCTAAATCGTATTTTCTCAAACCCCATGCGTTTGTAGAACTCTTTGAGGATGCCGATGAGTTGGCGGAATGTCGCCTGCTCTTCGTAGATGATCCCTTCGATTTGGTAGAACTCAGGCAGATGGGTGGTGTCGATGTTTTCCTTTCTAAAGACGCGTTCCAGGGAGAAGACCTTGCAAGGTGGTTTTGGGTTGTTGTACAGATAGCGTATGGTGTTGACCGTGGTATGGGTGCGCAGGAGTGCTCGTTCTCCCTCTTTCTGAGAGAAGGTGTACCCCCAGCCTGTTGATCCTGTGTTTCCACCGTTCTTATGGACCTGTGCGATTCTTTCAAGCAAGTCGTCATCCTTGATTGGTAGTGATGACGGTTTTTTACAGTAGAAGGTATCCTGCATCTCCCGTGCTGGGTGATCCTGTGGGATGAAGAGGACGTCCATGTTCCAGAAACAGGATTCCACGTAATCACCAGAGATCTCCTGGAAGCCGAGTTCAACGAAGATGTGTCTGATGTCTGCGAGTAATTTGACTAACGGGTGTTGTTTGCCTCCGTAGAGTGCAGGGGCGAACGCGTGGATGTCATAGGGGCGGATGGGTTTGTCTTTCCATTCGCCTGTTTTAATGATTGTGGAGGTGACCTGGGTGATTTCCTCTTGGATTTCGATGCCTGCTTCAAGGACTTTGTTGCCCTGCTCAGTCAAGTGAATCGTGCTGCTGAGCCGTTCTTTTTCTTTGATGACGTTCTTTCGTGAGGCAAGGGGTTTAATCTGGTCTTTGTCGAGTTCCTGCTCTGGATGCTCATGGAGGTCTTTGAGGATGCGTTCGGTTTCTGTCTGCTTAGCTAGTGCGTGTCTTCCGTTCTCCGTTATCTCCAGAAGGGTGTCTTTTTCTTTTTTGATGGTCGCCCAGCCGTTGGTTTTCAACCAGCCGATCGCGATGGGGATTTCGTCAGCTGAGAGTACCGCGGAGAGCTCCTTGAGTGCCACGGTTCCTTTCTTCTCAGACAGCAGCTTCAACACACGTTTCTCTGGTAGTCCTTTCTCAAGGAAACGTACGCCATCTTGACCCAGCGAGTAGACGGTAGTCATCGTGTTCTCTATGGTGACTAATTTTTTTGACATAAGCCAGGATGCAGCGTTGAGCACTTCGACATCCTGTGATAATTCTGCGGATTGTCGGATTTGATCTGGTGTGCCTCTTCCCTTGAGTTTTTGTAAAGCGAGTAGTACTTTTTTTTCGTTGACAGACAGTTCCTTGATGGTTTTCTGAACATCCATTGGACCCTGCAATTCTTTTGCTACGTATTAAGATGTCGATGATGTCAGTGGAAAATAAAAAGCATTATAAGAGGTGACTTCTTCCACGTTGACAACAATGGGGAGTCATTGCTATGATTGGAACCTTACCAGACAACGTGTTGCAGGCTGTGTTAGAAACCATACCACTTGAGTTCTCCGTGATTGATGCCAACGAAAAAGTCCTGGCGTGGAACAAACATGCGACACGGATTTTCAAACGACCAGAAGCAGTCGTAGGCCGTGACGTGCGCAACTGCCATCCGAAGCACAGCCTTGGGAAAGTCGACCAGATCATCCAGGAGATGAAGGCAGGGAAACGCCAGAAAGCCCGCTTCTACATCGACCTTCCCCTAGGGCCAAATAAGGAGAAACAGAAAGTGCTCATTGAATACTACGCTCTCCGTGATAGCAAGGGGACGTACCTTGGGTGTCTTGAGGCATCGCAGAACATCGCTGAGCTGCAGAAACTCTCTGGAGAGAAACGGTTGCTTGACTAAGGGGTTAACAAAGAGTCAAGATCAAGGAGAAACAATTTTTGTATCCATGCTTCGCAGTGTTGTTTATGTTTCTTGCTATCGCGCCCTTTGCTGAGCATGTGGGTGCGATGTGGTAATGGGATGCAGATGAGTCTGTTCACATGGTGCATATCGACGCTGCGTACGTCGTAGCGAGGATACGGATTGTCAAATAGAGGCAGATAGCCAAGGTTCCTTTTTTTGAATCGTGCTCTTCGCTGTGCCTCAGGGTACTTGTGTTTCTTCATAGAACTCTCATCCTCTTTTTAGCATGGTGGAGGGTGGGAAAGGAGGGGAGGATGGGATGCAGAACGACTCCTTTTCCTTTCACCAGTGACACACTCCGCATACCTAAAAGTATTAATAAAGTTGAGACGGGGGTCTGTGAAAGTATTATTTTTATAGAATAAGCGTATTACCCCTTCTCAATACCCGGGGCCCGTAGCTTAGATCGGTTGGAGCAACCGGCTGATAACCGGTAGGTCGAGAGTTCAAATCTCTCCGGGCCCACATTGTTTTTTTTAACAGTGGAAGTAAAACTTGTAGTCCAGATCAGTGATTTCATTCATGTAGTGGTGCCATTCTTGTGTTTTGTTCTCAATGAACAGCTCGGCACCATCACGACCAATCGCATCCATGAGCACCGTGTCTGCTTTGAATTCATCGAGTGCCTCCATGAGGTTAGTAGGTAAGCGTTTAATGCCATGCTGTTTGATTTCTTCATCCGTCATCTTGTAGATGTTCTTGGTGATAGGCTCATAGGTGATCTTCTTTTTGATCCCATCAAGGCCTGCGTGGATGAGGGCAGCGAAAAACAGGTACTGGTTTGTCGCAGGGTCTGCGTTTCGTACCTCGACGTCCACATTCTTTTTTGAGGGAATCCGAATCAGACTGCTGCGGTTATGCGGTGCCCAGGCAAGGTAAATCGGTGCCTCGTAATGGGGAATTAACCGTTTGTAGGAGTTCAGCGTCGGGTTAG
The DNA here is from genome assembly GCA_016927555.1 of Thermoplasmatota archaeon. Lineage (GTDB taxonomy): Archaea > Thermoplasmatota > E2 > DHVEG-1 > DHVEG-1 > SM1-50. The sequence goes on from JAFGML010000027.1 coordinate 3,085, forward strand.
CAATCGCAGCAATGCCACGTGAATGCTCCAAAATACCACCAATGAAGTACCGGGCGGTGTCACTTAACCCGTACACATCGTTCTCATCAACAAACACATTGGTCGCTTTTTTGTACAACGCCAAGTGTGCATGCAGCCCGCTGCCTGCTTCGTTGGAGAAGGGTTTCGGCATGAAAGTGATTTCAAAATGATACAAGGAGGCGATGTCCCGTGCCGCGTACTTAAGGAAGCTGCAGAAATCTGCCGCAGCTACTGCATTAAGATCCTTGATTTCGATTTCGTGTTGTGCTTTCCCAGACTCGTGATGGTGGTACTTCACCTCGTACCCGCAGGCGATGAGCACGTCTGAGAGTTTCTTGCGATACTCTTTTGCGTTGTCCAATGGTGATGGTACGAAGTACCCCTGGTTGGCCCGTAGTTCAGTATATTTTTCTTGCCCATGGTTGAAAATGTAGAACTCCACCTCTGGGGAAATCATCACCGAGCTATATCCCTGGGCTTGTGATTTTTCCACAGTGCGTTTCAGGATGTTACGTGGACCAGCTCGGTACGGTTTTAAGTCGACATCGTAAAGATCAGCGCGGATCAATGCCTCATTCTCAAGGAACGGTAGCGGCAGAAAGGTGGCCGGGTCAGGTAATGCCAGCATGTCTGATTTTTCGACCTTGCGGAACCCAACAGAGGATCCATCGAAACGAGACCCCTTGGTTAACAAGCGGTCCTTCAAGAAGCGGTCTACAGGAACGTGAAAGACACGCAGACTGCCCATGAGGTCCGTGAAATGAATTTGAATCCACTTGATGTGATGTGTGTCGATGATTTTTTTAATCGTCTGCTGGTTCATAGGTGAGCTGAAACAGTACGTATTATAAATTTTTTATGGATACTAGTATATGATGATGTGATGGTTACTGCATCATACCAAAGGAAAGAACCATGACGCTGAAACGCAACATGATTCACTGTCTTGACTGCCTGAAGGGTGTCTTACTTCTAGAGACAGCCTCGGTTGATGTGATAGTCACCTCACCTCCGTACAACATCGGAAAACCGTATCGATCCTACCACGATGAGCGCCCACGGGAGGACTACCTCTCCTGGATGGAGGCTGTTGCGAACGCTTGTAAACGAGTATTAAAACCACAGGGCTCATTTTTCCTCAATGTTGGTGGGAAACCCACAGACCCCTGGGTGGCCCTTGATCTCGCACAGCGGTTCCGGAAGCACTACGTCCTGCAGAACACGATTCACTGGATCAAGTCCATCGCTATCCCCAAAGAAGACACAGGGAACTACGCGTCGATCACCGATGACATCGCAGTGGGTCACTACCAACCGGTGAACAGCAAACGCTACCTGAGCAACTGCCATGAGTACATCTTCCACTTCACAAAAACAGGAACCGTGACAACACATCCCTTGGCCATTGGCGTGAAGTATCAGGATAAGACCAACATCCAGCGGTGGAAATCCGCAGGCAAGGATCTCCGTGGTCGGGGCAACACCTGGTTCATCCCGTACAAAACAATCCAGAGGACACGGGCGCACCCGACAGTGTTTCCTGAGAAACTACCGGAGATGTGCATCAAGCTGCACGGAGTCACCAAGGGAATGCTAGTGCTAGACCCCTTCATGGGGACGGGCTCCACAGCTCGTGCGTGTCAGAAGCTTGGGGTGGACTTCATCGGCTTTGAAATTGATACCACCTATGTGGACCTGGCCACCACAGTGACATCGTGAGTTCTATGAAGAAAATAGTCCCTTGGTTGCATGAGAGTGCGTACCTTCGTCCGCTTTCACCAGCCTGCCGCATGTGTGCACAGGGATCAAAAATGGTAGTCCTTGTCACAGGGTTATGCTCCACACAGTGTTTCTACTGTCCGTTGAGCTTCAGAAAAAGTGGGACGGATAGGATCTTTGCTGATGAATGGGAGTTAGACAACGAACATGACACCAAGAAGCTGCTGAAAGAGGCGGAGTACATCGATGCAGCTGGTGCAGGCATTACAGGTGGAGACCCGTTGCTTGTCTGGAAGCGTGTGAAAACCTACATCATCCTGCTCAAGGAGACGTTTGGAGACGCCTTCAATATTCATCTGTATACCTCTGCGTTGAAAAACGCATCTCACCTCCACGATTTGGTGAGTGCTGGTCTTGATGAAATCCGCTTTCACCCACTGCCACCAACCTGGAACTGCATGGAACGTAGCCCACTAAAAACAGTCATACGGGACATGCTGAACTCCACGGCTGATGTTGCTGTCGAAATCCCAGTGCTGCCCCACAAAGAAACAGAGATCCAGTCTCTGATCACATGGGCGGATCACCAGGGTGTCCGCTGGGTGAATCTCAACGAACTGGAGTTCTCAGAACGAAATTGTGAGGCATTTCGCAGACGGAGATATCAAGTAAAAAGTGATATTTCTGCAGCGGTGAAAGGCAGTGCACAGACCGCTCTAAATGTCTTACACTGGGTGCAAGAACAGAACCTTGACATCGGTGTGCACTACTGCTCAGTCTCGTTTAAGGATGGCGTGCAACTAAGAAATCGTATAAAACGACGCGCACGGTCCGTCGCACGAGCATACGACGTGATCACTAACGATGGTACTTTGCTCAAAGGAGCGGTATATCCAACCAACCTCTCCCTCCTACGCCTTCACACCTTGTTGAAAACAACCTATCATGTTCCTGCGCATCTCCTCCTTATCGACAAGGAAAAGAAACGAATTGAACTCGCACCATGGATCCTTGAAACCATCGCACCCGATCTCATCAGACAACACCATTGCTGCTACCTCGTCGAAGAGTACCCCACAGCAGACCGCCTTGAGGTAGAACGACACCCTCTCCCAATCGTCTGAAAAAGGTTTTTATATAGGGGCACTATTCCCACCTTACCATTCCCAGGAGAATGGTATCGATGAAAGCTCTGAAAGGAGGCTAAAAAAGTATGCCGATGTACGTACGATTTCAAGCATCAAAAGAACTGCAGGATTTAGCCTATGAATTGATAGAAAAGGCTCGAGATGGTGGAAAACTTGGAAAAGGCGCAAATGAAGCAACCAAGTACGTGGAACGCGGCCAAGCAAAACTCGTGATCATGGCCGAGGACGTCACCCCGGAAGAAATTCTTGCACACATGCCGCTGCTCTGCGAAGAAAAGAACATACCGTACACCTACGTGCCCAGCAAAGAAGAACTGGGGAACGCCGCAGGACTTGGGGTACCCACCAGTGCTATTGCGATTGTGACCCCTGGCCGAGAGAAAGACCTCATTGACAGCCTCGTGAAAAAACTCGAAACCGTCAAGAAGCAGGGTTAAGCCTATGGTCATTGAAGGAACCCCCTGTGAGGTCGTCGAGGTCATTGAACGCACTGGGATGGCTGGAGAAGCATCACAGGTCAAAGTACGAGTCTTAGATGGGAGAGACAAGGGAAAGATCATCACCCGAAATGTGATGGGCCCTGTGCGGTTAGGTGATATTCTCATGCTCAACGAAACCCAACGAGAGGCGAAGAAGCTCGGTGGACCCCGATAGAGAGGAAGACAGCTATGGTCGAAAAGAGAGTCTGTTCATTCTGTGGCAGTGACATGGAACCCGGTACTGGGAAACTCTTCGTGAAAAAAGATGGTACTGTCCTGTACTTCTGCAAGATGAAATGTCAGAAGAACATGTTGGAACTCGGGCGTATCCCCCGACGGGTACGATGGACCAAACAGTACAAGAAAAAACCATAGAACCCCCTCCACGCCCCAGGGAGTACCAAGTGCTTTTCGTTCTTCTCCTCTGAACCATCCTCAGGGCGAGCTCTTTCCAAGTATTTTCTGGGAAGCAACAGATAGAAAGTTTTATTAGTCCAGACATCATATTAATAGATATTAATACGGGGGAATCTCATGCTGAAACGCAGAACACTCATCATATCTCTTAGTGTACTTCTCAGTGTCATCACTCCTATTACTCTTGTGGTCGCTGATGATACGATTCCTCCGGTCATCACAGCGATTACCTACGGACCACAAGTAGGAGTGCGTACGAGTCCTTCTTTTTCTATTTACGTCACCTGTCGAGTCACTGATAACGTCGCCGTCGCTGACGTCCGAATCAGGATGACAGGTCCTACCGGGTTTACTCCAGTCAATGTCTCGATGAACCATACCGGTGGTGATGACAGATACACGTATACCCTCTACTCTGTGCCTGTCTCAGGGACCTATGCATTCTCCATCTGGGCAATTGACACCTCACAGAATACGAATCAGTCTGACACCTATCAGATCATCGTCGTTGAAAATTACCTCAGCTACGTTCACGTGGATGACAGTAACACCGCTGGACCCTGGGATGGGACCGCAGCTCATCCCATGCAGTATGTAGCGCATGGGGTCGCCATGGTCGCAGCGAGTGGGACTGTGTTTGTTCATCAAGGCGTGTACCACGAGTATGGGATCAACCTGCCGTTGTACACCTTTGGGACGATACGACTCATCGGTGAACACCCCGCCACTACTATTATTGATGGGGGACATAACCCACTAGCAAATTGGATTGTCAAAGCATATCGGAACAACCACGAGGAAATCTCGAATCTCACGTTTCAAAATCAACACTACGGCCTCCTCCTCTTGATGTGTGAGAATACAACGGTGTCCCACTGTACGTTCATCAACTGTAGTCTAATCGGTCTGTACTCTCCAACCAGTAAACAGTCGATGATAACGAATTGTACTTTTCTTGAGAACACCGTTGGACTCCAATTCATTGGTACAAACACCGGCAGTTACCTCTACCACAATAATTTCATTGGGAACCAAGCCCATGTCATCTACGCGGGGACTTCTCCGATTAACAACACATGGAACTCGAGCACAACTGGGAACTACTGGGATGACTATCGCACGAAGTACCCAGATGCCAACATCCAGCCGACCACGGGCACCTGGGACACCCCATACTACGTCAACGGCTCTGATTACGACTACCATCCATGGGTCTACCCAGAGGGCTACATCGACACCGTTGCACCCAAAATAACCGTACTCTACCCCAACGGAGGGGAGGTCGTCTCTGGAGACATCACGCTTCAGTGGACTGCTCTTGATGCATGGACGCCAGATCTCAACGGAACCATTCTCATTGAATACAGTGGTGATAACGGTGGGGCTTGGGAGACCATTGCTGATGGATTGGACAACACAGGGATGTATGTGTGGAATACCACCATGGTTCCTGATGGGACAACCTATTTGATTCGGGTCTCGGCGCAGGATGAATTCCTCAACGTCGGCTCCGATGTCTCCGATGGGCCCTTTGCAATAAGCAATAGTGGTCATCAACCACCTGGGTTGCCGTTAATTAGTGGGCCGTCAACAGCAGGAAAAGACATCCTGTTGAATTTTACTGCGACCACCACTGATCCTAACGGAGAACAGATCTACTACCAGTGGGACTGGGGCGATGGCAACATCAGTGACTGGCTGGGGCCGTACAACTCCGGTGAGCCTATCATCACCAACCACTCCTGGGCTAACTACAGTTCCTATGAGGTACTCGCACGAGCAAAGGACGTCAACGGCTCGGAGGGGAACTGGTCCAAACCCCATGTGATCTCCATAGCGTCACAACTCGAGCTGTCCAACATAAAACGCGGGTATATCTACTTCCGCCTCTTCTCCATCAACCGGTCCTTCTTCTACTCATACTTCCTTGATTCCCTTGGAGTCTCTGCTATTGTAACGAACAATGAGCTGTTTGTAGAGGTCGTCGGAACCGATGTCGTTCAGCGGGTGACCTTCGAGGCCATCGACATCTTATCAGGGGATAATTACACGTACCAGGATGATGATAGCTCCGGGAATTTCACCTGCAGTATGAACATCTCCCGTGGCGCCTATGAGCTGCTCCTCACTGCGTACGATGGGAACAACTCCGTCATTGATCAACAAGTGTACTCAGCGATTGTCTACCTTCGCATCGGTCGCTACAGCATGCTGTCCAGCGGCCAGCTTCGCGCCAGCCGCCTGTGGAGCCACCGTTTCACCTAAACCACCCATATTTTTTTTTTCGTTTTTCCCCATACAACAGTATTTTATTCTCCACAATGTTTATATATAAACAGGTCCTTATTAGTACTGATATAAAATATTCGCTTCCGCGTTGGTTCCGTAGAGCGAATGGTATCCTGGGGGAATAGATATGAAAACGAAACTCTCACTATCCATAGTGTGCGCTGGTCTTCTTCTCGCCTCACTGACCACTATTGGTGTTCCCTTGGCATCTGCAGATGCCCCTACAGAGCCAAGTCAACCGTATCCTGCTGATGGCTCAAATGGTGTCACCGTGTTTATTACGATTCACTGGCTTGGTGATGGCCCTGGAATCACCTACGACGTGTTTTTTGGAAATATCAACCCACCACCTTTGGTGGTGTCAAACCAGACAGCAACCACGTACGACCCTGGTGTGCTGCAAAAAAATACCACGTACTACTGGCAGATTATTGCGTACAACACAGAACAACAGAGTACCTCTGGTCCCATATGGAGTTTTACCACCACCGAGGACCAACCACCGTACCAGCCTCAGGTGATTGAAGGACCGACCGCGGCAGGACCCGGGATTCAGTTGACGTTCACCGCTGTTGCTCCAGACCCTGAAGGTGATGAGGTGCACTACCAGTGGGACTGGGGCGATGGGAACTTCAGTGACTGGCTAGGGCCGTACGCCTTTGGTGCACACGCAGCTGCTGAGTATCACTGGGCGGCGAATGGGACCTATGACGTGCGGGTGCGCGCTAAAGATGGCGATGGTAAAATCAGTGAATGGTCCATGGCGTACCAGGTGTCTATCGCCTGGCAGCTGCAGCTACGCAACCTCAGACCAGGGTACCTGTATCTGAATTTCTTTGGGTTTGACCAAGGGTTCGCGTACATCTACGCGCTGGATTTCTACGACATCGCACTCATGATTAGTACAGATGGGTTCACCGTGAATGCCTCCGCATCTGAGGAAGTCGCCCTTGTAGTGTTTCAGATGATGAATCTCTTGTACAACGAAGAAGTTGTCACCTCCAATGATGATGATTTCTCTGACGGATGCACGGGGTACTTCGCTGTGTCCCCTGGCCTCTACCAGTTGTCAGCCCTGGCCTACGATGCTGATGGTCATCTCATCGACCGCGCGGTCAGTCAGTATGTCGTGTACTACCAGTGGAAGTTCATTTTGATCAAGGCGCTCTGGAATAGGATTAAAGGAATTTAGTACATCGGTACTCTCTGCAGTCTTTTGTTCTCTTCTTGTTCTCGAACTCCTTAAATACTGTAGTACGATTCCTTGTAGTGTCGTGGGGAGTGAGCATGGTAGAGCTACGACTTGAGTGTGTTGATATCGACAAGACGGATGAAGTGAATATTATTCTTGGGCAGACCCACTTCATCAAATCCGTCGAAGACCTGTATGAGGCGATGAAAACCGCTGTGCCGGTTGGGAAGTTCGCAGTGGCGTTCAACGAGGCCAGCGGGGCGTGCAAAGTCCGCTGTGAGGGAAACGATGCCCAGTTGCAGAAGCTTGCTACAAAGAACCAACTTGCCATCGGTGCCGGGCACACGTTCCTCATCATGATGCGGGACTGCTACCCGGTGAATGTGCTCAACGCGATAAAAAACGTCCCTGAGGTCTGCTCAGTGTTCTGCGCGACCGCCAACCCTGTCAAGGTCATCGTTGCAGAAGCGCACTATGGTCAGGGGGTCGGTCGCGGTATCCTGGGGGTCATCGATGGGTCGGTCCCAAAGGGTGTCGAGACCGCAGACGATATCACTTGGAGAAAAACGTTTTTACGGCAGATTGGCTACAAACTGTGACATCGTCTAATGCCCGTGTTTCCCGACCAGGGGGACGAACACGCAGCCGCCTAAGGATCGTGTGGAGGTCGTGTGGTTTTTCTTCTCAAAGAGGGTTAGCTCACAGTACAAGTCGCCGATGGGAACCAGTAATTTCCCTGGGTCCTTGAGTTGGTCTATGAGTGGTTGTGGCAGCGACGGTGCTGCACAGGTGACATAAATCCGATCGTACGGTTGATGCTCAGGTAGGCCGCAGGAGCCGTCACCGACGTGGACGACAACATTTGTTACCTTGGTCCGTGCGAGGTTGTCTCTTGCGGTTTGTGCAAGCTGGTCAAAGCGTTCAACGGTATGTACTCTGCCTGAGGGTCCAATGATATGTGCTACGATTGCAGCGTGGTACCCTGATCCTGCGCCAATCTCCAGCACCTTCTGACCCTCCTGGATATCCAAGGCCTCACACATGATGGCGACCATGTGAGGGGCGGAGATGGTTTGCCCATGGCCAATGTCTAAGGGCGTATCTGCGTACGCATATGGTCGGAGAGACGCGGGGAGAAACGCTTCACGAGGGACGGTGAGGAACGCGGATGTGACCTGCTCGGTTTTCAAATACCCTTGGTGTGACAGTGCTGCGACGAGTCGGTTCCGCGGGTGGTCAACCATAGTGGACAACACAGAAGGCTGCGCGCTATATTAATCCTCTGTCCACCATCTGTTTTTTATACCACGATGGTCATTCCAGCACCTTACCATGACGAAACGCGCGGTGATTGCCCTTGGTGGTAACTCGTTGATAAAAAAAGGGCAGAGCGGTACGATTTACGAACAGTTTGCAAACACCAGAGAGAGCTGTCGTTCCATCGTCCGTATGATTCAAGACGGCTGGGATGTCGTCATCACCCATGGCAACGGGCCGCAAGTGGGAGCACTGGTGCTTCAGAATCAGGCGGCAAAAGACATCACCCCTGAGATGCCGCTGGGGATTTGTGTGGCGGAGAGTGAAGGTCTCGTCGGCTACATGGTGCAGCAGTGCCTGTCAAATGCTTTGAAACGCGAGCACATAAACAAATCAGTGATTGCTTTGATTACTCAAGTGATTGTCGACCCCCATGACCCTTCTCTTGCGCATCCCACAAAACCGATTGGTCCGTACTACACCGAGGACGAGGCGCTCACGATGCTCAAACAGGGCTACCAGATGACCCGTCTTCCTCGTGGGTGGCGCATGGTGGTGCCTTCCCCTGAGCCGGTGCGTATCGTGGAAGGGGAGATCATCAAGAAAATGCTTGATGACGGTATCATTGTCATCGCCTCTGGCGGTGGCGGTATGCCTGTGGTGGAAAAAGAAGGCTGGGGGCTCGATGGCCTCGAAGCTGTCGTGGACAAGGATTTAGCAGCAGAACGACTCGCTGAGGCAGTGGATGCCCACGTCCTGCTCATTCTCACTGACGTTGAGTATGTGTATCTCGACTACAACACTGACGCACAGCGGCCAATTGAGACGATCACCTACTCGTCGTTGAAAGAGCAGTACCATGCCTGTAAGTTCCCTGTGGGGAATATGGGTCCGAAGATCCTTGCCACCCTCCGGTTCTTAGAGCAGGGGGGCGAGCGTGTGGTTATCTCCAATATTGAGCAGGGGTGGGAGGCGCTCCAGGGGAAAACCGGGACAACGATTCTCCCTGACTAGGGGGGTCTCTTCTGAGACGTTTTTTTTATATGCTTGGTATGCATTCAGAGTCGGTACGTCTATGGATACCTCTATTGAGCAGCAGATAAAAGCCATTGAAGATGAGATCTTCAAAACTCAGAAGAATAAAGCCACTGAGCACCACATCGGGAAATTGAAAGCGAAGATCGCGCGTTTGCGTCAAGAGGCTGAAAAACGAAAGAGCGCTGGTGCGAAAGGCAAGGGGTTTTCCATAAAAAAATCTGGTAATGCGACTGTTGGTATCGTCGGGTTTCCTAGCGTTGGGAAAAGTACGCTGCTGAATCAGTTGACGGCTGCGGATAGTAAAGTCGGTGAGTACGATTTCACCACCCTGGAGACCATCCCAGGGATGATGAAGTACAACGGAGCGGAGATTCAGCTGCTGGATTTACCTGGGCTCATCCTTGGGGCGGCAAGAGGAAAGGGACGTGGCCGGGAGGTCATCGCTGCAGTTCGTAACGTCGATTTATTGCTGCTGATGGTGGATGGGCAGAGCCTTGAGCAGCTCTCCGTCATTGAGCAGGAGTTGTACTCAGCGGGGATACGGTTGAATCAACGGAACCCTGATGTGGTTGTTACCAAGAAGGCGTACGGTGGTATCGTTGTGAACACCACGGTGCCGCTGACGCATCTCACGGAGCTGCACATCAAATCCATTGCCTCTGAGTTTGTGATCAACGCTGATGTCACCCTTCGTGAGGATCTGACTGAGGATCAGCTCATCGATACGTTTGCCGCGAACCGGGTGTACATTGCTGCACTGGTCGCCATCAACAAGACAGATCTCACCTCCCCTGAGACACTCCGAGCCATGGTTCAGGCGTTACAAGCGAAGCGGTGGGACGTGTGTGCTATCTCTGCAAAGAACAAAGAAAATTTAGAGCATCTGCGGGAGAAGATCTTTTTACACCTGCGGTTGATCCGCGTGTTCATGAAACCAGTGGGGAAGAAAGCAGATTACGTGCAACCCATGATCCTGAGGGAGGGGCAGACCGTGGCTGATGCGTGTCGGCACATCCACCGTGATTTCTACCGGAATTTCCGGTATGCGGCAGTCTGGGGTCCCTCTGCGAAGCATGCGGGACAAAAAGTGGGCTTGGAGCATGTGCTACGAGACCAGGATGTGTTGACTCTTGTGGTGACGAAATAGCGGTCTCTTCTCTGGTGGGAACGGAAGCTTATTTAGCTGTGTTTTACATTACCCTGCATCGTAGGAGAGAACAGACCATGGTGAAGACCCCTGTCGTGGTGCTCAATGTCAAAACATATACGGAAGCAACCGGTGCCAGTGCTGTTGAGCTGACACATGTGATGAAGAGCATCGTCCATGAATCCGGTGTCAGTATGGCAATTGCTGTCCAAGCATGCGATATAACCTCTTGTGTCAACGTTGGGGGTCTGCCTGTCTATGCCCAGCATGTCGATCCGATTCAACCTGGGAGCCACACGGGGTGGACGCTGCCAGAGGCGGTGAAAGCAGCAGGGGCGGTCGGCACCCTCATCAATCACAGTGAGCATCGATTGATTCTTGCGGATATTGACGCCTGCATCAGCCGGGCGAAGCACCTGCATCTTGATACCTTGGTCTGCACGAACAATGTGGCGACCTCGCAGGCGGTGGCGACGTTTGCCCCAGACATGATTGCTGTCGAGCCTCCTGAACTCATCGGGGGAGATATCTCTGTGACGACCGCGGACCCTGATGTGGTCAGTCGCTCTGTCAAGGCCGTTCATGCTATCAATACTGCTGTGAAAGTCCTCTGTGGTGCGGGAGTGAAGAATGGAGGAGACGTTGCCAAGGCAATCGAGCTAGGAGCCGACGGTGTGCTTTTGGCCAGTGGTGTGGTCAAGGCAAAAGACAAAGAAGCAGTGCTCCGTGATTTAATCTCACACCTGTAGGGCGCTAGGCTTTTTTCAACTGGGTAATCGCAGCCTTGTAGTCCTTGCTATGGAAAATGAAGCTGGCAGCGACAAGGACATCAGCGCCATGTTGTTTCACGACAGCAGCGTTCTGCGCGTTGATGCCTCCATCAATCTGGAGATAGATCCGTTTGTGTGTCTGCTGAATGATGCTGCGTGCCTCTTTGAGCTTTGGCAGTACCTCAGGGATGAATGTCTGCCCGGAGAACCCGGGATGCACTGACATGATGAGGACTAAATCAACCTCTGGGATGATGTCACGGATGGTCTCCAGAGACGTTTCGGGGTTTATGGAAATACCAGCTAGGCACCCTGCGTGTTTGATCTGCTGGATCAATGCTTGTGGGTCGGTGATGCTCTCCCGATGGATGGTGATGAGATTGGCACCTGCTTTGGCAAACGCATTGATGTAGTCCTGCGGATTCTCAATCATGAGATGACAGTCGAGGAATATGGGTGTTTTCTTCCTGATGTTTTCTACGACTACTGCTCCAATGGTGATGTTTGGGACGAAATGGCCGTCCATGACATCGATGTGGATCCATTCTGCACCAACTGCAGCAACAGCGTTGATTTCCTCACCGAGTCGAGTGAAATCAGCAGAGAGAATCGAAGGAGCAATAATCACCATAGCATCTTCCGGCAGACGAATGTCTCAGGGCTTTATAAAACCGGTTGATTCTTCTCCGATTTTCTCGGAGTCAGCTATTATGTCAAAATGGTATTTTGACAGCATAGTCTTTTATAGAAGTTCGGTGTAATTAGGGGCTGAACACCGATAGGGCAGGCCGACATCATCCTTTTCTACAGAGGCCTGCCTCATCCCATCCTTTTTTAAAATTAGGATAACTCTTTAAAGAAAAA
>JAFGML010000028.1 GCA_016927555.1 Thermoplasmatota archaeon
CAACTCATTCTAGAAAATAAGATGACGCGATTCATCCCACAAACTAAAGTTTGGGGATTTCTCGCTTATAGGGTGCTTAAAAAAAAAATTATGCTTGTTCTATGAGCCTCAGCAGCTGTTGAAACAAGAAAAACATGTGCGGATGGTGAGACGAGAAACGTTCTGTCACACGAGAGACAACCCTGTGTGGCATGGTGACGTCAAGGCTGCCCCATGGCCCCTCCGCATGGTAGACATCCCGTGCCATTGCTGTGATGGTGTACGTCCCTTTCTTGGTAAAGGTATGGCTCACGGCTATAGATGCACCAGCATCGTACGGCCCAAGCCACCCACTATTCGTGGTGTCCCCCCAGTCGATGTAGTAGAACACCGCGTCGTCCTGCGCATCAGTGGCGACCACGGTGTAGTCGTACTCAACGTTCACCTTTCCCTGTGAAGGACCAGTGATACTTGGGGCAGTTGGCGATGTATCCTGCATGGTGACCAGCGTCTGCACCTGATACCCAGAGAACCCACCGCCTGTGCACGTGACCACAACACCCCCAGAGCCCGTCTCCCTTCCTGAGGGAGTATCATCGCTTAACAGTGGTGCAGCCATGGTTTTCGTATAAAAACCGGTCACGTCTGTTGACGTACTGTAACTCTGGCCAGCGGACGGAATAGCCATGGTCACTGCCGCGTTCTGAAGAGGAGCACCAGTCGCCGTGTTTATAGCCATTCCAGAAATAACAATGGTCGCGTTCGGAGCAGCGTAGGTTGGAACTATCTCCTCAGACACGGTAATCGGCTGCGGGTTCCGAGTCACTGACTGAAGGGAGAGCGTCATCGAAAACGCTGTATCCCCATCAGTGTACTCCACCATGGTCTTCACGATGTGCTCTGCATCGGGTGCATACCACACCGTCACATTCGGCCGGGTCACCTTATAGCTCTCAAAGGTACCAGCAGGGACCACCACCGCTTCCTTTTCTGTACATGCGATGAGCTCATCGATCCACTGGGTTTCATTGAAGGTTTGGCTGTACACGCCTTCTATGGTAAACGCACCGGACAGCGAACTTGTCGAGAGGAGCTGCCATTCCTCGCCTATCGACAAGGGGAAGTCAAACACCTCTACAGGGGGTGAGGAGCTCATGTACAGATCCAGTGAATACGGAATCGGGATGATGACGACCTGGATGACGCCCTGTGAATGAAGCTCTGTGGACACCTCAGCAAGATCAGACAGCCGTGTGAACGATGTCCCCGTGATATCGCCGCTCAGCTGCCCGGTCACACCCTCAATAGTGAGAGCCCCGCTAATACTTCCTGTGAGTGCGACCTCATAGGCATCCTGTGTTCTGCTGACCACCTGTTGCTTGAAATTGCTAATGGTGCCAGAGAAGGAGGCGTTAGGACTCGAGTACGAAAGAGGAGTAATCGTCGACACCCATTCATCCCCTGGATACCAGGTGGGAAGATCACTCCCACTATCTTCTCCAGCACACCTGGTGCTCGAAGAAGGAGCACTGAGGAGAGAGGAGCGCCCCTGAAGCACGTGCCCGATCAACGGACTACTACTTGTGCAGAGGACCATCATGATGAGACTACAGATCAGTATTTTTGTGACACGCCTTGGAGGCACCAACCACAGGTTCATAGACGTTCCTTCCTCGATTCGGTAAGCCTCCACAGACATTTAAATGTTATTGAAAAGATAAAATAACCACTATACATCCATGCAATACATTCCTGGTACTGTAGGCACCAACTGCGCCCCGGCTCAAAGAGATGAAGCTATGTGAGAGGTAACAGATAGGGGTCTAGCTTTTCAAGTCTGGGAGGTAAGAAAAGAAAATAACTTTTCTCACAAAAAATGCTAGACCCCCACGACGAGTAATACCTACAGATTAAAATAACCTTCGTCTCATGGACCTGCTTCCACCCTGTCCACAGATGATATTTATAACCTGGTTAAGAGATGCGCCTACCGCACAGTCATGCTGCAGACACTCTACCTTCGAAAGGCATCACCTGCTGATTTTGATGACATCGTTCAGCTTGAACAGAGTTGTTTTCCCAAGAAACTCGCGTACAGCCGCCAACAGCTCTGGTATCTTCTGACGAGAGCACACAGCAGTGTTGTTGTCGCAACACAGAACAATCACCTGTGTGGGTTCATCATTCTTCTCTACAAAAGAGGGACACGGGTCGCTGGCATTGAAACCGTGAACGTTGACCCTGCGTACCGTGGACAAGGCATCGGGCGACAATTGTTATCCGCTGCGGAACACGACGCCCGGACAAAAAAGATACGGATCCTCAGACTCGAGGTTGCTGCCACAAACAAGGCGGCACTGCGGCTGTACGAACAAGCAGGATTCACAAAGAGTGCTTTCCTGAAAAACTACTATCAGTACTCCCATCAGGGCACACGCGATGCGATCCGCATGGTCAAGGAACTGTCGGTGTAGACGCCTCCACCCATGGCTGCGTCGGCATCCAGTCTCCATGCTGAAGGACACAGTACCCCGTGGTGTACTGCTCAAGGATTTTTAGCAGCCTGCTCCGAAACAGTGGTGGATACAAGTGAGGGTCACAGGTTGAGTGATGCACATGGATCTGCTGCACATGGTCAACCGTGGTGACCTTAGGGGCAGCGCCATCCTTCTTCAACAGGTAGAACGATTGGGTCGTCTCATCTTTATCCAGCTTCAACGAAGAATGCTCAATATGTTCGTTGAAATACTGGAGATCTTTTTCCTGATAATTCATGAGAGTAGGGTCAATGCCATTAGCACGGAGATACAAGAGCACGCCAAGGCATTTCGAGCACGTGCCACAGGGGTACACCTCGTTGTTTTTGATGTGGCAGGAGTGACAGGATCGCTGCAGCTGGGCAAGAATTGGGTACCGCTTGACAAGGATGTTTTGACCAACGAGGCCAGAGATGCTCCGCAGTGCTGACCATTGGTACAACCCTGGGATGCGGATGGTGTACCACGCGTTCATCCGTACATCATAGTCTTGATGCTGATCGTAGACGCCAAAGTAGTGTGGAATCCCCTGGCAGGTGGTCTCGTACCTTAGGTCATCAAATTCACTGCCTAAGAGAAGATTCCCGACGCCTTCTGAGACGAACAGAGGCAGCAGACTGAACACGTAGAACGGGAAGATGCATAACCGCAGAGGGTAGGTGTCATGCTTAATCTGCCGATGATCAGGTCTGATGATGCGAAGATGGCCAAGCATGAACGTGTAGAACCGATCTACGTTTGTCCACACCCGCTGCGTACGAGGGTCGGTGCGCTGGTGGTACTTGTACGCGGTCATCGCTGTCTTCCAATGACCCCCGCTCTCATTCATGTAGAAGGGAGAGACGGTTGCGCCAAGTTCTGTGAGCAATCCGTAGGTCAGCAAGCTGTCTTTTCCACCGCTGGAGAGCACCCCGGCTTTCAGAGGATCACGGACGCCAGTGACAGGAACATCTGCTGTGATCTGTGCTGGTGTGATGATCGCTCGTGGGTCGCCGTCCCTGGCGGTGATGCTTGCATGTTCTGGAAAGAACTCAGGTAGGATGTACGGGTTGTCACCAGAGGCTATCTTGTTGACGAAAATATCTCTGCTGAAGACCACGTTGAGGTCACGGAGGAGCGAGAGGTCTGCTGCGCTGACTGGAAAGTCTAGGTGTATGGTCTGTGAAAATAAACCGTAGTTGAGCAGGGGCATCGTACACGCGAGTCGGAGGAGAGGGCGGTCGGATTCCGGGAGCATGTGCTCATACTTGTTGATGAGTGTGAAATGATGTTCTGTGCCATCGATGTCCTCAACCCGTACTTCTGCCTGGACAGTGGTGTCTGTAATGACCGGGTCGTGAAGTGATAGTGAGGTCAGACAGAGGAGATTAGGAGTTGTGGTCATGGAACGCCTCCAGGGCATCGACGAGGTCTCCAACGCCATCCTTGAGCGGATCAGCGGCAGGGACGTCAAACATCTGCTGGTAGGTCTTCTTTGCTTGTGCGATGTCCTCTGCCGTCATGTGTTCATGGTTGATGCCGATGCCGATGAGCGGTTTTTCTGTGAGTGACTCTGCGATGCGAACCACGCGTCGAGGGTCTGGCATCGGATGTCCTGGGAATCCATCAAGGTGTGGTCGTTTTGGTGCGTCAACAAGGAGGAAACCGTGCACCTGACCCGCGGTTAGTATCTCAAAACCACCAGGGAAGAAGGGGTGCACCAGGCTGCCTTGTCCCTCGACAATCATGAACTCAGGCTTTAGGTCATCCCAGGACTCAAGGAGTGCTCCTTCTATTCCCCCGGACACAAAATCATTAATCATGGCATCAAGGACGACACCGTGAGGCCAGCCTTGCATCCAGCCGGTTTGTCCGGTATAGATCATATCCGCTGCTCGCTTACGTTTTCGTAACTCCTCAACAAGGAGTACTGCCAAGGTTCGTTTCCCAATGGCTGAATCAGTGCCAATGAGTGCAACACGAGTAGACGGGACAGTTGCGATGTCGCCGGTGTAGAAGCGTTTGTAATCCCTGAAAATTTTTCGTACATCAGTAATAGTGCACCCCTGCTTACGTGCACGTTTGGAAAAGCGAGCATCCTCTGAGAGAAACTGATGGAGACCGGAAACCACATCCAGTCCCTTCGAGAGAGCCCAGTCGACCGCTTTGTCGTACCCCTGAGGGAGGACGCCGCCCTCAGACACCGCCCCAATGATGAAGGTGTCAGGATGTGTTGTTGCGTACGCGTCATCAAGGGAGTTCATCAACGGGATCCCGTGTTGTGTTGGGTCTAACAACGCTGCAGCATCGCCAGGAGGTAGGGTCGAGTCGACGACACACACCACCTCGAACCGTGTGCTGTACCGCACCAGACCATGAGCAGTTTTTCCATCAGCACAGTTGTACAAGCGATCCGCATAGACAAGCGCACGATGCTTTGACATACAGAACTCAGTCCCCGTGGCGATACCGATGTTACCTAAACTTCCTCCCAGTCAGCACAATTACGTAGTCACTGTTCAGGACTCGATGCTCCTTGAACTTAATGAGCGCCTCAAGGGGGGATGTCGATGCAGGCAGCACGTTAATCCCCTCAAGATCTTTTATCAGCGTGTGGTACTTCATCATACAGGAATCGCTGGCGTAATCCGCCCAGCCGTTCGTCTCATACAGCGCACGTAGCGCAGCATCACCATCGTAGGAGTGATACGCGATGAGCGGTTCGTTGATGCTGGTTTCCTTGATCTCCGTAGGTGGGAGATCTTCTGTCTTTGATGCCCCGACCTTAAAGCTTTTGATAATCGGGTTGCCGCCCGGTGTCGACGCGCCCACCAGGTACGGCAGGTGATCGCTGATGTTCCTCTGCAGCAGCGTCTGAAACCCGTGGTAGATACCCACGAGCGTAGTCCCATTGCCAACAGGTGCTGCCACCGCAGTAGGGACCCGCCCAAGCTGTCGATAGATTTCATAGGCAATGGACATGTACCCCCGCCATCCCTCATTCCCATTCCCTGGGTTGGCATCGTAGAGGTGCTCCAGACGAGACAACCGTCTGCTCTCCTCAACAGCATCTTCGTACTTCCCATCGATAGGGATGATCTCTGCGTGGAGACTCTGCAGCTCCTGCTTCCGCTTTGGGGTGACGTAGTACTGCTGAGGGATGAGAATTTGAGCACGCAGACCAGCGAGTCGTGCAAAATAGGCGAGGGACACGCCGTAGTTCCCACAGGTGCCAACAGTGATGGTATCGTAGCCTTCACCGATCGCTTTCTTCACGTGGTACTGTGAAATCCTGTCTTTCTGCGTCCCAGTCGGATTGCCCCCCTCAAACTTCAGGAAGATATTCCCGAAACCAAGCGTACGCTCAAGGTTCCTCGCTCGCGTAAAAAGAGTATCTCCAACACCATCAAGAGGTGGGGGCTCATCATCGCTTTGAAGGCCCATTACATCCATGTACTTTCCCCGTTCATTGTAAAAAATCACTACGTACTCCGTATCGAAAAACACGTATTAAAATATATTGCAGACAACGACGATGCGCAAGCCATGTGTAAAAAAAATAATTTTCAACTACTGCTGCTTGCTTGTTCACTACATGCTGGCACTATTTCCCAAGACATCCGCTCGTACGAAAAAAAGTAGCTTGTAATGGCACCATTCCTAAGGGAAGACAAGACTTTATAAATCATAATCTTATTGCAGAATGAAACCCGCTCTGTGACCGCGGGCGAGGGATAGAAGTCTATGCCACAGTACTGCTCTGTATGCGGAGAGGAACTTGCACCAGAAGAAGAAGAGGAAGGCATGTGTGCGAGCTGCAAGCTTGCCGCGAGTAGTGAGGCAAATAGCGATGAAATCGAGCCTGATGCTCGATAACACGGTAGTACTGGTGTGTAGGTTTTAACATACAAAGGACACGAGGCAACACGGTTCTGACTCTTCTTCGTTGCATCCTACTACCTTCATAACAGAGTGTGTGGTGTTCATCGTTTTCGATACAGCACACTGGTGTCAGGGAGGACAAGCCCTGTATGTTTTTTCCCCTTGTACGTAGACAACGTCGGTTGTGGATGGGCGACTGGTGTATCGAGTTTTAGGATGAGGAGCTGCCCGATGCGCATGCCTGCCTGCAGCCTAAACGTGGCGTCAGAGGCGTTGAAGATCTCAAGGGTCAGATTCCCTTTGGAGCCAGGGGAAATCAACATGCTTCCCATGTGCGAGGTAATCCCTACACGTGCTAAGGTTGTTGAGCCATCGTACAACCCTGCGTGATCATTCGGCATCTGAATGTGCTCAAGCGTTGAACTCAGGAGTAATGTCTTTGGCCTGAGACGATAGGTCGATTTTCGTTGTACTGCTCCTCCGGGTCGTGCGAATTGATTGGAGAGGTGCAATCGTATCGACGCTGATTTCAGCATTGGCGGAGGGGTGATGATTAGGTGTTTTTTCTTGAGGAGTTGGGCGATAGAACGATCAGATAACAACATGTCATCATCTCAACGGCATGATATATTGTACATTATATATATTGTAATATAGGAGGACTAAAAACATCTCCATTTAAAGGGAGGTACCAGGAGGAGTTTATCGAAACATTCTTAATTCCACGTGCATTGGTCTGTGACGGATGAAACGTCAGGTCCGCCTCCTCGGAATAGATGATGCTCCTTTTCGTTTTTGTGAGCAGTACACCACCATCATCGGGGTGGTGATGCGCGGGGGCGAATACCTGGAATGTGTGCTACGAAGGCAAGTGACAGTGGATGGGACAGAGGCGACACAGATGTGTGCTGAGATGATCCACACCACACGACATCGGCAACAACTGAAAGCAGTGATGCTCGATGGCGTGTGCCTCGGCGGATTTAACGTGGTAGATATCGATGCCTTATCAACGCAAACCGGTCTTCCGGTGATGACGGTCACACGGGATAAACCAGATTTCAAGAAAATTAAGCAGGCGTTACAAAAAAATTTCAAGGATTGGCCAGAGCGATGGGAGCTGCTCCAGCACGGTGAGCTGCATACGGTGCAGACAGCGCACAATCCGATTTACATCAAGTGCAGTGGGCTGTCGCTGCAGGAGGCAGAAGACATAATAAAGCTATCGACCATACGTGGTGTCATCCCCGAGCCAATCCGGGTCGCCCATCTGATAGCGTCCGGCATCACCCGAGGTGAATCCTATGGCAAAGCCTAAAGCATATGTACAAAAAGATATGTGTTTAGCCTGTGGTGGATGCATTTCGATTTGCCCGCAGGATGCTCTTCTGTGGATATCAAGTAAAGCAGAGGTGAACACAGTCCTCTGCAACAGCTGTTCCCTGTGTGTGAAAACCTGCCCCATCGGGGCCATTACCTGGGAGGGACAGTGAGATGAAGTACGATGTTGTCGTAGTCGGAAGCGGCCCTGCAGGAAGCGTGACCGCACGTTTTGCAGCAGAGGCTGGAGCCAAAGTCCTGATTATTGAGCGACGTGCTGAGGTAGGGGTTCCTGTGCTCTGTGGGGAGGGCATCGGCCAGAAGGTTGATGCGTTCCACGTGCTGGAGGGAACTCGTTGGATAGCAAGCAAGATGGATGGCGCGCGCATCTTTTCACCGAATGGGACGAAGGTCACGTTGGCTGCGGAGTACGCAGGGAGCGAAACCGGGTACGTCGTCTATCGCGATATCTTTGATCAAGAGCTGGCGCGTGGTGCAGTGAAGAAAGGTGCACGACTTATGCTGAACACACGCGCGGTAGGCTTGTTGAAAAAAAATGGGAAGATAGCAGGTGTACAAGCACTGCATTTGAATAAAACAATTGACATCGAAGCAGATGTCGTCGTCGGTGCTGACGGCGTGGAATCACGCATCGGGAAATGGGCGGGTATTCAGACAACGTTAAAGCCTCATGATTTGGAAACCTGTGCCCAGTACACCTTGGCGAATGTGGATGGGACCAGCCCCTACTGTGATTTTTACCTCGGGAAGCAGATCGCACCGGGCGGGTACGTCTGGGTGTTCCCCAAGGGAAAAGATACGGTGAACGTCGGCATTGGTGTGCTTGCCAGTCTGAGCGACTCTGGGAAAGCCCTCCGGTTGCTTGACAAGTTCATTGCGTCTCATGCTGAACTGAAGAGCGGTCAGCCTCTCCGTCTGCTCTCTGGCGCGGACCCGGTGGCTGAGCCTATTGAATCCATCCGGGATCACCTGCTGTTGGTGGGTGATGCCGCACGCCATGTCGATCCTATCACCGGCGGTGGACTGATGCTTTCTATTGAAGGAGGAAAACTTGCTGGTGAAACAATTGGGCGTGCCGTGGAGCAGCAACGCTTTGACCAACAGTTCCTCTCTGAGTATGAGACGAAGTGGAAGGGAGCGTTCGGCAAGAAGCTCCATCGGAACTACGTGGTAAAGGAAACCCTGCTGGACATGGAGGATAAAACCCTCGACATGCTGGCCGACTCGTTGAAGGATTACAAGTTTGAAGAGTTCAGTACCTTTAGCCTCATCAAAGCACTGGTGACAAAGCATCCTTCGTTGCTGGTCAAGTTGACACCACTCATGAAACTGGCGAGGGCGTAACCGTGACACACACCTGGGGCCTGATCTGTAACCCGAGTGCCAAGCGATCTGTGTCTCTGGCAAGAGACGTGGCAGAGTTTCTACGACAACAGGGGACTGTCCTGGTTGAACAGGGTGTTGCGGTTGAGATCAACGAACAAGGGTTTTCATTCCAAGAGATAAACAAGAAGGCGGATCTTGTTGTGACCATAGGCGGCGATGGGACCATCCTTGCAGCGATGAGTGAGATCGACAAACCTGTGTTTGCGATCAACTCAGGTGGCATGGGGTTTCTGTCTGAAGTGGAATCCAAGTACGCCCTGGAAGGACTCAAGCACATCATTGAGGGGAGATACAATGTGGAAGAGCGGGCGAAATTGAAAATCACCATGGATGGCAGGCGTCTCCCTGATGCGACCAATGAGGTGACGATACAAACCGCTCGCATCGCTAAGATTCTGTACTTGAAGATTTTTGTGGAGAACGAGCTCATCGAATCCATGGGGGCAGACGGGGTGATTATCGCCACGCCGACAGGCTCGACGAGCTATTCGCTCAGCGTTGGTGGCCCGATTATGGACCCTGCGGTGAATGCGATGATCATCGCACCACTTGCCGCATTTAAACTCTCCGCACGCCCCTGGATTATTCCCCTGGAACGCAAGGTCGAAGTACGCCTGTTGCCGAAAAGCAAGGAAACCAACCTGGTCGTTGACGGCCGGTTCTTAGCTCCGGTGACCCAAGACAGCGACATCGTCATCACGGGGTCGGAGAAGAAAGCACGGTTCATTCGCTTTGGAGAGAGCTTCTACCAGATGGTACGTCTAAAACTCATGAGATGAGACTGTGCTTTTTGGACACAAGAAACATCGTGAAATACCGCACGTGCACTGGAAGATCACACAGCGGTGCCTTGACTTAATTGTGGAGAGCTCAAAATCAAACTACCCACAAGAGTTTGGTGCCCTGCTGCGCGTCGACCGGATGCAGAGAGACACGATTACCGAAGTCGTCCTGCTCCCGGGGACGATTTCAGGCGATTCCCATGCGATTTTCCGTCTCCACATGCTTCCTATCGATTACAGTATTGTTGGAACAGTACATTCCCATCCTTCCTCCCTTGCATTGCCGTCTGAGGCA
Source organism: Thermoplasmatota archaeon (assembly GCA_016927555.1). GTDB lineage: Archaea > Thermoplasmatota > E2 > DHVEG-1 > DHVEG-1 > SM1-50. The sequence goes on from JAFGML010000028.1 coordinate 10,182, forward strand.
GATTTAGATTTATTTGGACACTTTGGAAGAATCCATCTCATCGTTGGTGTCTCATCGCATGGTCACGTATCCTGGAAGGCCTATGATTATCAGGGTCAAGCAGTCTCCGTGAGCGTTGTATAAAAAAAGTTTTTATATCCTCTGATGGCTACCACTGTGGAGAGAGATGGCGGACATTCCTATCACGATTGATGTGCTCCTAGCAGCTGCACTCGCCCCTGTTCTGTGTGTGATCTTGTTCTGGTTTCTTCAGCTTGTACTCATTGATCTTCAGAAGTGGATGCTGAAAAAACTCAGACGCACCCATGAGGCGTTCTGTCGATTCACGAATTTCATCGGCATATTCTTTCAGACGGTCTGTCATGCTCTAGGGTACACGGTCACACGGAGCGGCATCGGATCGTTTCGCATCAGTGTTCATTCTGGTGAGGTGTCACCAAAGAAGGAAAAAACAGGCGTGTTCGGATGGATAGCAACATCATTTCTCCTCCTGGGTCCCTTCTTTCTCCCTGCAGGCCTCGTCTTGCTCATCAGTTATGCAGTGGTTGGATCTGGGTTCTCCTTTCCCAGTGCTGCCCCGTACACCTTCGTGGATTCCTTATCTGCTGTTGCAGGGAGTCTGTTCAACTTTACTGCAGCATTCACAGGGTTCCTTGGTACCATTGATTTGTTCAATCCACTGCACGTGGGATTCCTCCTAATCTTGTTGTTTTTTGGGCTGGGGATACGACCCAGTTACATTGGGGAGGAGCGCAAAGCAACCATCAACATGATCCATGATCTACGAGCGTTGAAGGACCATTTAAGGCTGAAACCACTGTATCTCCTAGTCGTTATTCTTGTGCTATATGTGTACTATATTCTCTGCTTGTTTCTTCAGTTGAATTGGTATGTCGCTCTCTGGACACTCCTTGGGTGGGTGTCACTGACTGCTATTCTTGCACTACTGCTGACGTATTTACTCCTGTTGTTGTTAAAGTCAACCGATCACATCCGCCCAGGATGGAAACTTCTTCCGTACCTCATGCTCCCTGTATCCTACACTCTGTCTCGCCTGGTCTTGATGTACATTCCAGTTGAACCTGAGACGAGCATATCAGTCCTCAGTATGCTGGTGATAACAGCAGTCGTCACTATCCTGTTGATAAAATATAAGAAGACCAATAGATTTAAAACTGCAACAAAGATGAAGCATACGACGGTAGAGGATGGAAAAAAAAGACTTGTTAAAAAATGAACACGTGGAGCGCGTGCTGTCACCACATCCCTTATCATTCATTAAACTGCAAACGCTCTGTATCTTTGTCATTGTCTGGGGTATTGTCGTCTGGTGGCTGGTTGAATTCTCAGGCTACGGTGGGATGTTCAGCGGCAACGTTTGGTACCCTGTACTCCTCTGGGGTCTGGTGTTGCTGCTGGTGGGTGTCGTCTCGTGGTTGGTCGCCATTCAACTCAGTATCTTTCTGTTGTACTTGGGTGTGTTTCTTGGTGCCATTGGTCTGATTGTCTGGAACCGGTGGGAGAATGACATTGCACTATTCATCATCGTGTACTCTGTTGCAGTCGCCATCATCGGCTTTCTGATTATTGAGGTGTACCGACGGTCCCATAAGTACATCATCACCAACTTCAGACTCATCTTCAAAGGCGGCGTGCTGGTGAAACGTGAGCGTACCGTTCGGTACGATAAAATCGCTGATATCGACGCCCAGCAAGGAATCCTTGGCCAAATCTTCAGTTTTGGTACAATAATTCCAGTGAGCCAATCAGGTTTTGGCCTGGGGAGTGATAAAACCATGGCAGGCGGGGGCGTGGAACTCGGCAGCAAGAAAGCCAGGCTGTTTGGGTTTGCTGCTGGGGGAAAAGAAGTACAAACACCCATCGCTCGTAGTTACTACGAACTCCATGGCGTGTATCCTTTCAAGGAAGTCAAGCAACTCGTCGAGGATATCATGCAGAGCCATGTGCCGACGCAGTACCACAAAGAACAAGTCGAGTTCCACAAGCAACAGGTGGACATTCAGAAACAGATGCGGGATTTGCTACAACAGCAAGTGCGAGACAAACCACGACGTAAAACATCTGCTAAACAAGTCATTGACGAAGAAGAGGAGGAAGAAGAACCAGACGAAGAGGAAGAGGCATCCATAGAAGACGCTCGTCCAGTGACAAAAAAAATTAACATGAAAGAAGAAGCGTTCCCACAAGAACAAATCGACATTCAACAGCAGATGAAAGAGCTGCTGAAAAAACAGCAGATGGCACGGGTGACTGAACTAGACGATGAAGACGGCGACGAGGAAGAGGAACAAGAAGACGACAAAGATCAGGACGTCGCGTAGGACAGGCATATATTTATAAAACTTAATTCATTGAGGAGGAGCAATGGTACCAAGAAGAGTTTTTTTCACCAAAGGTGTGGGGAAACATAAATATCAACTGCAGTCCTTTGAGCTGGCGTTACGTGACGCAGACATAGAACAATGCAACCTCGTGTACGTCTCCAGTATCGTCCCACCGTATTGTAAGATCATCTCAAAAGACAAAGGTATCAAGGAACTGAACGCTGGTGAAATCACCTATGTGGTCATGTCCCGGAATTCCACGGATGAACCGAATAGACTCATCGGTGCAGCTATTGGTGTCGCCATTCCTAAGGATCGCACCAGCTATGGGTACATCTCAGAACATCATTCCTTTGGTACGACGAGTAAGAAACTGGAGGATTATACGGAAGATCTCGCGGCGACCATGCTGGCGACAACCCTTGGTCTGGAGTTTGACCCGGACAAGGCATGGGATAAACGGAAACAAGAGTACAAGATGAGCGGACAGATTGTGCATACGCAGAGTGTCGCGCAGACCGCAGAAGGCGATAAAAACGGGTTGTGGACCACAGTGCTTGCTGCCGCGGTGTTCATGGAAAACGATGGTTGTTAATCGCGGTGTTCTCCCCTTCTTTTTTCCTGCATATTCAGTTACCCTCTCCTGTGAGAGTGCAGGTTGATGTTCATCTGACAAAAAGAATTTATATGTTAGTGTGTGTTAACCCTCCACCATGAAAGGAGAGACTACTATGATGCAGGAGTTTGTAAAGTGGTTTGAGGATTTAACCATTGGTGACGTGCCTTCTGTTGGTGGGAAGAACGCGTCTCTGGGTGAGATGATTCGGAATCTCGGACAGAAAGGCGTACGTGTCCCCTCAGGTTTTGCAGTCACCGCTCATGCGTATAAATACATGATTGAGAAAGCAGGCATTGATGTAAAAATAAAACAGATACTCAAAGGCCTTGATACCCATGATGTGACTGATCTTGCCTCACGAGGGCAGAAGATCCGGGAGTTGATTAAAACCACGCCGATGCCCAAAGACCTTGAAGAGAGCATTCGACGGTACTACCGAGAGATGGAGTTCCGGTACGGCGAGAATGTTGACGTCGCGGTACGGAGCAGCGCAACAGCAGAGGATCTCCCTGATGCAAGTTTCGCAGGACAACAAGAAACCTATCTCAATGTCCGAGGGGAAGATGAACTCATAGAGAAAGTCCGGGACTGCTTCGCCTCATTGTTTACGAACCGAGCGATTTCGTATCGGGTGGACAAAGGCTTCGATCATTTCAGCGTGTATCTCTCTGTTGGTGTACAAAAAATGGTGCGCTCTGATCTTGCCTGTTCCGGCGTGATGTTCTCGATTGATACAGAGAGTGGGTTTACCGATGCGGTGTACATCACCGGTGCCTATGGCTTAGGGGAAAACGTGGTGCAAGGCGCAGTGAACCCTGATCAATTCTACGTGTTCAAACCAACGTTGAAGAAAGGCTTCAGGCCTATCCTTGAGAAGAAACTCGGGTCAAAGGACAAACGACTGGTGTACGGGCCAACAGGGACGAGGCAAACGAAGGTCAGCCCCAAAGATAAATCGAAGTTTGTTATCACGGATGAGGAGCTATTGACGCTTGCGAATTGGGCCTGCATCATTGAAGAGCATTACAAGAAACCCATGGATATCGAATGGGCGAAAGACGGTCAGACCAAGGAGTTGTTCATTGTTCAGGCGCGACCGGAGACCGTACATTCACAACAAGACATGGCTGTGATGAAAACCTATGTGCTTGATGAAAAGGGAAAATTGCTTGTCGAAGGAGAAGCGGTCGGCAGTAAAATTGGACAAGGACAAGTCAACATCATCAAGGATGCGAAAGACATCAGTCAGTTCAAGCAAGGGCAAGTCCTAGTCACCGACATGACTGACCCAGACTGGGAGCCGATCATGAAGATTGCGGGTGCGATTGTCACGAACCGTGGTGGACGTACCTGTCATGCGGCAATCATCTCCAGGGAACTTGGGATTCCTTGTGTCATTGGAACAGGGAACGGTACTGAGGCAATCAAAAACGGATCAAACATCACTATTGATTGTTCTGAGGGTGTCGGCAGGATCTATGACGGGTTGTTACCCTTTCATGTGGATGAATTGAAGCTGGATCAACTCCCCAAGACCAAGACGCAGATCATGATGAACGTGGGTGTTCCTGAGCAGGCGTTCCAACAGGGACGCATCCCGAACAACGGTGTCGGTCTTGCACGAGAGGAGTTCATCATCAACTCGTACATAGGTATTCACCCGCTTGCATTACTGGACTACCCCAAGTTAAAGAAAAAAGCAGCGAAGGATAAGAAACTCGCTGAGGTCATTACTAAGATTGATGAACGGAGCGCGGGCTATACTGATAAAGTACAGTTCTTCGTGGAGAACCTCGCACGAGGTATCGCTAAGATAGCGGCGGGGTTCTACCCGTATGACGTGATTGTGCGGATGTCTGATTTTAAGACCAATGAGTACGCGAATCTCATCGGTGGTTACCTGTATGAACCCAAGGAGCATAACCCGATGATCGGGTGGCGTGGTGCGTCGCGGTACTATGATAAGACGTACAAACCAGCGTTCGGACTCGAATGCATTGCTCTGAAGAAAGCACGCGATGAAATGGGGCTGACCAACATTAAACCCATGATCCCGTTCTGCCGGACCCCTGAGGAGGGACGCAAAGTCATCCAGGTGATGAATGAGTATGGTCTGAAGCAGGGGGAGAATGGCTTGGAAGTCTACGTGATGTGTGAGATACCCTCCAACGTCATTGTTGCTGACCAGTTTTCTGATATTTTCGACGGGTTTAGCATCGGATCAAACGATCTGACACAACTCACCCTTGGACTTGACCGGGACTCAGACCTCGTGGCACATATCTTCGATGAGAGAAACGACGCCGTGAAACGACTGGTCTCTCAAGTGATCACAGTGGCGCATGCTCACCATCCCCGCAGGAAGGTTGGCATCTGTGGGCAAGCACCCTCTGATTTCCCTGAGTTCGCTGAGTTTCTGGTGGAATGCGGCATTGACAGCATCTCATTGAACCCAGACACGGTGATTAAAACCAGGTTGAAGATTGCGGAGACAGAACAGCGGTTAGGCCGCTAACTTCTCCTCTTTTTTCTCTTTATTTCTTTGCTTATACACTCTCTGAAAAGTATTTAGGAGAGTGAGTAATTGCCGCCTGTATGAACATCATCCCCCTCATCGCATTACGACAAGGAATACTCATAGACGGTACAGATGGAGAACCGCTTGACCTTGACCATCTCTTTACAAAAGCAGAGAAAGACACACACCTGTACGTCCTTGATTACGACGGACTGGATCATAACAACCCGAACCTTGAGCTGTACCAACGACTCAGTGAACACTGCAGTCTGTGGATAGACAACGGACCACGACGCATCGATGACATCATGGACACAGTCATAGCTGGTGCAACAACCATCACAATACGACCAGACCTCTGGCTTCACTATGACCTTCCCGCCATCAAAGAACTTACAGACAACGACATCTACATTGATCAAAGCAGACACTACAAAGAGTTCAACATCAGAAAATATTCCTTTGGTGATGACGTCGGCATCATCCTCTTCGATGAAGAGAATGACTACGGGAGCTTCTCACCAGACATCACGACACACCATAAAATCTATCTGTATGCCGTCTCCAAAGACAAACTCATAGCCTGGCAGCAGCAAGGCATCACCGGCATCATCATCGATCTTCACAACATGACGAGGTAACACCCATGGAAGCTGAAGCAAAAATCATCATTGCGTTTCTTTTTAACCGCAGTGGAAAACCAGCGCTAAAAGAATCAGAGATCTATCTTCCTCTCTCTATGGAACTTGGGTGGTTTTCCGCAACAGAGGCACACGATTTCGTCACCTACGCACTCACCCAGCACCTCCTGGTTCATAAGGAGGGATTGCTTCTTCCGAACTTCCCTGTTGAGAAAACCACGATACCCGTTGGGTTTACCCCTTCAAAAAAGTTTTTTATAGAACAAACAGGGGAACACGAGACAGAAAACATCCTTGACGCCATGGTGACTCACATCAGTAACTACACCACTCAAAAGCAGGAGGACATTCGGCGAAAGATACACCATACGGCACAGGAACGGCACCTCACGTTAGAAGTCGCGGCGCTGTACATCGCCAGAACACATGATGTCGATGTCACTGAGTGGTACGATCGCATCGAACACCGCCTCTTCACAGAAAATACAGGATGATCGGTAGGAGTAACACGCCCATGCAGTGGCTCCGACGCACCCCCCAGCAAATCGGCAGAAACCCAATGCTTGTCGCTGCGAGTAAGACAATAAGACCTAGCACCCCAGTGAACATCACCACCAGCACACAGACGAACAACAGGGTGATAATGACGAGTGTTTGATAGGGAAGTCTATGGAAGTGTTGCGCAAAGAGCCTCCCAAGAGCAATGGTGAGAAAATACGACAGCGTACCACTCAGAATGATGAACATCAAGAGGTAGGTGAGAGGGAGAGGCATGAGCAGGGATGTCCAGGGCTCTACCGCGATGAGACCGCTAATCGCAATGATGACGCCGCTGCGTGTGCGCAGAATCAGAAACAACATCAGGGTCACTGAAAACGCTGCAGCGGTATTGACTGAAGAAAGTGTCACAATGGTTTGCTCCTGACTTGACCGTGGTCGTGCTTGCATCGCCAGCACCGTCCCTGTTGCCGTGGTCACTCCAGGGAGAATCGAGATAAGCACCCCGGCAAGGCTCCCAGTGAACACAGAGACGTGTGAGGAGCGACGCTCAATACGATTGAACAGGAGAGGTTCTATTTTCTGGGCAGGGAGCCGCGGCGTGGTCAGCAATGAGTTGAGCAAGGTGGGTGTCCCGAACAACCCAGCCAGTGCAGGAAACAAGACTGGAGCCGGAAGACCAAGTGGAGAGGACACGGGGAAGTCAAGGATGAGCAGCCCAAAGATTCCGGAGACAACAAAGACGAAAGCGGCAAACAACAACCCAAGTATGGAGGGAAGTACCCCGCGGTCGCCACACTCAGTGATTCGTGTTTTTTCTGTTGTAATCATCAGCACGACGATAGCAATCAGCACCCAGACCATGCTTTCCTGTACCACAGCATAGAGAGACAGAGGAGGACCCATCAGGAAGCGAAGAGGAAACATCAGGAGAAGACAGACCAGGATGGCACCATAGCTCCCAACCGCAGATAACACGACAGCCTTGTAACCCTCTCCCTTCAATAACATCTGATGCGCAGGTAGAATAGACAGCGCGGTCTCCTCATCAGGGGCACCAATGAAGGTCGCAGGGATCATGTTGAGAAACGAATGGGAGACTGCAACAGACAGGATGAACCCAGCGATGAGAATCATTACAAACGACTCAGAGACACCATAGGTGAAGAGCGGTTGACAGATCGCAAGGATGATGCCGGATGCGGAGAGCATGATTAAGGCGACATTGTTGACGTGCAGCCCAGGGAGTAGCCCAGTGGCAACACCAAGCAGCACGCCAAGCACACAAAACACAATGATGAGGAGTAGGTTGAGCAGGCTCTCACCTCTCTAGAACCCAGATTCCATGGAAACCGTCTGTTGCCTTGAGCACATAGTTGAGGTTTTTTGCGTCGTAGACAAAGCGGGCGTGCACAGTAACCTGTTGCCCTACAGAGCCGTCATGGGGGACGGAGGAGTCATAGACGACAAGAACACAGTATCTTCCCTCAGCATCAGTAAGTTCGAGCGAAGACGCAGCTGCTTGGGTGATTATTCCTGTGACGTTGACGTTGGTGTCAACATAGTTCCCTGGATGTTCAGCGAGTTGCCAGAGGGGAAACGAGCAGTTCTTCCACTGCTGAATGATTGTGACGAGCGCCGGGTTGCTCACCATAATCTCCCACTGCCCATTGTACTGTTGTACTTGTCCTTGTGCTTGTATTCGATCTCCGTACTCAACCGCAATCTCTCCTTCAATGTACACTGTTGCCGATGTTGTGCTGCTCGTGTTGTCTCGTATCGTGAGGAGTTGGCTGCCGTAGGTTGTGGTCCGATACTCGGTCACAACCCCCTTCACAACCACGTGTTGTCCATCATACGTCGGCAGTGCAGCCAGTGAAATTTCACTGGGTTGTGACAGAAGAGAGATGCTGTAGAGGACAATGAGACTTGTCACTGCAATAAGAATGATGAGATACTTGAATTTCATCGTAGCTACTACCCCCAGACTGAAATTATTTGAAGAAAAATATACAGTTCCTTTATTTAATTGTTCCTCTCCGTCGCCTCTGTGAATGCGCCCCGTTGCGGGAGAAAACTTTATAACTCATGTTGGTCTTCTGGCCACGGTACCTACGACTGGTGGGAGTTATGGCACGAGAAGTTGTTCTGAAAGTCTCTGAGGCTTTTCAACAAGATGTCGGGTATGGAAGAGCCCGCATTGATCATCAAACCAGGATGGATCTTGATCTCTCCATCGGAGATGTCATCGAGCTTGAAGGTACAAAGACAACGGCGACATCGGTCTGGCGTGCGCATCCCTCAGATGAAGGGAAGAGGCTTGTCCGTATTGATAACCTCACCAGGAAAAACGCGGGAACCGGCCTTGGGGATCGTGTGAAAATCAGGCGCGCGGAAGTCAAAGAAGCACGTGATATCACCCTTGCTCCTCTGATGCCGGAGGGCCAGCGTATCGAGTTCGGGATGGGGATTGACGTTATCATCCGTAAGAACATGTTGCGCAGACCTATTACTAAGAGTGATGAAATCATCATCCCAGGGATCGCGTTTTTCGGTAACGCCCTTCCTTTTGTCATCGTGGAGACCAACCCCCATGGCATTGTGATGATCACAGAGCGGACTGTACTGCATGTCAAAGAAGAAGCAGCAAAGATCGCTGAAGAGGAAGGCCCACGAGTGAGCTACGAGGATATCGGTGGGTTGCACATTGAGATTCAAAAAGTACGAGAGATGATCGAGCTGCCGTTGAAGCACCCGGAGTTGTTCGACCGGCTCGGCATTGACCCACCCAAGGGGGTTCTACTGCATGGCCCACCAGGGACAGGGAAAACCCTGATTGCCAAAGCAGTGGCTAATGAATCCGGGGCGAACTTCTACACAATCAATGGTCCGGAAATCATGAGTAAATTCTATGGTCAAAGTGAGGAGAACCTCCGGAAGGTCTTCGAGGAGGCACAGAAGAACGCACCGTCGATTATCTTCCTTGATGAAATAGATGCGATAGCCCCAAAGCGCAGTGAAGTCCATGGTGAAGTCGAGCGCCGGGTCGTCTCCCAGCTGCTCACTTTGATGGATGGGCTGAAGGGCCGGGGGAAAATCATTGTCATTGGTGCGACGAACCTCCCTGATGTGATTGATCCTGCGTTACGACGACCAGGGCGGTTTGACCGGGAAATCCGCATCGACGTGCCTGATCGAAACGGACGAAAAGAAATCCTTCAGATTCATACCCGAGGGATGCCTATCAGCCCAAATCTTTCTGAAATGTACCCTGGGGAAAAGATTGATGAAGAGAAGATCATCACGGTGCTGAAACAGGGGATGAAGAAGATTCACATCTCTGATTTGTTGCGTAGCATGCTGCGGTCAAAGGAGCGGAACAAGCGCTCTGAGGTGGTGAGTAACTACCTGACTGTGACGTTTGACGCGTTTAAAAGTGAGATGCCCTCCTTGCTCTACGAGAAGGTCATTCGGTTGTTATCTGATGAGATTACGAATCTGCTACCGTACGATTTAGATGACCATGAGGCCAACGTTCGTGCAGAGCAGCAGATCAACGAACGGTTTACCGCTATTAAGGAAAACCCGGAGGATTTCATCAAACGAATGACCAAGGAATCCCTGCTTGATGGTATCGCTGATATCACCTATGGGTTTGTGGGTGCAGACCTCGCCGCTCTGGCTCGCGAAGCAGCGATGAACACGCTACGGCGGCACTTACCTGAGATTGATTTAGAAAAACCCATTCCCGTGGAGCTGTTGGAGAAGATGGAGGTCACCATGGATGACTTCAAGAACGCACACCGTGGGATTGAGCCGTCAGCACTCCGTGAGTTCTTCGTTGAAATCCCGAAGGTATCCTGGGATGACGTCGGCGGCCTTGAGGACGTAAAACAGAAGTTAAAGGAAGCTGTGGAATGGCCGTTGACCCAACCAGAGATCTTCAAGCGGATGGGTATCCACGCGCCTCGAGGCATCCTCCTGTATGGTCCTCCAGGGACAGGGAAGACCCTGCTGGCAAAAGCAGTCGCCCATGAATCCAAGGCAAACTTCATTTCTATCAAGGGACCTGAGGTGCTCAGTAAGTGGGTTGGTGAGAGTGAGAAAGCGGTCCGTGAGCTCTTTAAGAAGGCGCGGCAGGTTGCACCAACCATCGTGTTCCTCGATGAGATTGATTCTATCGCCCCTCGGCGTGGCGCGTTTGAAGGGTCGCATGTCACGGAAAGTGTTGTGAACCAGCTGCTGACGAGTATCGACGGGTTGGAGAGCATGGAGGGGGTCGTGGTGATTGGTGCGACGAACCGCCCAGATATCATCGACCCTGGGTTGCTCCGCCCCGGGCGGTTTGACCGGTTGTTACTGATTCCTGCACCAGATAGCATCTCCCGTCTGGAGATCTTCAAGATTCATACCAAGGATATGCCACTGGCAAAGGATGTGTCTCTTGATGAGTTAGCAGAAAAGACAGTGGGGTTCTCTGGTGCTGACATCGATGCTGTGTGCCGAGAGGCTGCTATGATTGCCTTACGGGATGATCTGAAGGCAACTGAGGTGAAGATGATGCATTTCGATCAAGCAATGAACGAGGCGCGAGGAAGCCTGACAGACGAGGTGATTAAGTACTACACAAAAGTCAAGGATAACCTTAGTAGTGTGACCGCCAAAAAGGATAAAAAAGAACGAGACATACAATATTTGTAAGATTAATATAAAAAAAAATTTAAACGAGAGGGATATGATGAAAGTACTGGAGAGTGATTTGAGAGGAAAAACAGTGATGAGCGAAGAGGGTTTGTACCTCGGCGTCATGAGGAACTCGTTGGTGGACGGTAGAACCGGTCAACTTATCAGCATTTTGGTAGAGCCGTCTGAGGATATTGATCCACGGTTGTACCACCTGGATGACGTGGGTCACCTTGTCTTTCCGTTTGAGGCGATCCGCTCTGTAAAAGACGTCATTATTGTTGGTGGATAGACGTTCTCTCATCTATAATTGAGTTTTTTTTTATTTTTCATTTTCTCCTTTGGATGGCTTCTAGAATCTATAAAAAGACACGAGGGAGTAGTCTAGAATTGTCTCTAAGGGGGAGACCCCTTCGTTTCGTGTGGAGAACATAAAGACGGAGTAGTCAAATTAGAGAAAAAAAGGGACGTCAGTAGTCCCAGTACGATATGACATTAAGTCTATTTTAATATTCCGATTTTTAAAAATATAAAATTAAAAAAATTAAAGAATTAAAAGGAAACGTCTCCCCTGTTTCCACACGAAATCATCCCCTCCCCCTCCTCACGATTCAACAGGTTAGAAATCAACAAAAAAGCACACAAAACTTTATTATAGACCAGCCTTTTACACACATACGAGGAGGCAGGTGTGTATCCCTAAAGAAACTTCAAATACAGACATCTTTCGCGATTTACTGACAAACGAAGGATTATTCAAAAATCGTGAGGTCATGCGACCAACGTACATGCCTGAAATTCTTCCACACCGTGAACGAGAAATCAAGGATCTTGCAAACATTTTGGTCCCCTCACTCAAAGGGGAGACCCCGTCAAACGTTTTTATTTATGGAAAGACCGGCACTGGGAAAACAGCGGTCGTGAAATTTGTAGGAAAAGAACTCCTCAAGAAAGGAGAAGAGACCGGCAGGAAAGTCAATTTCATCTACATGAACTGCGAGATTGTTGATACTCAGTATCGATTGCTGCAAAACATTGCAAACCGGTTTATCAGCGAATGGAATGACCACGTCCCGTTCACAGGATGGCCCACCGATGAAGTGTACTCAAAGGTTAAAGCCATGATGGACAAGGAAAAGAGCGTCACCGTCGTCGTCTTAGATGAAATTGATAAACTGAAAGGAGATGAAGCACTGTACAATCTCACACGTATCAACAGCGAGCTTGACAACGCCCGTGTCTCCGTCATCGGCATTTCTAATGATCTCAAGTTCACTGAGTTTCTTGACCCTCGCGTCAAATCAAGTCTTGGGGAGGAGAGCATGATCTTCTACCCCTATGATGCAGAACAACTCCAAGACATTCTCCGCGCACGCATTAAAACAGCGTTGAAACCAGGAATTATTGAAGATGAAGTTATACCATTATGCGCTGCCCTCTCTGCACAAGAGCATGGCGATGCACGACGTGCCCTGGACCTCCTTCGCGTCTCCGCTGAACTTGCAGAGCGCAGTAAATCATCTAAGATTACCCGCTCGCATGTGCGTCTCGCGCAGAACAAAATTGAGTTAGACCGGGTCATTGAAGTCGTACGGACCTTACCGAATCAATCCAAGCTCGTCTTGTACTCTATCATCCTGCTCAACAAGCAGAATATCAAAGCAGGGGCAACACGGGCGCTGACCACGGGGGAGGTTTACGACATCTACCGAGAGCTCTGCAAAAAAGCCAGATTCAACTGTCTCACCCAACGCCGGACCGCAGATCTCATCTCCGAGCTTGACATGCTTGGCATCATCACCGCCCGTGTCATCTCCAAAGGGCGCCATGGACGTACGACAGAGATACACATGTCCTCCTCGACATCCTCAAAGGACCTGCTCACCATCTTACAAGAAGACGATACCATTAAGGAACTCGCAGCCTATAAGATGAAAGAACAAGCGCGACTCACAGTCTAAAACGCTCGTTCTCATATTACCGGTTTCTTCTACCATAGGGATGAATGCCATGAACACCGTGATTCACCCGACTGCCACAGAAGCAGTACACTTCATCAAAGTACACCATACAGCAAAACCAGAGAAAACCATGCTGGTGCTCATTGGCGACTGCATGGTCGAGTACCATGGACGTGCTCGCTCATTACTTGACTGGGGGGAGCGACTGGTCATCATCAAACAAGATGGCACCGTACTAATTCATCAGCCGACCATGCGCGAGCCCGTGAACTGGCAACCCGCAGGCAGCATCTGCGAATTTGCAACCAAAAACAACGCCCTGCGTCTCTTCTGCCGGCACCATCGCCCAGCAGAAAAGATGCATGTCACCTTCCGGGCTCTCCAGCTCGTCACTGTCACGTCACTCGTCGACCGAGCCACGCTCATCATCAGCGGCATGGAAACAGATGTCGTCAACCAGATCGTCAACGACCCAAGGATCATCGAAGAGGGGCTCCGTATTGTGAAACGCGAAAAAACAGTCAAATCAGGAGCCATTGACCTCTACGGGTTTGACAAAGACCACACGCCCGTCGTCATTGAAGTCAAGCGCAGCCTTGCCACCATCAGCTCCGTTCATCAACTCCGCATGTACGTCACCGACATCAAAAAAGGAAACAAAGAATCAAGGGTTCGAGGCATTCTCTGCGCTCCTCACGTCCCCGACATGGTCAAGCACCTCTTGCAAGAACAAGAATTGGAGTGGCGAGAAGTCGAACGACACGTGGTACTGCCTGACGACCGACAAAAGACACTGAAAGAATTCTAAGCCCTCATCCTACAGCAACGGCAGCTGCCCTGTCACTTGATCAATCAAATTACACGGCGCAGGCCCTATACCCAGCACCGTCTGCGTCCCCTCAGGTATCTCAGTATGTCCTGCATCAGAAATAATCAGTGCCACAAGACCAAGGGACTCCGCTTTCTCTTTCAGAGGAATAAACTCCTCAAGTGTCCCAACAGAGACTACCACTTTCTTTGCCCCCTCCTGCTGCCACTTGACACACCAATCGGATTTCCTCTGCTTCGTCAGCAACGTACATGCCACCGCAGCATGAGCGACTTGCACTGCAAGCTTCCCCATAGAAAGAGGCAAATCCTCCCTGGTCACTATCACTTGTTTATAGTCACCATTACCGTGTTGTACCTTCTGAGCAACCATGCTGATTCATCTCTTTGTGTGATTCCTTTCGCCATTTCTCCCCCAACGTATATGCTTTTGAAAAATCAACAATACCTTTCACCACAAGAGTGTGCTCGGTCTCCTCCACATGTTTCAACGGTACTCCCAAGAACTGTGAACCTGACTTAATAATCAAGATATCTTGATCCAACGAGACACTCTCCCCAATCTTCCGGCCTGAGCAATCATGCACAAATTTACACAGCATCGATGACGTACCGCTCTCGCGCTCTCTCGGTTCAACACACTGTTCCTTTTTTCTCTGAAACAAGAGGAAGACAGCCCCCATCAATCCCACCGTAAGCATTAACAGGTTACTTTTAAAAACCATGGCCCCCTGTAACACCGTTTTTATTATAAATCTTTGGTGACATTCTCACCAACTATGGATGACTACGAAGTCTTAGTCGTTGGCGGTGGGCCCATTGGCTCATACGTCGCACAGCACATAGCTGCGAAAGGATGGCACGTCGGACTGTATGAAGAGCACCAGACGATCGGCACCCCCCTTCACTGTGCAGGGCTCGTCACACAACGAGTCATAGACCTGTCCGGCTCCCCACCATCGAATATTATTCAGAATTCCATCCATGGCGCCCAGATCTATAGCCCGAAAGGAACCACCCTGTACGTCGGGGGCGACAGAGTCCATGCCATAGTCATCAACCGCCGTGCCTTTGATGAAGCTCTGGCACATCGCGCGCAACACGCAGGAGCAGACCTCCTCCTCGGCCATCAGATTCTATCAGCAAAACGACAAGACCACAACATTATCCTTGATGTTCAACATAACGACACACGTCACAAGGCACGCTGCTGTCTCCTCATCGGTGCAGATGGACCTGCATCCCGCATCCGTACCGCCTTTCATTTCCCCTCACCAAAAGAACTTCTCCATGGTATCGGGGCGGATGTCACTAACACCAACCTCGACCCCACCCTCGTCCACATCTTTCTAGGAAGCAAACTTGCACCAGGTTTTTTTGCCTGGGTGATCCCGACAAGCCCCACAGGGACGACTGCACGCATAGGTCTGTGTACAACGAAACATGCCCCCCATCCCCTCCACCACTATCTGACGACATTATTACACCAGCCGCTGCTCCATCATGCTACAGTGCAACAAAAGTACGGGGGCATCATCCCCCTCGGTCCCCTGAAAAACACGGTCGCTGATGGCGTCATGCTCATCGGGGATGCAGCCGCCCAAGTCAAACCCACCTCAGGCGGAGGCTTATACCCCGGCCTTGTCTGCGCCTCACACTGCGCAGATGTTGCCAACGAAGCCCTAGAACAACACCAATATACTACGTCCATGCTGAGCTGTTATCACACACGCTGGACACAGCAAATAGGACGAGAACTCACAGCAGGCATGCGGTTTAGACGCCTGTTCACCAGACTCACCGACCAACAATTTGACACCTATGTAAAAAAATTCAACACCAAAAAAACGCTCAACACCATCAACAGGTATGGCGATATAGACTATCCCTCACAACTTCTGGTCCCCCTCCTCAAAACAATGCCTTCTCTTATGTCGTTAGCACCTGTGCTGTTCAAGCGAGCTCTCCACTAGCGCATTTTCCTCTTGCGTGTCGAGGGTGGTGGGGGAGGCACATAGTACTCCGGTTCGGCATCATCCACCGGCTCACTCTCCTCAGGTTCCATCCTTCGTTCACGCGGTTGCTTCTCCCGACGGAACCCTCCTCGTTTCCTCCGTAGTAACACGAGAATGACAATAAGGATTATCAACAAAATGAAGACGAGGATGCACGGTAAGAACATCCCAAGGACGTACACAGGCGAGACCGTTAACACACAGGTCAACAGAGACGCATTCGCAGATGACTGTGGGTCAAACACGAGCTCCACGTACTGCCGCCCATCATTTGTTTGACCAGCAATCACAGGTTTCCCTGCGCTCTCACTGGCGTTGACAGACACCCCGCGGGGAAACACGAGTCTATAAGTAACGACTTGATTCTCTCTGCCGTAGAGCATGAACTGCTGCGGCTCAATGGTTAACTGGGCAGGCCACACTGAGATGTTGAATTTCACTGGATAGACCTCGTTTGCAGTATTCGCTATGACGACCGGGGTCACTGCGTCCATCGCAGAAATATCTCCATCCCACAGTAACGAGTTGGAAAACGCTTTCCTATCCACACTTCCTTTCACCTGAACGCCGTGGAGGATCTCAGATAACTGTTGCTGGAACAATTCGGTGGCCCGGGCGAGGTATGTGGTCACCTGGCTGTCTTCAAACACGTGTTCTTCAATACACAGTCGCAGCGCATCTGAATTTACAAATGAGAGATTCACCTGTGGTGAAAATGACAGTTCACTTGGCTGGCGGATCACATAGAGCTTCGCATCTTCTTTGAGGTTCACCGTCGCAGTCAACTCTGTTTTTCCAGTAAATGCACTCGGGATGTTTAAATCCATCTTTGAAAACTCGACATCCACACGTGTTTCAATCACATCATTCTCATAGGGCTCGTCTGGTGCAAGATCAGAGGAGACAGCGCCTGCTAGCGGTCTGGTGTCATTCCACGTCACCTCTCGTGATCCATTGATGGTGATGTTCGAGGGTAGCTGGAGAATCCCCGTGTACGGCCATTCAAGTTCTGATGATTGCACATTAAAGTTCACATCCTCTGGTGCAATCGACGCTGTTGCCCCCGCATGCATCAAACCAAAAAAAGCACGTGCAGGCATGTCACAAATCCGCAACTGCACCGCAGCATCCTTGTAGTTCGCTCGCAGCGCTGGGGCATCATCCATGTGGGAAATATTGAACGGTGTTGAACAGTTCGTGGTGCTGTCAGGGTCCCAAGAAAACACGACATTGAGTGGTTGGTTAAAGGACGAATTCTCTATTAGTGGTGTGATGGATTGTTCAATTGGCTGCATCGTGGTCTCACGAAGAGCATCCCATGAGAGCAATCCATTGTCAATAAACAATCGTACTCCATCTGCTGGGAGGACATCTACCTCTGAGATGAACTTGGGTAACACATTGTACGTGCTGATGCTCACTTTTTTTGCTACAATAGACTCCGTTAAACTCACGGAGCTAACCAACCTAGTATCAAGAATGAATTCAAGAGCAATCTCTTCGTTAGAATCCGATGGAGACGTCGGATTTTTATACCTAGTTTTCAACGTCGCCTCTTTGCCATCATCATCTCCATGCCAATTCAGCACCTCCCAAGTCACCGTATTGGCTGCAGCGTTGATCTGATCAGTGTTTGCATAGGAAATCATCACTGTCGACGGCAGAGTGTAGACGTACGTCACATTCCACCCCTCTGTAGCCTGCAGGGTGCCCTGATACGTCACCGTTGCACCCATATCCAGTACACCGCTAATAAACTCAGAGAGATCCAACGTGCCTTCGTAGCCAAAATACGCGGTTGTTAAATTCACCGAGAAGGTATCACGAAAATAGGGGATACTGTATGTCGGGCGATCCACTGCAGCTATCTCAGCATCTGGAAACGCAAGCTCCAGTTGATGCCTCAGCGAATCACGAAGTCGTTGCTTAATAATTCCAATCACTTCAGGATCGCTTGTCGCAATGCTCTCGATCATTTGTCTGTCATAGGAGGTATCGTAAATATTATCGATTCTGTTCACAATCATTTGAGCATGGACTGAGACGTGTGCGCCTGACTCAAAGGTGCAGGAGACGGTCGCTTGCACGTGACTCTCTGATGTCGCAGCCCTGACTCTTTGTTCTACACACACGATACACACAAGTGATAGCAGCACTATCATGACTACACAGGTCTTGAGCCATGGAACTTGACGCATCTCATCCCTCACTTCTCTTAGGAATTAAGCGTACACTGTTATAAAAACCTTCTGACGAAATCACTAAAAAGACCTGGGATATTTACGGGTTCACACTATGTATGTCCTTGGGGGAACCTCGGCGCGGCACATCGCGGGCAATCTTGCTCGTCTGCTCCATCAGCCAATGCTACACGCCACCTATAAACGGTTCCCAGATAACGAGTTCTACATCCGTCTGTTAGAGCGCATTGACGGTGAAGACGTCCTGCTTGTTCAAACCGCCTATCCTGATGAGAAAATTATTGAACTCTTCCTCATGCAGGACGCTGTTCATGATGCTGGTGCGAAAACCATGACGACGGTGGTCCCGTACTTCGGCTACAGCAGGCAGGATAAACGCTTTGAAGAAGGGGAAGCCATCAGCGCCCGCGCCATCGCACAGCACATCAGCCTTCATGGCGATGCCGTCATCACTGTCGATCCTCACAAAGAGCACATTTTGAAGTTCTTTTCTATTCCTGCGTACAGCTGCTCCGCAGTCAACACGCTAGCCCAGTACCTCAAAGAGAAGCACATCGATTTCATCCTTGCCCCAGATAAAGGAGCGAAAGAGAGGGCTAGAGAGGCGGCAGGAGCCATCGGGTGCAAATATGATTACCTTGAAAAAACACGCATCGACGGAACCACTGTTTCCATCACACCAAAGACGCTTGATGCCCGCGATAAGCAGGTTGCCATCATCGATGATATCATCTCGACGGGTGGCACGATGGCCCAGTCCATTAAGGAACTGAAGAAGCAAGGGGCGAAAAAAGTGTTCGTTGCCTGCACCCATGGGTTATTCGTTGGAACTGCAAAAGAAAAGCTCCTCTCCGCTGGGTGCGATGAAATCATTGCCACTGATACCATCGAAAACGAATTTAGCACCGTCAGTGCCGCGGAGTGTATCGCCTATCTCCTCGAACAAACACTCCCTTTCGCATAGTGTTTACACAGCGTTCTTTTAGAGAGAAGGTATTTATAAGACCATAGATTTACGGTTCTAACCATCCTAGGGTGAAACCTATGCGGAAACGAGCACAACTCAAGATGACAACGCCATCAGAATCAACCGGGCCTCTGCCATCAACACCAGCCACCAAAGTCACAGAGCGGAAGCACAGACAATGGAAGAAGAATTGGTGGATTGGTATCACATTGGTCGTAATCTTTTTCTTGGTCTTGTTCATGAACAGCTACTTCAACTTCGTCTCAAACGTCAACATCAACCCAAATGGAACAGCCCTCTCTGACACGTTTTATCTCTCCGGTCCTGACCCGTACTACAACATGAGACTGGTGGAGAACACAGCACAGACTGGACGTTTTCCCTATTTTACCTCAGCTGACCCCTTACTTGCCTATCCCTTTGGAAAATCAGGTGGTCGTGCCCCACTGCTCGTCATGTCTGCCGTCGGGTTTAGTCAGCTGCTCACCCCGTTCATGAGCGAAGCAGATGCCCTCGGGTACGCCATGCAGTTCATCCCTGCGTTATTTGGCGCCTTGCTTGTCTTCCCTGTGTATTTCCTCGGGAAAATCTTATTTGGGCGCAAAGCAGGACTCCTCGCAGCGCTGTTCATCGCGCTCATCCCCATCCACATCAGCTCAGGGCATGGGTCTGCGTATGCCTTATTTGACCACGATTCGTTCAACTTATTCTTGTTCTTCCTGACGTTCCTGTTCCTCATCCTCTGCATCAAAGAAAAGGATACGAAGCGCTCTCTTCTCTATGCCTTGTTAGCAGGGATACCCCTTGCTGCTCTCTCCATGGTTTGGGTAGAAGCACAGTTCCTGTACACGGTCATCACCGTTTACGCTGTCATTCAGTTGCTCATTGATCTGTTCACCAACAAGGTTGAAGAGCGGTTTGTCATCGGCATTGTCGTCGCATTATTCACAGGTTTTCTTGTCTCATGGCCTATCACCTATGCCAGTGGCGTCCTCTTAGATCTTCCCTTCTATTTAGCTGCTGGATTGGCAGCCTTTGGCGGCCTGTGCATCCTGTTCAAGCGGAGGCACATCCCCTGGGTCGTCTCCTATCCACTGATTGCAGGTGTGGCCGCAGCAGCTGCCCTCTTCCTCTACATTGTGTACACAAACCCCCAGACATTCTCCCTGTTTGCACCCTTAAGTGCCATTTCTGAATTACTCTATGGCGCTGGTATCTACGGGTCGAAGGTCTCTCTGACGATTGCAGAGGCAGGCACCTACAACATCAGCAGAACCGTCATGTCCTACGGTCCTGCCCTCTACTGGATAGCCTGGGCTGGTTTTGTCTTCCTCTTCTACCAATTCCTCAAACAGAAGGGACGACGGGACTACCTCTTTATCATCGCCCTATTTATCATCAATATCTGGCTGACGTCCACTGCTGGTCGTTTCCTGAATGACATGGTACCACTCATTGCTCTTCTCGCAGGGTACATTGTCTGGTATATCATTGAAAAAATAGACTACAAGCAGATGGCAAGAAACATTCGCAACGCGGGTGGCGGGTTGCGTGGTCTGCGGAAAGGAGTAAAAATCTACCACCTCTTTGGAGTGCTCTTTGTCGCCTTCCTTATTTTCCTCCCCAATGGATTTCTTACGCTTGATGCCGCAGTACCCTCCGCAGTCACCAAAAATGGGACGAGTAACATGAAATATGATATCTTTGGTGAGGATCATACTTCAGCCTTTGGGTCCAGTTCGTACAAAGAGCAGTACTGGGTTGATGCGTACTCATGGCTCAGCAAACAAGACACCGACATTAGTGAACCGGCAGAGCGGCCAGGGTACATCTCGTGGTGGGACTACGGGTTCTACGAAGTTGCTGTCGGCGGTCACCCAACTGTCGCTGATAACTTCCAGGACGGCATCCCCCCTGCATCAAATTTCCACACCGCGACAAGTGAAAAAGAAGGAATAGCGGTCTGGATCGTCCGTTTACTTGAAGGCAACAGAAGGGACAACAATGAAAATGCGTTTTCCCCTGAAGTGATTGCTACGCTCGACACACATCTTGGCGTCAACAACTCCACCAAAGTCAGAACATGGATGCTGAACCCACAATCGTCTCCCTCATACAACTCACCCATCGGTGCCGCGTATGATGCTGAACTCAGTACTTTAATTAGCGTTGGCGAGCAGTACCGGGAAAACGCGTACTACCATGACATTGTCGCACTCTTCAACGAAAGTTTAAACGATGAGGAAGTCACCTGGTTGTATCACGACATCCAGCAGGCAACCGGGTACAGCATCAGGTACTATGGGGTGGAAGGGTATGATGAGCAGATCTTCAACATCTTTGCGTTCCTCAGTGATAAGAGCAACATCTTGACTGCGCTGCGAACAGCAGGCACGCAGTTCTACAACCCTGAGGATGATTTCATCCAGGTACAATACACGGGCTACACTGTCAACACCGATGGCACCCCGGGACCCGATGGGCAATGGACGGCACAGGAACTCAACGACATG
>JAFGML010000029.1 GCA_016927555.1 Thermoplasmatota archaeon
GAAAAGAAGATCACGGATGCCGGTGGCGAGGAAGCCACTGACATAAAACAGAAGATAGACACGTTACGATCAGAATCTATCAAAATCGAGGAGCGGATCAACTTCTCCAACGATGAGAGTGCGGAGAAGAAGAAAGAGAAGAAACAACTAGAAGCATCGTTGGAAGGTATCCAAAACGAACTTGAAGAATGCACGACTCAACAACACGAAGCAACCAGCGCACTGCAGAACCTCGAGACAACCTTACACGCACGCGAACAAGAACTGTCCGTGCTACGAGACGAAATCGCACAGTCCGATGACACCTCCATGGACCTCACCAGGGAGCTGGTGAAGATGCGGGAGGCGTACACCAACACGCAGACCGAGCTGCATGAGTTCGAACTCACCAAGGACCGGTTGAAAGAAAAACTTGATGCCGTTGAGTTACAAATCGCGGAGCTGCAGGAAACCAAGGCCACCTATGAGTTCGAGGTCAAAGACGTCACCTGGCAGACCGAGGAGCTCTCCAAAGGAAAACAAGAGAACACCAAGAAAATAAAAGACTACGAGCATCAGATTTTTGAAAAAAAGAAACGCGAAGCTGACATCACCGAGCAGCTCGCAGACCTTGAAACCGCTATCATGAAGATGCAGCGGGAGCAGTCAAAGCTGCAGGCGGAGCGTGAGGCAGCACAGACCATCGGTGCTCGGTACCATAGTGCAGTCGAGTCTGTACTTGCTGCTCGCAACACGGGGGAACTCAAAGGCGTCCGCGGCACAGTTGCTGAGCTGGCACAGGTCGATGAAAAATATAAGCTTCCCTTGGAGATCGCTGCAGGCGCCCGGATGCAAGCCATTGTTGTAGCTGATGATGCCGCGGCTGCTGAAGCAATATCGTTTTTACAAAAAAAGAAACTCGGTCGCGCAACCTTCCTACCCATTAACAAGATGGTGATTGGCAAACCACGAGCCCAAGCCCTCATGGCCGTCAAAGACGACAGCTCCCAGGGGTTCGCCATTGATCTCGTGAAGTTCAACGCTGAGTATAAAGGCGCGTTCTGGTACGTCTTCGGGGACACCGTAGTGGTCAACACCTTGACAGATGCCCGACGCTTGATGGGTGGTGTGCGCCTCGTAGACATCAAAGGCGACCTCATCGAAGCCAGCGGTGCTATGATAGGAGGAAGTGCACCAAGCCAGCGGCTTTCGTTTGGCAGTGCTGACCAACAGGCGTTAGATGACATCAGCAGGAAGTTAACAGCCGCGATACACAACCAAGATGCGTTATCTGAGGAACTCTCCGCTTTGAAAAAAGAACTCGGAGAGCTCGAAGAGACGTTCCGTACCCTGAAGGGAGACACCGATGCCACTTCACAGGTCAAAGACCTTGACGTCCGCAAAAAGGAATTCACCGGGAAACTCGAGGTGCTCTCAAAGGACCTCGACGTCAAGTTGAACGAAAAAGCGTCCATTGAGGCAGAACACACAAAGATCATGGACTCCATTGAAGCATGCAGTAAACGTCTCACCGAGCTGAACACCCAGAAAGAAGAGAAAGGAAAACACCTGCTGAAGACCACGAAGAAAGAAGTCGCACAGACCATGCGTACACTTGAAAAAACAGTCGCAGAGCTACAAGAGAGTGTATTAAAAAACCGCAGTGAGCACGACACACTACAGAAGAAGATCCAGCTGCTTGAGGAGCGCAAGACAGAGCTGACACAGAAGATAACAGCGCTGGATGAGACACTGGAGACCTTGAAACAATCGATTCAGGAGCTGAAGACCACCCGTGCGACCCATCAGAATGACCTCAAGACGCTGCTGACCGTTGAGGAGACGATGAGCGGCAAAATCAGAGAACTTGCTTTAGAGCGAGACACTGTGTACAAAAAAACAGTCAGCATCGAAAACGAGCTGGAGACGATTCACACCAAAGCAGAATCCTACCTTGATTTAATCGCCCGGGCGAAGTACCGGCTCCCCACGCTTGAGGAGTCCATCAAAGAGCTGCACCAGGAGATCGCCTTATACCGCGTGGAGATAAAAGACACCAAGCTGCCACCCATTGAGACCATGAAAGAAACCATCCTGTCCATAGAGCAGACCATGCAGCAGCTTGAGCCAGTGAACATGCGGGCGTTAGAGGAGTACGAACATCAGATGGAGCGCAAGAAGAAGTTCGACGAGGACATCTCCCATCTCAACGACCAGAAGAAAAATCTGGTGAAACTCGTTGGGGAGATCACCAGCAAGAAGAAGGAGCGGTTCTTTGAGGTGTACAACGAGATTAACGCCTCCTTTAAAGAGGTGTACGCACAGCTCTCAGAGGGTGGAGAAGCAGAGCTGCTGCTGGAGAACGAGGAGAGCGTCTTCGATGGTGGGCTGACCATCAAGGCACGCCCCCATGGCAAGAAAGTCTTACGACTCGCCGCGCTTTCCGGTGGAGAAAAAAGCATTGCATCACTGGCCTTCATCTTTGCGATCCAACAGTACGACCCCAGCCCGTTCTACGTGCTCGATGAAATCGACATGTTCCTAGACGGGGTGAACGCAGAGATGGTCTCCCGCATGATCAAACGACGCGCGGAGCACTCACAGTTCATCAGTGTCTCCCTACGGAAGATAGCGTTGAAAGAAGCCAACTACCTGTACGGGGTCACCATGCATGACTCTGGGATTTCTGAGATGATTGGCAACATCGACCCTGACTCGGTCGGACCCAAAGGGGAAATCCCCTCGTCAGCGACACGGGAGGTGCAGACGCATGCAGCTGGATAACACCATCATCAACCACCTTCTCTTCCACAAAGCACTCATTGATGAGCAGAACGACATGACACGCATCAACCAGTACCTGGAGATGGCACAAGCAGCTACCAACAAGGATGCAGCGAACATTGACGATCCCTTTGACCGTTCGATTTACCTCGCGTTTGATTTAGTGCTGAACCAGAACATGAACCCCTGGAACATTGACCTGGTGAGTTTTTCCTCGATGTACCTGAAACGGGCGAAGAAAGAAAAAATCGATCTGCTCACCGCAGGCAGAATCATCTACATGGCCTGGAAGGTCCTGCGGATGCAGAGCGACAACCTCGTCGTCAACATGGAGACAAAGGAACAACCACTGGATGATGGGTTCGGCTGGGAGGACATCCCCACCGCGACCTGGCTGGCCAATGATGACGACTACTCGTACACGAACCTGGTCATGAAGATGCCGCAGCCGCCGCTGGATGAACCAGTACGGCGCGATGCCACCAGGAAGGTTACGTTAATTGAGCTGCTCAGTGCGTTTGATGAGGTGCGCAAAGAATCAGAGCAATACCAGCTGCTCGATCAGCTCCGTCGTGACGAGCGCCTGGAGCTGCAGCAGAAGGCTCGGAGAGCTATGAAGGGCTCTGCGCATGAGGACCATTTGGAGCAGGATGTCGCAGTGACCTGGGAGCGCATCAGCCACTTCCCTAAAAAAACCTCTATTAATTTCTCTGAGCTGTGTTCATCAGCTGATCCTGAGGAACGTATCATGGTGTTCCTCTCCATCTTGTTCCTTGCGTATGAGAAGAAGATCATTGTGCATCAGAAACGCTTTCCATATGGAGAAATCTATATTAAAACAATAGTATATACCTAGAATGGGGAACCACTATGGGTGTCAAAGAAGACCGCTTGGTTGAATCCGTGTTATTCTCTGCAGGAAAACCAGTCGGCCTTGAGGAGATACAGGAGACGACCGGCCTTGCACCAAAGCAAGTCACCGAGGCTATCGACAACCTCATGCAGTCCTACAACGTTGACCGCAAGACTGAGACGTCCATTGAGATCATCAAGGCAGGCAACAAGTTCACCATGCAGGTCAAACGACACTTCATTGATCAATCCTTGATGGTGGCCAAACCAGAAATCAAGAACGACCTGCTTAAGACCTTGGCGTTGATCGCGTTTCATCAGCCGGTGAAGCAATCCAACCTGCGGCACATGATCGGCGAGCGGGTGTACGAGGATGTCGATCAACTCATCGGCATGCACCTGATTCACTCCATGCCCCATGGGTCCACGGAGGTGCTGACGACCACACGGCTGTTCCCAGAGTACTTCGGTATTGACTCAACCAAACCAGAGGAGATCCGGGAGTTCCTCGCCAAGAAAGTCATTGGTCATATCGCAACACCCAAACCCGTGAACACCGAAGAGAAAGACGACGAGCCAAGGGACCCTGAGCCAGACGAAGGCCAGCAACCACAGACGCAGATGCAGAAGGAAGACTAAGAACCCTCTCCCTCCCATTTTTACTCCACACGTAGTTCCTCACAGCAGGGATGGTGTGGAGAGGTACATTTTTAAGGCTACCATGAATTCATGGACTACGGGAAAGGAGACGTTCCTATGGTTACGTGTAACCGGTGTCAGACACACAATGATGATGACGCCTCGTACTGTATCCACTGTGGAGCTGTTCTACGCACCGATGATATTGGCACACGCATAGAGCAGCATGCCAAGCAGTTCGCCAAAGAAATGGAGCAACTCGGAAAGACACTGACGAAGCAGACGAAAGCAACAACGCAGAGAATGGAGAAGAGAATGGATGACGTCAGTACGCATATTGATACATGGTATGACCGTACCTTCCACGTCTTTGGACCCTTAGTTGCGAGTTTTTTCTTTCTCGTCATCTTTCGTTTAGCTATTGCCGTCTTGGAAATTCCCGCTGTTGAAACCCCTGAGACTGCTGTTGTTGCAGCGGTGTTGCTCCGCTACCTCCTCCCCCTGTTTCTCGTGACCCTGGTGTCGAATTACACGACATATGCTGCGAAAAAATCAACCCAGTTCAAGATTTTTTCACCCTTGTTGCACACCACTGCATTTGTTCTTATCCTCTGGATTGTGGGACACATCCTCTTTGATATCGGAACTGGTTTGGTACTTCCCGGTCTTCAAACCGCAGCAGCAACCTTAGAAGCGAGTCTACCGACACTCTTCGTCTTTGTCCTGCTCATCAGCTATGTCGTCCTCATTCTGCAGTCGCCGAGACATCCTGAGAAGCACCCATAAAAAGACTTTAAATAGAATAAGGGATTATCCTGGTGTGAGTTGGAGGCTTTGGTATGGTGTATTGTGCGCAATGTGGGACACAAAATGAGGATGATGCTAGCTTCTGTAAAAAATGTGGGGCGTCGCTGACTGGGGAGAAACCTCGGTGGGAGCGACGGCAACGAGATGACCGCTGTGAAGAGGAATGCCAAGGTGGGCACAATGGGAAAGGCTGGGGGTACTTCTGGGGAGTCATCATCATTCTGATTGGTCTGGCAATTCTCTTTGAAGTCGTGATAAAAGACATGGCGCAGACCTATACCTGGTTGTCCTGGGTCAACTCGATTCAGTGGAACTGGATTTTTGCTATTGTGATTTCCATTGTCATCATCCTGTTTGGCATCCGCATCATTTCAAAACGCTAACGCCTGCTCGTGAGTACATTTTGCAGGTTTCTGAGCAGCTGCTACAGAGGCGATGATGCTGCCATTCTGAGAGCTGCATCCTGGTGTCCACCCAGAGAAAACACAGCAGGAGGGTGAAGAGACCAAACAGCAGGTTTCCCGTCAGCTGAACGACAGAAAGGATGACAAGGGTGCACCCCGGGATGAACCCGCTGTTGACGAGAAGATGGATGACCCCCTGCTGGCTTCTTCTGAACAGTTCTGCATAGACGAGGAGGATGAGCAGGAATCCAACCATCAGCCACATGTACACCATGGTTCGCGTTACTTGAAACACTTGGGTCATAAAAAAAAGCATGAGACCAATAGAGAGCATCAGACCAATGCCAAGACCAAGGCATCCGGCACACCACTCCTTGTTGTTCCACCTCACTCTGTGAGAATCAAACAGAGGACAGTTGGGGTGATGCCCTTGGAAGACCCGTGTGTGTTCCTGTGTATGAGACACCTCGCGGTCTTCAGACGACCGTAGGAATCGTCGCAACCTATTTGGGTACAGGACACAGGAGAGTCCAAGGACACAGCACCCAATACCAACACCCCCAATGAGTTGTGAATCAAGAATCGAAAGAGGAGTCCTATGCTCCGGTGAAAACAACACAAGTAGACTAATGAGAATCCCAGCACCTGCTGACAAACAGAGGTACAGTATCAGTGTTCGTTTCTGATTCAAATCAATCTCCTGAATTTCTCAAGCACAAACTGGCCTGCCATGTGACGGTACAAGATGCGTTTCAACTTCTTTGTGGACAGCACCCCGGCAATGTTTTTCGTCCATGATCCGTAGAACGACTGGTAGCATTTCCAGAGCTCCTCTTGGACTTCTGTTTTCGTCAGCGTCTCAGTCGGCATGATGGCATGCGCCATGTCATAGTGGGTGTAATTCGTATCCTCAATCCACCCATTTGTCTTTGCGGTTTCAAAGTACATCGTACCAGGGAACGGCGTCAGAGCGGTGTAGATAGCAAAATCAGGGGCGATGTCCTGACTGAACCTGCGGAGCCGTTCGATAGACTCATGCGTATCTCTGCGTGCACCGATCACAAGCATCGCGTGACTGAAGATATCGTGCTGGTTCAGTATCTTCATGGCTTGGTACGCATCTGCACTCTTCGTCCCTTTCTTGTACTCATCCAGCGTCTCTTGGGAGTCGTTTTCAACACCACACATGATCCAGTACGTGCCGACCTCACGAAGACGTTCAACGAGATCAGGATGACCGGCGACATCATCGGTTCGTGCCTGAAAAAACAGCATGATGTCATCTCTGCATCGGCGATGTTTCAATTCATGGTAGAGTTGTTTTCCACGCAGACTCAGCCGTACGTTATCATCAGCGAACCAGAGGAACACACCACCATAGGTTTCATTGAGGAATTCTATTTCGTCTGCGATACGCTTCGTTGACTTCGTCCTCCAGCGCCCTCCCCAGTGATTCCACTGGGTGCAGAAGGAGCAGCGATGCTCGCATCCTCGTGCCCCCTCAAGAATCATGTACTGCGTGTTTCTCCCGGCCATCATCGTGAAATGGTACCGCTTGAGGTTCTGTTCCACCAGATGGTACGCAGGGTAAGGAAGGCTGTCAAGGTTCTCTATCAACGGTCGTGGCGGGGTGTGCATCACCGTGTGATTGTGTCGAAAGGAAATCCCTGAAACCTCGTGAGGCTGTTGTCCACTGCGGATCGCTCGAATGAGATGCACCAGGGTTTCTTCCCCTTCACCGCGAACGATGTAGTCGATTTCAGGGAAGCTACGCAATGAGTCTTCAGCTGTGAATGAAAAGTGAATGCCACCGACAATGGTCGTAATGTCCGTGCTGACGGTTTTTGCTATCTCACAGGTTTTCACACAGGAGTACGCATTGGTGGTAAACCCAGAGGTTAACACAAGAGATGGTTGCATTGATTCGATGGTAGCCTCCAGACTCTTCCAGTCGAGGCGGTCTGCCTGACAATCAACAATCTCGATCTCAACGTCAGGGAGCTCACGTTCGACATAGGCCGCAAGAATCAACAACGCAGAGGGTGGTGGGAGGTACTCCCCCATGACAAACCAGAACGTCCGTGGTGGTTCGACGAATACGACCCGTGTGCTCATCAGCCTCAGAAAAAGATAAAGACAACGCTATTGAAATAGATTATTCCTTCCAAGGGAACGAGGATGTATCAGAGAGATACAAAAAAAAAAAGAGAGAAAAGAGGTGGGGTTTTAGAAGAACTTCCACACCTTGAGTTCCTTGTAATCACTGTTCCCTGCCTTGTCGTACGCCACAACCTTCAGGGTGTAGTAGAAGAACGCCCGCTCACTCCACACCCAGCTGTACGGCGCTGAGGGATCCGAGGTCTTCAGCTGGTTATCAACGTAGAACTCCACCCGGTCGATGCCAGAGTCGTTGTCTGTCGCCGTCACATTGACATCTACTGTTCCCAGGATGACAGGGACCGTGATGTACAGAATCGGGAAGTTAAAGATGTACAACGCGTTGATCGGCTTGGTAATCTCGATGATAGGCAGTGTGGTGTCAGGCACCGGGCAGATGACGACTGCTTGCTCCACCACCGTGTAGTTATAGGCAGAGGGATAGCCAGGCAGCCACCAGAGACAGTCGATGTCAGGCTCCGGCGAACCTAAGGTAACATCGTAGATATCGTGGGACACGTTGGCAGCATCATTGTGATTGCTTGCTGTGGCGTTGGCGACATCCAAGGTCGGGTCGCTGAACGCGATTTTAAAGTCATCGGAGTTCACACCAGCGCAGGTCACGTAGTGACCCTCCAGGCGCTCTGAGTGTGGCGGAGGACTGTAGTACTCTGTCTTAAAGCTCCAGTCGAAGGGTAGTCCGAAGTAATCCACCGGGTTCGTATCCATCCACCCGGAGCCTCGCGAGTACGGATCACCAGGCAGCACGTTGAAGTTGATGTAGAACCACTCGTAGTGCTGACCTGCAACCATGACCCGCACATCAAAGTAGTACAAATTCCCAGGGACCAGGGCAACGTGAGGAGAGAAATGGAACTGAACCCAGGTGGGGGCCGCCAGCATCCCGGGGTTGAACACCGAGGTGCCAATGGGCGTTGCTGATTGGTACGTATCATAGACATTTACCTCAACGTTGCACGGCTGCCCGTTGCTCACCAGACAGATTTGAATCGCATCAAGACGCGTCACATTTGGTGTGAAACTCTGAAAATCATTCCACGTCATGGTCTGCAGCTGATCATTCAAGTACGATTGTACGAGCGGCTGCTGCTGATCAACGACTTTCGGCCCAATAGTAAAATTGTAGGATCCAAGCAGGAGGATGACATCCTGGCTCGCCTCGATTTGCTCTTCAATGAAACTGAAACTCGGTCGGTTGTAGGTCTCTACAGTGAACCGGTCTGCCAACCCCGTGTCGTTGAACCACCCCTCGACGCCGGTCTGCATATCACCAATGTGGGTCGTGCCTTTCTCGGTCGTGTTCATGGCTCGTGCGAGGTCCTCAATCAACAACGGAGCATTCGCAGACGCATGGTCGTCACCAGCGCCATAGTCTCCGACGAGTGAAAACTGGTCGTTGCCATCACCGGGGTAGCCTGCAGGGTCTGCGTACTTGGAGTCAAACCACCAGAAACAGTTGGCGACTGCGACCGGGCCGCAGAACACCCATTCTTCAACATCATCACCAGCCGCCGTACTGTTCAAATAACAGTCAGGGCCAGGTGCGATGCAGTTCTCATCAAGGTTCAGGACATCATCACCAACCACGGTGGAGTTAATCACACCATTGGGACCTGGTGAAATCTTCTTCCAGCGGTCCTGCTGCTGAGAAAAATCAGGCATCCCCTTCGGCGCGTAATTCGGATACGAAGCCTTCCAATGCCATCCAACATCCAGGCTCCCTGAATCTGTTTGCTTCACACGACTAAAACTTACTGCTTGTGCTGATGACAGCACCAGCAGACCCAGCACAAAGAATGTCACAACAGCCTTCCCATACGTACGAACGCTCATCTTGTTTCCCCCATTCCATTTTTTTGACATACATACTTTATTTTACAGGTAGTCTCAAAGGAACCTTCAGAGTACTCTGAACTTTCCTCCCCTACAATAACAATATGTACTAAAAAATAAATTCATGTTCTCCTATATATACCTTGTTGTGAGGGAGGATTCATCAGACCCATCGCTCAAGTTTACTGCTTGACTCTTGGAAAAGAAGAAATCACACAGAATCAAGAAGAAAAGGGGTGTAATTTGGGTACCATTATGGTAAAATTATATATAGAAAAACCCTCCTTTCCTCTCCTAACGATATTGTAAAAAATAGAGGATAGAACACTATGAAAAAAATAGCGATAGTAACCATTTGCCTATTACTCATAGGCGTCGGCATAGCGGCAGCTGCCCCCCAGCAACAGCAACAGACAGTACCGGTCAACCCAACCGATGGCACCTTCGACGGAAACGTTGGCTACAAGAGACCTGGTCAAAACGCAACCATCGTCGGAACGATAGCTGGGACCTACACCATGAAAAACCGTGGTGGCCGGTTCAACGGTGACTGGGCCACAGAGAACTACTCAGGGACCCTGAAAGGAGCCTTCGGACGACATCTCCTGATTGGAAGAATCAGCATGATGATTAATGGCACCGAGCGATCGCTGCCGATCATCGGGTTCATCGGGTACAGAGACAGCCAGTTCCTTGGCAGGTTCATGTCACTCATCGGGCCCGCTCTGTACTTCTGGGGAACCTACACCTAACATCCCTTTCTTTTATTTTCCCCCCCCCTTTTTTTTTTTATCACTTCATTTCTTTGTCATCCATTCGATTGATACAGCAAAGTAATGGAGATGAGGCACGTATCGGAAACCTTATGTCTATGATGCAGTATACCTGCCTTCACAACACAGACAACCATGGGAGAGATTCTCTATGAAAACCGCACCTATACTCATTCTGCTCTTACTAGCAAGTGTGCTGATAGCCACACCAAGTAGCGCAAGCCCAGCCGTCATGGTTAGCGCCTATGAATTCTATCCCGAGGTCCTGATGCCTGGGGACACCGCCATCCTCACCCTGCAGGTGACAAACGCAGAGGCGGTTGCCACACAAACCCAAACATACGTCTCCGGCTCAGAGACAACATCAACAACACGAACCCTTGGTGTCGACATAGACAACATCTGGATAACCCCTGCTAGCTCAGGAGGACGACAAATCAGGGCGACAGCCAACTACGCAGATGTCGGGTACTTAGCTGCTGGGGCAAGCCTCGAAGTACACTTCAAGATGCTGGTTGATGACAACATGAGTGAGGGCGTGTACTTCCCGAAGGTCAACATCGATGCCAGCAGCGGGACTGATGTGAACTACCCGCTCCTAGTGAAAGTCAGTAACGCGTCAGTGGACCTCCTGCCCACCAGTCTTCCTTCAAAGATCTCCAGCGGGGGGACCACAGAGATCAGTGTGACTGCGGTCAACAGGCGAGACAACACGGTTGATGAAGTCATGATCACGCCACAAGGAACAGACGTTGAGTTTGTTCCAGAGAGTTACTACCTCGGGGCGCTCACAGCGAAGTCCTCGGAGGCAGTCGTCTTCTCCATAAGACCCCTGGGCACTGGGGAAAGAAACATCACATTTACCCTCAGGTATTCAAACGGAGATAACCTTCACACCACAACGCTTTTTGCACCACTTGAGGTCATCGACACCTTAGACGTCGCCCCCATCATCACCCGCTTCCCTATCAGCATCACCAAGGGAAGCTCATCACGGATCAGTATCGATGTCTATAACGCAAAAACAGAGGGGATCACTGGTGTGCTGGTCACCCCACAGTGTGAAGCAACCGTGATTCCATCACAATATTTCATTGGCTCCATGGAGCCTGATGATGTGTTCTCAGCCTCGTTTGATATCTACGCGGACACAGAGGACTATGGAGACTACGTGATTGGGTTCACGGTGTCGTTTAAACAAGGCAATGACTACTACGAGACCCCCGTGGTCACGAAGTCATTCAGTGTTGTCTCAGGCCCAGGTCAGAGCTATCAATCGTCGAGTAGTACCACCAGCGGCTCAGGGTCCAACGGCATGCCGCAGGCTCCGTCGTTGGTGATCTGTGTCACCTCGTTTATTCTCATAGTCGTTGTCATTGTCGTACTCGTATTCTTCTACGTACGGTGGAAAAAACGGCGGAGCGCATGATGCCTCAGGATGTCATCGTCACCCAGAAGCTCACGAAAACCTATGGCAGACCCCCTGTGCAGGTCTTTGCACTACGCGAGACGACGCTTTCTATCCAACAAGGGGATTACATCGCGATCATCGGACCTTCTGGCTCTGGGAAGTCAACGTTGATGAATCTCCTCGGCTGTCTTGATAAACCCACCTCTGGAACGCTCTTCATTGAAGGCAGAGATGTCTTAACCTTAAACGAAAATCAACTGGCAAAGATCCGACGAGAGAAAATCGGCTTTATCTTCCAGAAATACAATCTAATCCCCACGTTAAGTGCCCTGGAGAACGTTGAGTTGTCCATGGGGTTTGCAGGGGTGGATAGCCAGACGAGGACCACACGAGCAAAGCAACTACTCGAGATGGTCGAGCTGTCCAAACGCTTGACGCATAAACCCTCAGAGATGAGTGGTGGGGAGCAGCAGCGTGTCGCCATCGCACGGGCGCTGGGCAATAACCCATCAATCATCCTGGCAGATGAGCCAACGGGGAATGTTGACACAAAATCCGGTGAGAACATCATGCGGATCCTGGAAGACGTCAACACCCGCGGGGAGACGATCATTGTTGTCACGCACAACATGGCGATTGCACAACGGGCGAAGCGGGTGCTGCACATTCAAGACGGGGAGGTCCGTGAGCAACATGCTTAGAGACCATGTGAACCTCGCCATCAAAAACCTTCGCCACCGCCTGTCACGGTCGATTCTCACGCTCCTTGGTATTGCAATCGGGATCATGTCGATTGTCTCCTTAATAGCCCTTGGGGAGGGGATGCAACAAGCAGTCACCGGCGAACTCTCATCGTTATCTGATGTCATTGTCGTTACCACCGGTGGTGATTTCATGACGTCCTTTGGGATGGGCGGTGCGACTGCAGAATACTTCACTGACCGTGATATCGCAGATGTGGAGCGCACCCAAGGGATACGGGATGTCAGCACCCAACTGACAGGTACTGCTCTCGCGGAGTACAACGGTGAAACTACGGTTGTCTCGCTCACCGGCATGGACCCGCAGATCATGCAGTTGCAGTACGCGACACAAGGCTTAGAAGCTGGGGATTTTTTAAACGAAGGTGATCAAAACAAAATCATGATCGGATACACCATTGCCCATAGCCTCTTTGACGTTGATGTCCTGGTTGGTGGCAGGATGACCATTCATGGCGAGAAATTTTTCGTCAGCGGGATTTTCTCCAAGCAAGGCATGGGTGGGGTCTCCTCTGATAGTGTGGTGCTGCTCAGCATCCGTGATTTCGAGAAGCTCACCGGTCAAAGTAACATCAGTATCATCTACCTGCGGGTCAACGATGTCACAGAGGCGGAAGCTATTGCTGCGACCATTGAAGGGGTGATCAATGAGAATCATGGGCGCAAGGATTTTGCGACTGCGACGACCATGACCTCGGTGCTTGAGACCGTGCAGTCGATCATCGGAATCCTGCAGCTGGTGTTGGTCGCTATTGCATCCATTGCCTTAGTGGTCGCCTCGATTGGGATTATGAACACGATGCTGACCTCAGTGATGGAACGGACCCGGGAAATCGGCATCATGAAAGCCATAGGTGCGACCAACAAGGACATCATGAGTATCTTCATTATTGAAGGCATGCTCGTGAGCAGCATTGGAGGGATGTGCGGCATCATCCTGGGTGTGTTTGGCTCACAGGGGTTAACCCTGATTTTGAATAGTTTCATGATGATGGGTGGGTCCTCAAACCTTGCCCCAGTCATCACCTTGGTTTCCGTGGTTCTTGCAGTAGCAGTCTCCCTCATTGTTGGGGTTCTCTCAAGTCTCTATCCCGCGTGGAAGGCTGCTCGGATGAGCCCTATTGAGGCAGTCCGCTACGAATAAAATTCATCGTAGGGATACAAGGATTTAAACACTCCTGCTTGATGCCTTTTTTGCGTATGAAACCTTCTGTGTTCCAAAAGATTCTCCGAGAAAAAAAACTTCTGCTCCCACCGTTGAGTGGGTACACCGACTATCCATACCGGATGATCCTGGCACAGTTCCACCCTCCATTTCTGTGTACAGAGATGGTGAACGCTCGTGCGCTCCTTCAGAACAACTGGCGGTCCAAACAAATCGTGCAACTCGTAGACGGAGACCAGTACAACGGGGTGCAGCTCGTTGGCAGCATCCCTGAGGCTATGGCCAAAGCAGCACAGATCGTTGCGCACATGGGTTGTGAGTACATCGATGTCAACATGGGGTGCACCGCTCGAAAGGTCACGAGCCGAGGCGAGGGTGTCTCCTTGATGAAACAGGAGGACCGTGCGTGTGAGATTGTCGCTGCAATCACTGCTGCAGTCGACTTGCCAGTTACCTGTAAACTGCGGTTAGGAGCGTCGAAGCATGCGCTCAATGTCGTGTCCCTGTCGCAGAAATTAGTCGATGCGGGTTCAGCTGCGATCACGATTCATGGGCGGAGTGGTGAAAAGAAATTCGGCATGCCTGTTGATCTGTCTATCATACGGCACACCGCAGCTGCTGTTCAGGTTCCTGTGGTTGCGAACGGAGGTATTTCCAACGGGGCAGATGCAGTGCACATCCTGCAAGACACGGATGCTGCTGCGGTGATGCCTGGCCGAGGACTCATCGGAAACCCGTGGATTGTACCAGAGGTCCTCAGTCGTCTCTCAGACCAGCGTTACAGTCCGCCGGACCTGCAGCAGAAAAAAGACGTCTGTCTGCAACATCT
The DNA here is from genome assembly GCA_016927555.1 of Thermoplasmatota archaeon. Lineage (GTDB taxonomy): Archaea > Thermoplasmatota > E2 > DHVEG-1 > DHVEG-1 > SM1-50. Next base: position 14,416 of record JAFGML010000029.1, read on the forward strand.
GGACTTGCTTGTTTCGTTCTACGGCGAACGACGCGCAGTTTTGAAAATGAGAAGCATCCTTCCTCACTATTTCTCCTCATGTATGTTTCTGAAAGAATTAAAAAAGGATCTGCAGCAGGTGACGACAGCCAGTCACATACCGCTGCTGTTAGAACGAATACAGGGTACGCAGACACACGATGTCTACCGAGGAGTACACCATCGCTGAGGTGCAACATCCATGGATATCCAAAGAGAAGATGTCGTCTCAGTCATCCTTACCTTTTGTTTACTTTTGGTGTGGTATGTGACGCTCGTCGTGTTCAATGCTCCGTTACTCAGCGTCTCACTCCTCTGGGTGGGAATGAGTGTGTTATCAGTTCTCTACTTCATCGTGTACAAAAGGAGAAAGCGTGACATGAACCTTTTTAAAAAACGTTTTTATGTCTCAGCACTCCCTATCTATGCTGCACTGATCTTCTATGGCTATAATCTAGTGAATGCCAAAGAGGTCTCAGGGTTGTTTCGGTTGTTGCCCATCGGCATCGTTGGGACGATGCTGCTGCTCAATGCAGGTGTCGTGTACTGGTATACTCACAAAAGGTGAGTTATTCATCAGTTAGAACCGTGGGGCTAGAGGGGAAAAAGGGGAGAAAAATGAAAGAGGGGCTCCTGTCGGGATGTAGGCTTCCTGGGTATACATCCCTCAACTCAGCCGCTGGATGGATTCTTACAAAAGGTGCAAAGCCTCACCATAATACAAATATCATTTTGTACAATGTATTATGATTTAATCGTTTTTAGATATTCTTGTAGTGCTCTTGTTGATGAAAACCATATCTTTTCGAGTTTGACAGCATCGAGTTTCCCTTGTCTGGCTCTTAAACTAAGATATTCCTGCGAGTAGGGAGACTGTTCTGCAAGTTCCTTTAAAGGAATGAGATGTTCTTCATTGATAAACACAGAAAGATAAAACTGTAACGCTTCATTCATCGCCTTTGCAAGAAA
>JAFGML010000030.1 GCA_016927555.1 Thermoplasmatota archaeon
CAGTCGCTGAGATGGTTGCTGATAAAGAGTACATTGACTATGGTACGTATACAAAAATGACGAACTTGTTATTTTGGGAGTGAGCAGTCATGCGAGACGTTGCAGTCATTGGAGTTGGGTTAACAAAATTTGGTGAACTGTGGGACAAATCATTCCGACAGCTCATCGCTGAGGCAGGATCACAAGCCATCCTTGACGCGAAAATCGAGGGCAAAGACATCAACGCATTGTACATCGGCTCCATGAGCTCCGGTCGCTTCGTGGAACAGGAACACATCGGTGCCCTGGTCGCGGAGGTCTCAGGGTTTTCACACCTTCACATCCCAGCCACCCGTGTTGAGGGAGCATGCGCCTCAGGAGCCCTTGCTGTCCGCGAGGGGTACTTCTCCATTGCCTCTGGTCTCAATGACATCGTGGTCGTTGGAGGTATTGAAAAGATGAATGATGTCGGAGGCTCACAGGCCACTGCGATTCTTGCGACGGCTGCTGATCAGGAATGGGAGGCGTTCTTCGGAGCGACGTTCCCCGGTATTTATGCGATGATAGCCACCCGTCACATGCACGAGTATGGAACCACCAAAGAACAGCTTGCTCATGTTGCCGTGAAAAACCATGCGAACGGGGCGTTGAACCCCTATGCACAGTACCAAAAACCAATCACCCTTGACACCGTCATGAAATCGACCATGGTGGCGTCTCCCTTAGGCCTCATGGATTGCTCCCCAGTGAGCGATGGGGCTGCCTCTATCGTGCTGTGCGCAGCAGACAAAGCAAAGAACTACACAGACAAACCCATTAAAATCATAGGGTCCGGTCAAGCTTCAGACACCCTGGCACTCCACGGTCGTCGCGATATCTGCACCCTTGATTCCACAGTGCATGCCGCCCAACAGGCGTACAAACAAGCCCAGATTGGCCCAAAAGACATCTCCTTTGCTGAGGTGCACGACTGTTTCACCATCGCAGAAATCTGCGCTATTGAAGACCTTGGCTTCGTGGAAAAAGGAAAAGGAGGCAGTGCCATTGAACAGAAAATTACAACCCTCGATGGTACGCTCCCGGTCAATACCAGTGGAGGCCTCAAAGCAAAGGGTCATCCTGTGGGGGCTACTGGTGTAGCACAAATCGTAGAGCTCACCATGCAGTTACGAAACGAGGCAGGGAAACGACAAGTTAAGGACGCACGCTACGGCTTAGCCCATAACGTCGGTGGCTCTGGTGCCACGTGTGTTGTTCACATCATGGAGGCGATGTAACCATGAAAGAAGGTGTCGCACGGTTCTGGAGGCAGATTCCCCAGCGGTACAATTTCCTAGGGAATCAATGCCAGTCCTGTCAGAAGGTGTTCTTCCCACCCCGTGAATCCTGTCCTCATTGTCGACGGAAAAGCATCGGGAAAATGAAAGAACTCAAACTCTCCGGGAGAGGAGAGGTCGTCACCTACACGATCATCCACGTGGGACCTGAGGAGTTTGAAGATCAGGTGCCCTACCCTGTCGCTATCATTAAACTTGAGGAAGGCCCGCAGATCACCGCACAGATCGTTGACTGTCCTGTAGAGGACGTCAAAATCGGTATGAAAGTGCAAAGTACGTTCCGCAAGATCCAACAAGACGGACATACCGGTGCCATCTACTACGGGTACAAGTTCAAGAAACTTCGTCAAGAGTAACGAACTTTCTTTTTCTTCTTTTTTTCATCAACAAAAAAAATCTTTTTGGTACAATCATTAAAAATGAAAAAATAAAAAAAAAGAAAAAGAGGGGTAGATGCGCTTAGGCATCTACGGGTAATGGGTTCTGCCAGTCTGGGCTGCAGATGATCAGGCTTGGGTCACCGTAAATCGCCTGAATCGTTGATACCTGCATCGATGAGGTCCCATACATAGAGGTCGGGTCACTGGTCGTGAAGTCACGGTAGTGGAGCCAGACCTGCCGAGAGAACGCAACACCCACAGGCACTCCGTAAATCATCGCGTCTTTGAAGAACTCATCGTCCTGCAAGTCCGCTTCAGGGCATAACCCAGATTGTGCGTTCCCGTAGCCAATGACAGCGCCGTGGTCAAGGTAGACCATAGGTCCGTCACCATCCCAGGTGGAACAGGACATGTAGAACACCGCTTGGCTGTGGAGGTTCTCCAGCAGTTGGTCAACCCACTTGTAGTGGATGATGTCGTAGAGCATGGGTGGCTCAGCGTTGTACCAGACCATGCCGTTATCACGAGCAGTCTTCCAGTTGTCGTAGGCGTACCCACGCCAGGCGTCCCACCAGACCTGATCCGGATAGTTGCAGTGCGTGGTCTGGTAGTACTGCGCGGAGATCCCGCTGCCACCGGTCCCATGACCGGAGTAGTACATCACGCTTGCCCCGTTGTTCATAGCTTCGAGGTGCGCGTCCCAGAGACAGTGTCCTTCATAGTATCGCATGTGGGAGCTGAACGAGTTTTTCACCTCTCTGCTGGAATAGATCGTGTGGTACTGACCATCATTCGTCCTCCAGGACCCTCCATCGGGGAAGTTCATCATCTGTGTGATGGTGGTATCCTTCCCAGGGTTCGCGAACACCAAAGCAGGGTACAGGACGTTTCTGACCACGAGGGCATTGGTGTAGGCTGGGGTGTCTCCGGGGATGTGACCTGCGTAGGAGTTGTTTCCCATGAGTGCGGAGTGAAACTCTATGGGGATGTCTTCTCGTGGTGCAACCACGACATAGCCTTCTTGTCCATCCTCATCAAGCCCAAGGCTGACGATGTAGTCATGGAAGGCTGTATACATCTCCTCGGTCCAGTAGCGTTTTGCATCAAGACCATAGGGGGGTAATTCCCCGACGCCTTGGAGCAGGTATTTCAGCAGGTTGAAGTACAGTTTCAGTTTGTTCTGATCAACAGGTGCATCTGCAATGGGTAAGTGACCCGGGGAGCGAGACCCATGGTAGAAGTCGCCGTCCCAGCGATGCCACGTGTGAATTCGGCTGGCAACAGCAGCTGGGTTACCAGCAGCATCTTCGATACGCAGCACGGGTGAACCGTGGTACGCCGCAAGCATCCCTGCTGGAGCAAAAAACCCATCGCCGGTCTTCAAGGATGTGACAGTGATGTACTGCTCTGATGCGCTGTAGCTCTTTATTTCATCAATGATCTCCTGCATCGTCGTGAGGTCTTTGTCGATCGTTGGTAGATCACCGCGCACATCAGCGCCGATTTCGCCACGCTCCACGAAGATGACGTTGTTCACACTAAGTTGGCTGAACGCTGTTTCGGTTGCCGCTGGCACGCTGTCCTTGTTCACATACAATAGCGGGTAGTGGTTCAGTGAGGCGATGACCGCTGCGTTTGCTGCTGACACTGCTGCGTCTGCACGGTCGTCATTGACTGTTTGAATGTCAACGTTCAAGGAGTACTTCACGTCGGAGCCATTGGCGTTCCGTGGGACAACAATAGCAGTCCAGAATCCTTTCTGCGGGTGTAGCACCTCAGCGGTGTACTCGGTGTGATCATCAGGGTGCCAGGTTCGCCAGGGGTTCACTGGGGGGTTCTCAAATCCATTCCATTCATGGATGGGGTTGACCGGGCCGTTCCAGGCGGGCATCTGTGGTGCCCGTAAGTACCCTTCAGGGTCAACGAGGAAGACGAGGAGATCCGAGGGGTCATCCGTGGTCAGCGTCGCTTTGATGACAGAGTCTTCGTCACCGACTCGGAAGCGGTAGCGGTCCCCAGCGTACTTCGTTATCTTCATGGTCCACAGCGGGCTGACGATATCAGCACCTGCGACCCAGATACCCATGCGGACGAGAGGATAGTAGATATCAATCTTTGGGCCCTCGCCATCATAGGGGGAAGGCCACCAGTCTTCGGCCATGCCCATGAAATGGGGGACAATTGCTCCTAATGTAGGTGTTGCGCCACCAGTACCAAACATACTGACATTCACTGCGCACCATTTCGGTCCGACGAAGAAGGGATATCCTGAAGCACCGCCTATGTTGACGATTTTTGCACTATCACCAGGGACTTCTTCGACAACAACTTGGCGGCGCAAGGTCGCGGTTCGCTTCACCGCTGTTTTGACAGAGTCTTCGAATCCACTGCCGTCTACTGCGATGACCGCTGTGTCTGATGAGGTCCATTCACTGGTGGCAATGTCTGCAGCTGCCTGGATAGGGTCAGCTGGAATGCTGTATTCAACAGGAGTCTTGGCATGCAAAGCAAGGTAATCCTCCCAATCGTCCACGAGGTACTGGGTGGTATCATCCACGGTTCCAAAGGAGGTGTCATCGTCATAGTACGCAGTCGGTGTGTCATCACCAGTGTAGATGATTGGTGCAAGGTAGCGCTGTCCCCCTTCAAGGTAGTTGCAGGCGGGGACTGCTGCGAGATACCCGTAGTCATCTTTGTTGGTGTCCGGGTCGTTGATGACTTTGTAGGTTTTCGCAATGGGAATGATGTCCGGCTGTGGGATAGGAGCAGGAATGGTGTCTCCACTGGTTTCCAGTGTCAAGGAGAGGTTGTAGGCACCAGACCCGTAGCAGTAGTACTCCCATTGTGTGGGCTGTGGTACATCAACCCATCCTGGGAAGATATCCACACGGACGTTCCATAGTCCCGTGGCATCTGCAGGGTAGTTGAATTCATCATCGTAGTACTGGTTCCCCTCGTAGACCAGTGCTCCACTCGGGTTGTAGAGCTGCAGGTCGAAATCAGCGAGGTACGAGTACTTCTTCACATCTAAGAAGAGGTGTATCCCTTGTCCAATCGTGTTGACTTGGAAGGCATACCAGTCGTAGGGGTCACCCATGCAGAGGAACCCATGGTAGTATCCCTGAGTAAGCACCATCGCACCAACCATGGTGTCACTGGCGTCCATGCCGCTGTTGGCATCATTCTGGGTGTTAAACACGATACTTACGGTGTACTGTCCTTGCCCAGTGCCTGACATGTAGTTGAACATCAGGTACCATCTCCCTGATGCTGTGGTGGTGAACGTGATGCTCTCTGCCACGCCGCTTCCAGTGGTGTTGGAGCTGGTGACAAAGGCGGCTAAGCTGTTGTAGATGGAGAGATCAAAATCAAATCCAGCTGGTGGTGTCAACGTGACGGTAATAGACTGTCCTTGACACGCGGTGAAGAAGAACCAGTCTGCGGTATCTGTGGAGGATAGTTTACCGGTGACGCCTCGACCGGGTGTGTCGTCAACAAGCTCTCCAGGGTAGATAGGTAACGCCCGTGAGAACTCAGGTCCTCCGTCCTTTTTATGGCCTAAGTCGTCGTTATCCCCAGCTTTGGTTGATGCAGGGTCAGGGTCAAGTAAAAAGTAACTGCGATCTAAGATGAAGGTGCCGTCTCCTTCTGCGGTGTAGTAATTCTTCGGGACACCTTGGTCTTGCAGGGTGGTGTTCTGTGTGCTCGTAGCAAGCGTACCTACAGGAACCATGAGAGCGGTCCCTATAAATAAGAGTGCTATGACAACTGCCTCTACTTTCGATTTCTTGGAAAATGGCTTTGTATCCATATTTTGCCCCCTATTTATTTATGTTATAGTAGTATGATAGGGAGTTATATATAGGTTTCTATCCTTTTTTTGTGCCAAGCAAATGATTTTTGACGCCCATTTATACGTTTGATTAAAAAAAAGCAGGTTTTTTACCCTTGGACTGTTGGACCAGAGTTCCTTTTCAGGTGCTTAAGTTTATAAGGAATTGAACTATCTAATCGGTGATGACTGATGCTGCGTCTTTTATCGACCTTGCTGTTCAGTATCTTTATTTTGTTCTCCTCCCCCTCCTTGCTCTGTACATTGCGTATCTTATTGTCACGAAGGCATTTCAAAACATGGGGTTCACATCACTTGAAGCAGTCATCATTGTATTTGCTTCCTTCATACTTGGATCAGGCATCGTTGATGGTGTTGCAGGTATTCGTTTTTCTAACATCCCTCTCTTTACGTACCATCAGTTCTGGGTTGTCGGCATCAACGTTGGGGGTGCAGTCGTTCCTATCCTGCTCAGCATCTATCTCTCCATAAAAAATAAGTTACTCTCATGGCGGATTCTTGTTGGAATCATGCTTGTCGCTGTGACTACGTATCTGGTAACCTACCCTGACCCTGACAAAGGCATTGTCTCTCGTTTCCCCTTCTGGATTCTCCCCATCGTTATCGCCAGTGTTGTCTCTCTTGCATTCTACAGGAAACAGAAGCAAAAAGCAGCACCACTCGCCTACATAGTAGGGAGCCTCGGGGTGCTTGTTGGTGCTGATGTGTTCCATCTCCTCACATTACTTGAGTATGAGATTCATACGACACGACAGGCCGTCATTGGTGGTGCAAGCGTGTTTGACATGGTGTTCATCACCGGGATTTTAGCTGTGTTCCTCGATGGTTTTTTTATCTTTCAGCAAAAACGGAAAAAAACAGACGACAGATACTAAGACGCCTTTCCCCCCTACCAACGCAGCTAATGGTATGTGTTACTTTTTTGTATGAGTCTTATGGGGTTTCGCACCATGCTTCATCCCCCATGATGCCCACATGGCACCTAACACGCCACCCATAATCAAGAATCCGACAATAAAAATGATTAGGTTTTGATACCAGAGGTACGGCTCAGCAAGAATCCAGAACCAATAGATAAGGACCACTAAGACAACACCTCCAGAAACAGCAGAGGCTATCACACGGGGTTTGAATCCAGGCGTCCGCCACATCTCTTTTTCCTCTAAGGAGCGATGCTGCTGCCACCAGATCAGCCAGGGAAGTCCTAACAGCACAAAAACGACAAGAAACGAGAGGAGCACCACAGCAACATGTTTCTCCCAGTTGTATTGATTAGTGTAGAAAAAAAACCACAGCAATAGAAACGCCAGCCATCCGACACCAACTAAAATAGAGATAGTGACTCGCCACCCAAGACCATAGGTTTGATCAAGAATGTCAGGTGATTCCTCAGTCATAGACCATCCTCCACGCTCATTTGCTCTGTACCAGACATTTCATTCGAGTATATAAAAATATCAATTCAATGACAGATGAACACTCCTTGTTTCGACAACCCCTCGCCACTAGTCACCTCAGCAAGAGAGGATGGTTCACCATCTGCACCGAAAGCGCAACGGAGCATTTAGAGATGAAGCAAGAGTACTCCGGCACTGTAACCGAATCTTCTTATGTCCTAACAGCAATAGAGGATGCAGAGACGGGCAGGGGAACCACTAGAATATTGCTGGGAAACTTTTAATATACACCTCATAATGTACCCCCTGTTTTTGACGTGACGTACGAGGCAGACAATGGACGACGAACCACTCGAACAAATGACACAGAAGAAAGATCAATTGCAAGATAAAGCGAATGAACTGAAGAAAAAACGAGACACACTGCACGATCAGTCAAAGAAACTCGCACGGGAACGAGACGAGATCAATGCGAAGGTTCGACAGATACGGAATCAAATCAGTGAGCATAAAAAGAAACGCGACGAGTACAACGAGCGAGTGAAGCACGCAAAAGAGCAACGCAACGAGTTTCTCACAAGCCATGTTGACCTCAAAAAAAAGGTCAAGGAACTTGAGCGGGAGCGGACCCACAGCTCCGGGGTCAACGTCAATGAGTTGAAGCAGCACCTCAGAAAACTGGAAACCGAGCAGATGACACAGCCGATGTCAGCGCAGAAAGAAAAAAAACTCATTGAGACGATTAAGGGAATCCACTTACAGATTAAAGCTGAGGAAGAAAAACTCAACAAGGACCCAAAGCTGAAAAAAGCAATAGAAGAAGAAAAGTTACTCCGGCAGAAAGCAGAGAAACAACATGACCTTGTCGAAAAGATGGCAAAGAAAGCCCAAGAAGAGCACCAAGAGATGATTGAGAAACTCCAGCAACTCGACAAGAATGTGAAACGAACAACTGAGATCCAAGAGAACATTGTCATGATGAAAATCGAGGCTGACAAGGTCCACAAGGACTTCATTGATCATGTGAACGCCATCCATGAACTTGAGAAAACCATTGTAAGCTCAGAGAAGAAGAAGGAGAAAAAGAAGAAGATGGATGACGTCTCTGCAGCGCAGAAGCAAGCAGATGAAGTGTTCGAGCGGTTCAAACGCGGGGAGAAACTCAGCACAGAGGATCTGATGATTCTGCAGAAAGCAGGATTGTTGTAAACCACCGAAGAATCCCATGGAGGGAGACCACGATGCCATGTGAGTTGTGTGGGAGAGAATGTAAAGGAGGCAGAGAGGCTATCATCGATGGAGCAAAAATGTTCGTCTGCCCAGACTGCTTGAGATACGCAGAGGGAGGAACAGAACAACCAGCGGCTCCGTACAGCAGCCCGACACCGAAACCTCATCAGCCTCTTTTTAGAAGAACACAGAAACCAGAGCGAGATATCTACAAGGACAGAGGCATGGAGAAGGAACTGGTGGCAAACTGGAACCACCTCATTGAAGACGCGCGAAAGAAGAAAGGCCTCACAAGGGAAGAACTTGGGTTTCGTATCGGAGAGCGCACGGTGACGATTGCGAAACTCGAAAACGGGGACCTGCGACCATCAGATCACACCACCGCTAAATTAGAGAAAGAATTAGGCATCAAACTCCTAGAAGATGTGAAAGCGGTTCCCCTCACACCACAGACAAAGGCATCAGGCGGGTACACCCTTGGTGATTTTCTTAAAACCGACAAGTAAGGCACATGACACTCAATGATGTCTCAGTAGCGATGGCGGCCTTACACCAAGGAGACCTCGTGATTTACCCAACCGACACGCTCTACGCACTTGGCGCTGACGTGTTTAATGAACACGCAGTACAGAACGTGTTTACACTCAAACACCGTCCGTTCTCACTACCACTCCCAGTTGCTGTTGCCTCGCACCAGGACATCGAAACCGTTGCCATCCTGAACCCTGCTGCAGAGAAGATCAGCAAAGCATTGCTCCCAGGGCCGTTAACGCTTCTCCTCCATAAAAAACCATCAATACCACCACTGGTCACCAGCGGCCAGGACACCATCGCGGTTCGCATCCCGAACCACCCCGTCGCACTGCAGCTCCTCTCAGACTACGGGCCATTAACCGTGACTAGTGCGAACCTCCATTCGGAAAAAACACCAGCGCTTATATCAGACATCCTGATACAGTTACACGCACCTCACCTTGTGTCCCTGAATGCGGGACGATTAGCAGGTGCACCATCAACACTCGTGGATCTCACCACACCTACACCACGTATCATTCGAGAAGGACCAATCACTGAACATCAACTCCTCGAGGTACTCTCCCATGAATGAAACCATGTACGACAGTTACCGACAAGCAGGCCGGATTGCGGCAGAGGCGCGCGAGTACGGCGCCAGCCTCCTCAAACCAGGGGCACTGTTCCTTGACGTCGCTAGTAAGGTCGAAGCACGGATTTTAGAGAAAGGCGCAGGACTTGCCTTCCCGGTGAACCTCGCCTGCAACACCCTGGCTGCTCACTATAGCCCCCATGCAGATGACCCGAGCACGTTTTCAAGAGGAGATGTCGTGAAACTTGATGTTGGCGCACACGTCAACGGGTACATCGCTGATACAGCCGTCACCGTCGAAATTGGTACACACATCTATGAGAAGATGATCACTGCATCAAGTGAAGCACTGAACCAAGCAATTACTCATTGTAATGCTCACACCCCTCTCAGCGCCATCGGAGAGGTTATTGAACAGACAATTACATCGTACGGCTACAAACCCATTGACAACCTCATGGGCCATGGCCTTGGGTGCTATGAGCTCCACACCGGGGTATCCATTCCGAACATCGGATCGTACGGTGGGTCTACCACGCTTTCCGAGGGAGACGTTGTTGCCATCGAGCCATTTGCCACAAACGGGGCCGGCCATGTCATCGCAGGCAAAGGAAGTAACATCTACCTCTGCACAAATTCCTTCAAGGCAAAACTCATCCGGGATGCGAAAACAAAAGGCGTCTATGCCAAGCTTCTCTCACAGTTCAAGACCCTGCCGTTCGCACAGCGATGGTGCGACTCACTGGTACAAAGCAATGTTGATGTCGCGTTACGAAAATTATCGTTCTATGGGTTAACGAAGCAGTACCCGCAGCTCGTCGAAGCAAAGAACGGCACCGTGACCCAGAAAGAACACACCGTCATCGTACGAGAAGAAGACTGTGAAGTGATCACATGAAAGCAGCAAAGAACAACAATACCAAGACGAACGGCAAAGTCATGCAACTTGAGGAGCAGAGCTGGAAGCAGATTGATGCCTGGGATCGCCAGAACACTATTTTCTTCATCCCACTCAGTCCCATGGAGGAACACGGCCCGCACCTCCCAGTCGGTACTGATTTCATCACCGCACGAGACGCAGCAAGAGAAGCCATCCGAGTGCTCACCAAGACACGCCCTGATCTCACCTGCGTCCTGTTCCCCGCGATTCCCCTGGGGTACTCCAAGTTAGCCACAGATTTTCCTGGCACCATTTCAACCCATACCAACGCGATTTCACTCATCGTCTCTGACATCTGCTCGTCTCTCGCGCGGTTTGGATTCAAATACGCAGTCATCTGCACGTTCCACATGGACCTTGGGCACCTAAAAGGTATCTACCGAGGGATGAAGCGAGCCATGAAGCACCATGAGATAAAGATTGTTGAGCCCTGGGGACCGTACTTCTACCACAAAGAAGTGGAGAAGCGGGAGCCACAGGTTGGGTTTGATACCAAGAAGGAAGTGCACGCGTGCTTCCGGGAAACCTCACTGATGAACTACCAGTACCCGTACCTCGTCGACCCATCGTATAAAAACCTGCAGAGCATCTACCGTGATTTGTATTCCCCACGAGTGTTAGGGAAAACCTTCAAGGACATCGGTATCACTGAAGGGTACGTTGGAAGCCCAGCTCGCGCAGACAGTGACTACGGACGATGGTATTTCCAGCAAATCGTGGATACGTACACCCAGGCGGCAGTGGACCTCGTGGAAGGCAAAAAAACAAGGGATCTGCCCCAGAAGACCCAGGTGCTCATGCGCTCACTATTTTGGTACAAATGACGCTTGCCTCACCGTGGAATCTGATGGGCGCCATCCCCGTAGTACATCAGCTGTGAATGGAACAGCCAATTCATGATGCCACCCGCTCGAATCAGTCTGCAGACCTGGGCAACACTCAGTCCACACGTCAAGAGTCGCATGGCGGAAACAGACGTGCGACTGTTTGTCCAGAACACCGTACTAGCTGACCAGCCCATGTACGCTGCTGCGCTTGCATTCAGAAACGTCTGTGCCATGGAGCTGTCATAGGTCGCATGGCAGGTCGCCATGTACACCAGTGCATCGCTAAAATCACCAGGGTCGTAGTAGTAGTCGATGAACGCAGGTGTGAACGCGACGACACCTTGCGTCCCAATCATGCCTTTCACGATGAGGTTGTTTTGATACTCGAATTCGTATTTCTGCTCGGTGTCATTGGTCCAGAATTCACCGGTTGCAATCACCACAGCATCTGCAATATGATCCCCATCGACATCAAGCACACCTGCATGCGTGTTCATGTACACGATGTCCGCAGAGAAATTCTGACGGAGGAACGGCACATCCACTGCGTCGTTTGCACGATACTCAATGGAGTAGCCATGACGCAGTAAGCTTCGCATCATAGTATAACACTGGTGATGACCGTACACGTATGCCGCGGTGTTCAGCAGCAACGCTGTGTGGTTTGTGCGTCCCGTGGTTCTCGGCTGATGAAGAACCAGTGGCGTGTGATCAGACGAAGGTGGTTCATCCTCTGTGAGATCAAGCAGCACCGTGAGTGACCCATCTCTGAATTTGATGGTCAGAGATGAGCCAATAAGACTCGCAAACTCAATGGAGGGGCAGGCGGTGAACCATGTCTCAAGCTGAAGCAGCTGCTGTGGCGTACACCGTGGCCTGTTCATATCAATGCCAAGGTGAAGAAAACCTTGTTGTAGAATCCTGTCGTGGGACAGGGGAATGCAAGCAGAGGTGCCTTGTCCAGTATTACTAGCTGGCACAGAGGAAGCGCTCACGATGAAGACCACGATGAGCAGAAGTGATAGAAAGCGTTGCAGTCTTCTCCGTAACATAGTCCGTACCATCACTATTGGATGAGACGCTATATAAACATATCGTGGGTGGAATAAAAACCAACACTGTTCAGCGACAGCCTGCTTGTCTCTCTAGGTGAGCAGCTGAGAGAAGAGGTAGAACTCAAGGTCATAGCGCGCTTGCTGTTGAGCGGTTGGCTCCGTGAACAACCCGCCCATGGCAGCGTCGCTAAACGTGTACGCATCAACCACCACCAGCAGCATCCCCTGTCGTCCGGTGGTGTCATTCACGATGTGCACCACGCTTGCGAAGGTCGAATTGTTCGCACCCCTGAGCAGCGGGGTCCCACCAGTGATAGTGAGGTATGGTGCGGTGATATTTCCAATCGATGCCTGTAGAGACGTTTGGTTGTCCAGCATCGGGATGAGAGGTTGATCCTCTGCTGTGGTGGAAATCCAAATCCCATAGGTACTGGTGAGCTCATTAGCCGTAGACTTGGTGTTCATGATGCTGTCCAGAAGCAGGAGCTTGCCGCCTGATTCAAGGTAGGTAGTGATCCTTGCGGTTTCCTGTTCGGTGAACGAGCAGGTTGGGTTGATGATTACGATGATATCACCCTGTTCTACCGCTTCATCAAATGTGGAGACCATGGAAGGAACGCACCCGAGCCGTTGCGTCCACACGTAGAACGTGCCGTAGTTCTCGTCAAGACTGACTTGTATAGCGCTGGGTTTGACAGAGATATTGAAGCGGGAGTGCTCCTGTTTAAAACACACCTGTGTGTAGTCTGTGTGAGGGCTTGGTGCTGGATACGTCATGGTGGTGAGTGCTGTGAACAGAGGGGCTGCAACGGCACAAGCAAGCAGACCAGTGAGCAGCAGCACCCACAGGATCGTGGTTCTTGTGATGGTTCGAAAGAGGAGGCCGATACCAAGCAGACAGAGCATTGCCATGGAAAAGAAAAAGAGGTTGAGAGAGACAGAGGAGTTGGTGCGGTTGAGATAGTCCAGTACCCCTAGCGTAAACGCAGGGTAGCCGTC